>CAZZVA010000021.1:0-23909 GCA_964657345.1 uncultured Acetobacteraceae bacterium | reverse complement strand
AGGTAGATGCCCGGCTCCACCGAGAAGCAGGTATGCGGCAGGATCAGCCGTTCATCATGCGTCTCCAGGTTGTCGAGGTGGGCGCCGGTTCCATGAATCTCCGCTGCGATACTGTGGCCGGTGCGATGGGTAAAGTACTCTCCATACCCGGCATCGCGGATCACCGTTCGCGCGGCATCGTCGGCCTGCCAGCCCTCGATCGGCTCATCGGCCTTGTACGCCTGCTGAATTGCCTGGATGGCAGCATCGCGCGCATTGCGGACCACCTCAAACACGCCGAGTTCCCGCGCAGAAGGGCCGCGGCCGACCACCCCCGTCCAGGTGATGTCGTAGTAGCAGCTGCCGGGCCGATCCAGCCGGCCCCAGATATCGATCAGGACGAAGTCACCCTCGCGGATGGGCTGCGACGTTGCTGCTGTCGGCTCGTAGTGAGAGTCGGAGCTGTTCGCATTCACGGACACATTCGGACCGTTCTCCCAGGTCAGACCAGCGCGACGCATCGCACTCGAAAGCCATTCGACCATCGCGAATTCGTTGGTCTGCCCGTCCGAGCGGACACGATTCCCGATCGTCTTGAAGCCCTCGGCAAGAATGTCGTCGATGAGCTTCTGTGCTTCAAAGTGGCTGGCAATCTGGTCCTTGCTGAGCACGGCTTCGAACTGCGTGATCAGGTCAGCGGAACTGACAATCGTCTTTCCCAGTTCATGCAGCACCTCGACGGTCCCGGCATCAACCATCGAGACATACATGATGGCGTTGCGCGGCGAATACTGCATCGCAATTGTCGTCGCACCAGCAAGCAGCGTGACCAGCTGCGCTTCCAGTTCCTGCCAGGAGGAATAAACCTGTTTCGTTGCGCCGGGCAGTGAATCCAGCCGCCCGGATTCGATGCGATGCACCAGCTTGCGCGGCTCGCCATGCGCCGGAATGAAGTAGAACCAGCGGCGCGTCACATGCGCAGTCGCGCTCAGTCCCAGGATGCGGTAGGCAATCGGATCGCGATGATGATGATCATAAAAGAGCCAGCCATCCAGTGACTGGTCGCGAAGTGCGGTCTGGATTTCGTCGAGGTTCATGGCAGTCTCTGCAGAATATATGAGGCAGGCTTCGGGCTATGCAGGCCTATGCGACCATCGGGAGCTAGAGCGACAAAGGCACAGGTGCCCGCATGGCTAATGCCGGCTGCGGGAGATGGCGTCTAAAACACCGTTCAGGAAGTTGATGGACTCCGGGGCGGAGTAGCGGCGCGCAATCTCCAGCGACTCGTTGATCACGATCGGCACCGGTGTTCCCGGAAAGCCGAGGAATTCAGCCGTTGCAGCGCGCAGCAGGTTGCGGTCGACAGCAGCCATGCGTGGCAGGCGCCAGTTGGCGGAGTGCGCTTCGATCAGGGCGTCGATCTCTTCATCGCGCGTCGTTGCGACACGGAAGAGGTCCTCTGCAAAGCCGCGTGTATCCGGGTCGACCTTTTCAGCCGCAGCCCAGAAGCTGGCGCGCACCTGCTCCGGCGTCTGTTTGCCTATGTCCGCCTGGAACAACATCTGCATCGCCATCTCGCGGCCCTTGCGTCGGGTGCCGGTCTTCTTGGACACGACCATCGCTGCGGGCGGCTTCGCAGCCAATTCGTCACTGGACTTCTTCGCAGCGACCGCGCGGCGCTTCTTCGCGACCTCCGGCTTGGTCTTCAGCAGCCGGCGCTGCGTGTCCAGCGGCTTGGCGGTCCGGCCAATGTCGTGGGATGGAATGTCTCTTGGATCGCGTGCGGGCAGCGCAGTCGTTTCTACAGGCTGAGCGACAGGATTCATAATTGAATCGATGCCATTCTCGGACGGCTGCTCGCTGGTCTTTTCGCTTTCGACTGCAGGCGCCGCAGGAGGCTTGCTGATCTGCCAACCTGGACTCATCGTGCCTCGCCTGCCGGCGATGTGCCCGCTTCAATTTTGCGGTGGATCGATACCATCTCGATCGCGGCGACGGCAGCTTCAAAGCCCTTGTTGCCAGCCTTGACACCTGCGCGGTTCAGCGCCTGCTCCAGCGTCTCGCAAGTCAATACGCCAAAGGCATGCGGGATGCCGGATTCCTGTTGGCTCTGCCCGATTCCGCGTGACACTTCGTTATAGATGGCTTCATAGTGCGCTGTCTCGCCGCGCAACAGGCAGCCGAGCGTGATGACTGCGTCGAATTTCTTCGTGTCTGCGAGCTTCCGGGCAGCATCCGGAATTTCCCAAGCGCCCGGCACCCGCACAATCTCGATATCCGTCCGCTTGCCGCCGCTGCGCAGGATCCCGTCCAGCGATCCCTGCAGCAGCCGGTCGGTAATCACGGCATTCCATCGCGCGACCACAATGGCGAACTTCATTCCCCCGGCAGACAGGTCGCCTTCGATCGCGGCCGGCTTGCCTTTCAGCACATCGTCCCATTCCCAGAATCCGAAGATGATGCCCGGCACCGGCTCGACCGTGAAGGCGCGAGACTTCCAGTCCGTCGGAATGATCCGCGTGATCCGTTGTTGCGCCACGTCGGCTCCATGGCTCTTCGTCAACCACGCTTCGGCAACGGCCCGCACCTCGTCCAGCTGCGTTACTTCCACCAGCGTGTCGGCCGGCAGGGGAGCCATGCCATCCACAAACTCCAGGTTTGCCAGGGGCGCAAGATACGGACGGGCGCGGCTCGCTTCATTCTCCCAGCCCTTGCCAGGCTCAAATCCCAGTGTGTCAAAGAAGCTCGTCAGGGCGTCATAGACAGAAGCAGTACTGGTCGAGCGGACGAACGTGATGCCCTTGATCATGAGCTACAAGGGTACCATCGCGAGAGGCCTGAAACGCTCAGGCAGAAGGAGTTCGTCATCGTGGCTTACGAGAATCTTCGCCTGGAAATACAGGATGCCGTCGCTGTCGTCACACTGGACCGGCTCAAGGTGCTGAATGCTTTGAACCGCGCGCTTTTCGATGACCTGGAAGCCGCGTTCCTGGCCATCAGCAGCGACCCGTCAGTGCGGGTCGTGATCCTTACGGGTGCCGGCGAAAAAGCTTTTGCCGCTGGGGCGGACATCAGCGAACTGGCCCAGGCCGGTGCGACGCAGGGCCAGGCCATCTCGGCCCGAGGTCAAGCTGTCTTCGACCTGATCGAAAACTGTGGCAAGCCGGTGATCGCTGCTGTGAACGGCTTTGCCCTGGGAGGCGGCTGCGAACTCGCCATGGCCTGCACCTTCCGCATTGCTAGTGAGAGCGCCCGATTCGGCCAGCCGGAGGTGAAGCTGGGCCTGGTGCCCGGCTATGGCGGCTCGCAGCGTCTGCCGCGGCTGGTAGGCAAAGGTACGGCCCTTAAGCTGCTGTTAACCGGGGACATGATCCCTGCTGCAGAGGCACTGCGGATCGGCCTGGTTGAAGAAGTGGTTCCGTCGGCGGAACTGCTGCCGCGTGCACATGCCATTGCGACTACCATCGCGACCCAGTCGGCTCTGGCTGTTCGGAGCTGTATCGAGCTGGTGAACGCCGGGTATGACCTGCCCCTGGCGGCTGCACTCGAAATGGAAGCTGCCCGCTTCGGACTCGCCTGTGCCACCGAAGACAAGGCGGAAGGAACACGCGCGTTTCTCGAGAAGCGTCCAGCCGTCTGGCCGGGACGTTAGACAGGTACCGGTGCTGGTCCCTTCACCAATTTTGCATGGATCCGCCACCATCGCGATGCAGAGCACCGAGGCCGCATTGCTATGCTGGAGGCAGGACTCTCCGGAATCATGATGCCTTCTAACCCGCTACGCCTTGCTTCCCTTCGCAGCCTCCTGGCCCTGGCTCTTTCCCTGGTCGCGGCCGGTTGCAATCACGCCGGCACGCCGCAGTTATCGCCGGAGCAGCAGGCGCGGATCGAGCGTCAGCAGCAGGCACAACAACTGGCGAAAAAGGAAGAAGCCGACCGCGAAGAAGTGAACCTGGTACCGCCGCCTTCCAAGGGACGCTACCTGTCCGTCCATTCGGCGGATGGCTGGGCTAACCCGTTCCTCACGGTCCATCGCGACACGGTGGAACTCCGCATCATGTTTCCTCCCTCGACGGGCAGCCCTCTGGACGGCGGAAGTTCCCTGCTGCATCCCGCAGCCGCGCGCAAGCAGACTATTGATGTTCGACTCACTGACCTTCCCGATGCCCTGGCGGCCATACCCAGCTACTCCTGGCCCTACGGCCGGGTGGTCGCGGTAGAAGAATCGGAAGCAGCCAAGCGGCAGGACCGCGCCCAGGTCCGCCGCACGGAAGAGACCACCATGAAAGTCCTCAACGACCTGGGCATCGTCGTCGACGAGTGGAACAGCAACAGCCTCCTCCACTAATACTGGCCGTACGGGCGAGAGTGCCTTCGGCACGGATGCTCCCGTTGTTCGCACGCTTCATACCCAATCCACTTTTCCTCTCGACCGAACGCAGCGCATGACTTGCCCTCTCGACCGAAGCGCAGCGGAGTGGAGAGATCTCCATCCCGCGGGCGGGCGCTCTCGCAATCACCCCACCCTGATAGCATCTTCGGGATGCCTGTCTACTTTCGAATGAACTCTGCTGCCAGCCAGGGCTGCACCCTGGCGATCGCCCTCTCGCTCGCTTCACTAGTACCCGCAAGTGCACAGGAAGCCGCCACAGCCACGCCCAAGAGCGACCCGCGGATCACCCAGTTGCTTGGCTCGCTCGAGAAGGTGCGCAACATCTCGCAGACCGCGCTTTCGCCGGACGGCAAACACCTGGCATGGGTGATTGGCGGTAACGACAGTGAGATCCTGCTGGCTGGTCCTGAAGGAAAGAATCCCCAGAGGGTCATGACTGCAGGTAAAAGTTCGGGCTGCTCCAGCAGCAGCATCGCTTTTTCTCCCGACTCGCAAAAGCTGGCCTTCCTTTCAGACTGCGCTTCCACAGCGGGCGAAGTGAAGCCGGGCGCAGGCAAGGTTACGCAGGACGACATTTTCGTCGCCAATCTCAGCGAGCCGAAAGCAAAGGCGAAACAGCTGACCCATCTGCATGGCTATGCGCATGAACTCGCCTGGTCGCCGAATGGCAAGCAGCTCGGGCTGCTATACACCGAAGGCGCCACGCGGCCTTCCGGCGCGCTCGACGCGATGAAGCCGCCGGCTGGCGTCATTGGTGTCGAAGGACTGGAGGTACAGCGTGTGGCCGCCGTCGATGCAACTACAGGGCAGGTCACACCCGTCACCCCGACCGACCTGAGCGTGTACGAATTCGACTGGTCGCCTGACAGCAGCAAGATCGCGTACGTCGCCGCCCCGCCGCCGGGGGAGAACAACTGGTGGGTGGCCAGGCTGTACACCCAGCCGGTCATAACCGAAGGTGGCTCTGCACCTCCGGCAAAGCTGAATGGCCGTGCCGCCTTCGATCCGGGTGCGCTGCTCGATCCAGCCACCGTCGAAGGCCCGATGCATGGCCTGCAGATCGCTGTACCAAGGTGGTCTCCGGATGGCACGAAGATCGCCTTTATCGGTGGACTCATGTCCGACCAGGGTGCGACCGGCGGCGATCTCTACGTGATTCCGGCCTCGGGCGGTGCACCCGTCAACCTGACGGCCAAAGGCGAGGACAGTCCTGCGTGGATGGAGTGGACCAGCAACACCAGCCTGATCGTCAGCAGCGTAAGTAATGGAATGAGCCGCGTATCCAACGCCCGGCTTGACGGTTCTTCCATGACCAGCTCCGCGCTCTTCACGCTGCCGGCCTCCATCGGCGACGGCCGCCTGGAATTGAGCCTGTCCGTCGCAAAAGACAGCACCGCCGCCTTCATTCACACATCGTTTGATCACGCGCCCGAAGTCTTCGTAACTAAACTCGAAGCCGGGGCGACACCCAAGGCCGTCACCCAGGTCAACGCCGATCTGAAACCATCCTGGGGAAAAGCCGTCTCGATCGACTGGAAGAATGACGGCTTCAATGTGCAGGGATGGCTGATCGAACCCGCCAACTACGACCCCTCGAAGAAGTACCCCATGATCGTGATGGTGCATGGCGGCCCGTCGTCCGCAGTCCTGCCGCGCTGGCCGGGCGTCGGCTACGGCGGCGTGCCCTTCTCCGCGCTCGGCTACTTCGTGCTGATGCCGAATCCGCGCGGCTCTTATGGCGAAGGCGAGAAATTTACTGCAGCCAATCGCAAGGACTTCGGCTACGGCGATCTCCGCGACGTTCTCGCCGGCGTCGATGCTGTTGAGAAGCAGTACCCCGTCGACGACAAGCGCCTCGGCCTGACCGGTTGGAGCTACGGCGGCTTCATGACCATGTTCGGCGTGACCCAGACCAATCGCTTTCACGCAGCCGTCGCCGGAGCCGGCATAGCCAACTGGCAGAGCTACTATGGCGAGAATTCCATCGACCAGTGGATGACCCCGTTCTTTGGCGCGACCGTCTACGAAGATCCGAAGGTCTACGCGAAAAGCTCAGCCATTGAATTCATCAAGAATGTGAAAACGCCAACCCTGGTGGTCGTCGGCGATCGCGATGGCGAATGCCCGTCGCCGCAATCGTTCGAGTTCTGGCACGCCCTCAAGGCTGAAAACGTACCGACGAAGCTGGTCGTCTATCCCAATGAAGGCCACGCCTTCCGTCTGCCGGAACATCGGCGCGACGTTCTCGAGCGAGCGTTGAACTGGTTCCAGGAATACATGCAGTAGGTACTCTCACGCCGGGTTGGCAGCGAGGCCTGCTTCAAGATGTTTCCGGCGCTTGATGCGTCGGATAGGATTCTCGACGCCACGCCGGACAGCCTCGCTGAGAAGGGCGCTGAGTGCCAGGGCACAAACAGCAGTGATTGCTAAATGACCAGGCAGCCAGATGCGCAGTGACTGCATGATCCAATCATGCGTGAGATACATGGTGTAGGAAACAAGTCCGAGCCAGCGCAAAGGTGGCGAGGCCAAAAGCCGGGCCCATCTGCTTCCGGGGACAGCGACCAGATAGTAGAAAATGGGCATGAGCGCGACACCCTGCAGCGTGGGACGGATCGAATAGGCGAAATCCGGATTTCGCAATGCGATGACACCAGCCAGCAGGAACAGACTGGCTAAGGCAATCCGGCCCGGATTGTGTCCCATAAACCTGTTCTTATCGCCAGCCCAGGGGTTTGCGCCAACCGCCAGCACGCAGCCCCACAGTATGCTGTCGAAGCGTGCATCGGTCGCAAGATAGGCCCATCCATATGTATTCGCCGGGGTATGGAACACATAGATCAATACAATGCGCCAGATGAGAACGATGATGTTCACCCCTATCAGCGCGTTTACCAGGTAGCGAGTGGGCCAAGCGATTTTTCGGACAAGCAGATAAATGAAAGGGAAAATCAGGTAAAAGTGTTCCTCGACCATCAGCGACCAGAAGACTGAAAAGCCGACGGGGATTCCACCCAAAGAAAGTTTGGTGAGCATCGCGTAGTTGTAGAAGTAGAGCAGGATGGAAACTAACGCGAAGCCTGTTCCCTGGTGGACGGGTATCCCGAAGGAGTCCAGGGTCCATCCGAGCGCGAGAATAATATAGAGCGGCGGAAGTATGCGCAGGGCCCGCCGATAGTAGAACTTTCGCAGCGATATGTCCTGGGTTTCCGACCATTCCGCTCGCAGCAGACTGGTGATCAGGTATCCGCTGAGAAAGAAGAAAATGGTGACGCCAAACGTTCCAGGAATGAATGACCCGAGTCCGGCATGTCCCGCGAAGGTAATTCCGAGCGCGACCGCACGAATGCCGTCGAGACACGGGACATACTTCAATTTCATGGATGCCCCCGGTTGGAAATCGTTATCTTTTCAAGACTATGCAGACATTGTGACTGCTTGCACCCGTCCTGCTCAAGCGAAATACTAGCGGCCCTTGAGAACCACAACAGGCAGTGACACCCGGGCGGCGTGGAAAGGATACAACTGCAGGCGCGAGGCACCCCCCGCGATTGGCAGCTGAGGTTGTACGCGGTCACCGCTGGCGCCCCGCTAGGTAGTCACCCCTGCTTTGCTTTACACTCATGAGGAACATTTCAGGCAAAGATTTGCAGTGAAGTGGCAGTACATACCGTCGGGGCAGCCATGCTGCGGCGGGGAGGTTTCATGCGGCGGTATCTGATTCTTGCGTTTGTGTTTTGTCTCACCCTTCCTTTCGATCTTGCCGTTACCGGCTGCACCCGCAATCCTGCTGCAAACTTCTGCAACAACCTGGGATACGGGGCCAAGAACACTGCCATCGCCAGCATCACCCTGCTGCCAAACACTACCGGCCTTTCGGTCCCCTATGGTGAAACCGGCAACACCAACTCGCCCACCGCAAAGAGCTGCACCAGCGCCACGGTCAGCGTAAGCGCCTATACCTGGGGCATCTCGGATAGTCCCGGCCCGAACCAGATCGCGGACATCAATCCGACTACCGGCCAGATCTGTGCCGGGACCTGGAACCGCCAGACGGCCGGAGGCGTCGCCGCCTACACTACCTGCCTGCCGACCAACAAGACCGGCGTCGACTATGTAACTGCCTCCGCCGGCAACATCACCAGCAATACGGTTGCGATCTACGTCCATCCGCCCATCGGCAATGTGCAGCTGCTATCGTCGCCGCTGACTGCTCCTGCCAACGGCAGTACCTGCATCTCCCAGGGCCAGACCTCGCAATTGGACATTACTGCCTACGCAGCGGGCTCGTCGACGCCTCTATGCGCACCGAACTCCACTACCTATCCCAGTTGCAGCAACGTGCTGGGCCATCTGACGTATGCGCCAGTGACGGCGACCATCGCCACCATCGACTTCAATGGCCTGGCAACCGCAAACCTGCCCGGTTCGACTGCGATCACGGCGTCGACCAATAGCGGCAACACAGCCGGCGGAACCACCACCTCGGCGGCGGGCTACTTTTACACCTGCCCGGCCAAGACCATCACACTGACTGCCAATGGCAGCACCACGGCCAACGTGACTCCGAACAACCCGCAGGCCATCACTGCCACCATCACGGACACCAACGGTGTCACTATCACCGGCCTCGGGCTCACTTACGCTTCGACCCAGCCGCAGAATGTGCCCATCAGCAGCTCCGGCAGCATCACCGCGGCTTACCCCAGTACTGCCTCGGTCACCGCGATCTGCCAGCCGCCCACCTGCAATCCTTCGCCCATCAACCAGATCGGCATCAATGGCAATGGGTCGCCCATTGTCAGCAATCCGCTGTTGATCAATGCTTCAGGCACCAGCTCGACCATCCTGTACATGGCCAGCCCGCAGTCGCAGTACTTCTCGACTATTGACTTCACAGTGGGTGGTGTCAGCACGCCTACCAAGCTTCCCTACGTGCCGAATTCCATGATCCTGAGCCCGACGGGCGCAACGATCTTCTTCGGCAGCTACCGTGAATTGATGACCGTCTCCACCAGCAACAACACCATCTCCAAGGAAGACACGACTGTCCCCGGTGTGGTGCTGGCAGTCTCTCCAGATGGCAACACCCTGCTGATCAATGATCAGAATCGCGGAGTCTTTTATCTTTATTCGAATGGCTCCGGCAGTACCGGCACCACAACTGGCACCGGCACCTCCACCAGCGGTGGCTCGACGGCGACTGCAGGCGGTATCGTAACCACCTTCGGAGGCATCGGTCAGCGGGCCCAGTTCTCTTCTGACAGCCAGACCGTCTACATCGTCGGCAACAACACGATGTATATCCACAATGTCTTCACCGGTTGGAGTACCGTGCCGCTCGCCGCCAATGTCGGCGTGAACAACAACGTACAGGCGGCCACCGGTATCACCAATGCCTGCCCGGCCGATCTCTCCGGCGCCAACCTGCCGCCCTCGGGTTTGGGTGGTACGACGGATGCGAATACAAAGTACAACACCTTCTGCGGACCGGATCTATCCGTCGCCGTCCCCTCCATCGGGCCATTCATTTCCGGTGCCCCGGCCAGTGCCGACTACGGCTTCTGCCCGCAGGCGAATGCAACGCCGGTGGTCTACTATCCGCCTGCCGGCACCTTGCAGGCTGCCACCGATCACCTGGTCGCCACCACCAACAGCCAGCATGTCATCGGCGCATCGGCAAGTCCGACACTGGCCTCGCCACAGCTCACGGATTCCAATATCGTGATTCCCACTGGCGGCTGCCCGCTCGCACCGGCAACTGGCACCACGCCTCCGGTCACGACCGCATTGACGATTCAGAACACTGCCAACCAGGCCTTCCCGCTTACCGGCTATGGCATCTCGAATATCGACCAGGTAGTGGCATCGCCCAACTCTGCACTTGCGGTTGTTACCTATGATTCGGCAGCGACAGCTGCACCAGCGGGGGGCGCCAGGCTGCCGGTGTATACCATTCCGGCGAGTGGTACCGCCGGAACCCTCACTGGCGTTCCCCTGAGCGGCACGGCGATCGCGCCGATCGCCGGAGTGTTCAGTCCGGATACGCTGACATTCTATGCATCGACGCGAGGCGACAATCTTGTCCACCTCATCTCCACGTCCTCGCTGACAGACACGTCGACCCTTGCACCCGGGTTGCCGGATACGAACGGCAACATCACGCCGGCACAATTCATCGCCGCACGGCCGAGAAGCCTGCCGTAACGCTACCTTAGGCAAGCCCCCTGGATTCGTCCGGGGCTTCGAACTGTCAGCCGAAAAGCAGCTGCCCGGCCAGACCTGCGCAGCCGCCTTCGCCGAAGAGGCGTGGCCGCTCGCCGATGTGGACAGCCAGCAGATTCTGAAACGCTCGCGGCTCGGCGCAGAACGCATGGAAGACCCGGGACCGCCACCGCGGATACTCTCCGAGTCCCAGCAGCAGGCTCGACATGAGCCGCGCCCGGCGCAGGAGACGGCGGTGCTCCTGCTGATACTGCAGAAGCCGGCCGGCTTTCAGCGCAGCGCCCAGGGCGATGGCCTGGCGGAAGAGCAGCGTCAGTCCTTCGCCCGTGATCGCATCGACACTGCCGGATGCTTCGCCGATGAGAGCGACGGTTCCATTGACCACCCTGGGCAGGCGCAGGACGATCGACGTGCCGCCCTGTGTCCGTCCGATGACCGCTTTGCCGGCCAGCCGATCGCGCAGCGACGGAAAGCCGTCCAGTGCCGTATCCGGACGAAAGTGTGGATCAGACGACAGGAATGCGACTCCGACTTCCGAAGCACTGACCGGCGTGACATAGACCTGGGTGCGTCCTGCCCAATGGACCTCAACGAATGGGCTCCAGGGCGCGCATTGATAGTGGCTGCCAGTTGCCAGCCGCTGCCTGCGCCGAAGGGATGCGAACTCATTCGACATTCCGGCAGCCTGCCGCACCAGCGAACGCTGGCCATCCGCGCCGATAATGTAGCGGCAGCGGATGCTTTCCTTGCCGATGCGCACCAGTCCGGGAGCCGAAAGTTCGGCCCGGGTCTGCCAGCGCAGCATCACGCCTTCCCGCTCGGCAGCCCTTGCCAGTGCCTGGTGAAGCACGGTTCGCCGCATGCCCAGTCCTGGAGACCCGGGAAAGCTTCCGGCAAAACTGCGCTTGTCCTCGTGGAACGAAATCCCTTGAAAGAGGTGGCTCGGTTCATCTCCAAGGTCGACACCCAGTTCGCTGAGCGCAGCCCGGCCATCGGGGAGGATGCCCTCACCGCACAGCTTGTCGATCGGAGGCTGACGTACATCCGCAGTCAGCACTGAAAGTCCCGCGCGGGCCGCGGCTATCGAAGCAGCAAGCCCAGCCGGTCCACCACCGATCACGATTGCGTCGTATTGCGGCATGCCACTCCTGACCAGCGTCTAGAAGCGCAACAGTACCAGTTCCGAACAGAAGCCCGGGCCCATTGCTGCCAGCACCGCATAGGTGCCTGGCTCCGGGCGGCGATTCTGCATAACATCTTCTAAAACCAGCAGCACCGAGGTGGAAGACAGGTTGCCGACCTTGCGCAGGCAATCCCACGAAGCCGCGCAGGTCTCCGGTGACAATTCCAATGCAGCAGCCGTGGCCTCCAGCACCTTGGGACCACCAGTGTGCAGGATCCAGCTGCCGATATCGGCACGCTCCAGGCCATGTTTGGCGAGGAACGCATCCATGTCGCGCGGCAGGTTCTCCTTGATCACGCGGGGCACGTCAGGGGAAAGAACAATCTGGAAACCCTTTTCGGAAATGTCCCAGCCCATCACATCCTCGGTGCCGGGATAGAAACTGGACTGCGAACCGAGAATCTCCGGCCCCGCAGGCTTGTGTCCCTTATGGTCGAAATCCGAACCCGTCACCAGTACAGCAGCCGCGCCATCCCCGAATAATCCGGAAGCGATCAGGTTGGCGATTGAAAGATCTTCGCGCTGCCAGGTGAGGGAGCATAGCTCGACGCTCAGCAGCACCGCCATCCGGTCCGGATAAGCGCGGACATACTCTGCCGCCTGGGCAATGCCGGCTGCGCCTGCGACGCACCCCAGACCGAAGATCGGAATACGGCGAAGATGCGTGGGCAGGCCCATCACATTTACCAGGTGCGCATCGAGCGACGGACTGGCGATGCCCGTCACAGAAACAGAAATCAGGGCACCGATTGCTTCTTTCGGCAGACCGGCCTGCTTGAGCGCGCCGCAGATCGCCTGGCTGCCGAGCTTCTCAGCCACATCCAGCCAGACGTCATTCGCCTGGCCCCAGCGCTCCAGTCCCTTGTACTCGGTGATCGGCAGGGCGAAGTAGCGTCCGTCTACGCCCACGCGATGATGGAAGCGATTCAGGGCCGGGAGACGGTCTGACTGTTCCGACCAGTAGCTGGCCAGTTCATCAAGAATCTGTTGCTGAGTGTAGTAGTGTTCCGGGAAGGCGCTGGCGACGGCGGAGATATGCATGGATGCGGAAGTCGGACCTCTGAAGGAAAGGCTAGCAGACCCTTCGTGACCCGCCCGACCCGTCCTGAGCTTTTGTTGATAATGGCAAGCCCGTGCGGCTTCCCGGCCGCTACTTCCAGATAACCAGGCCAAGCCGAAAGAGATAGCCGCGTCGCAGTGCGAAGCTGTGACCGGTAGCCCCCGCCAGCGCAGCCAGTTCCTCAAACGTCCACGCTTGGCCCACCGACACCGGGCCATCATGCTTCGACAACCGGCTCGGATCGACGAGGCTCATCAGTCTTGACAGCCGGTAGTGCAGCCGGGTCCGCTCAAGGTCGTTCACCACGATCGCTACCCGCGCGACCCGCAGGGCCTCGGCAAAGTATGCCGTCACCTGTGAAGCAGACAGGTGATGCAGAAAGAGGCAATTGGAGACAATGTCCACACTGTCGTCCGGCAGGGGAATTGCCAGGGCATCCGCAGCGAGGCGCTCTGGCCGGGGCAGATGAGCCGGCCATGCGTCTTCCGTCCCGGGAAGATGCTCGGCACTGCGATCCAGCAGTGTGATGCGCAGCTTGTCCGCCGGCCAGTGAAGTTTTGGAATCGCCGCCCGCAGTACATCCGCACGGCCCGAAGCGACTTCCATCAGGTGAAGCTCACTGCCCCGGGGAATGCGGCTCACAGCTGTCTGCAGAAGTCGCCGATGCATACGGTTCCCGCCGAACAGGCGATTGACCCAGAGCAGTGAACGCAGCGCACTCGCCACTTCAGCCGGCGAGCCAAGGTCGCTGTCCAGCCACTCCTCACCAGGAACCCTCGGAAACGGTTCACCCATTACTGGACAGCAGTCAGAGCAGCGGCTGGTTCCCCAGTCCCCGGCTGACCGGAGCGGATCCAGGTCTCGAAGGCCTGGAGGCTCTGTTCCCTGCCGAGAAAGTTCTGCACCAGCTGCGTACCCGGCTGCGACCCGCCGCGATCCAGTACGGCCGCACGATAGCGCATCGCCGCCGGTCCCGCGAGCAGGCTGTCCCGATCGAACTGGTTGAAGAAGTCAATCGCGATCACCTTGTCATAGAGATAGGTGTAGTAGTTCGATGAGTAGCCGACCAGGTGCGTGAAGCTCGCGTACATGCGATTGCCGTCGACCCATCCGTAGGGTAGGAAGCGCTGGTAGCCATCCTTGAGCATGGCGTCGAGATCAAGAATCTTCGGATCGCGATCATGCACATCCAGGGCATAGTTCGTGTAGTACAGCTGCGTCCTCACCCAGTCCGCCCGACCAAAGGAACCGGCCCGGTTCATGGTCTCAACGACATCCGCCGGGATCGCTTCGCCCGTCTTGTAATGCCGTGCAAACGTGGCCAGGAGCGCCGGATCACGGAAGAACTCTTCCAGCATCTGCGATGGAACTTCCACGAAGTCGCCTTCGGTCGCGATCCCGCTGATGCCCGCCCAGGCCTGCTGACCGCCCAGGATGGCATGCATCAGGTGGCCGAACTCATGGAAGTACGTAACAACATCTGAGTGCTGCAGCAGCGCCGGGTCTTCTGCTTTCGGCTCGGGGAAGTTACAGATCAGCGCAGCCTCCGGAGACTGACGGCCCGCAATTCCCGGAACCAGGGGAGCCGCGCTGAACCACTTGTCCTTGCCCTCCCGCGGATGCATATCCAGGTAGAAGCGTCCGATCTGCTTGCGTGGCGCGTTCTCGGCGAAAGACTTCTCCGCCGAATCAAAGACATCCCAAGCGGTGACCGACGAATGCCAGACCTTGGCATCCCTGGCCGGCTCAAATCGCACCTGGAAGAGCTTCTCCGCCGTCGCCAGGACACCGGCCTGCACTTGTCCATATGGGAAATACGGCCGTACCGCCTGGGAATCGAAGGCGTACGCGGAGCGGCGAAACTGCTCCAGCCAGTAACCCCGGCTGGCCGCATCGATCACGGTGAGCGCGGGCTGCTGCTCCTGCGCAAACTTCAGAATGGACGCATACTCTGCCTTCGCGCCTTCGCGGGTGGTCGCTTCCAGCCCATCGAGAAACCGCTTCATATTGGCAGCCGAGCCCATCATCTGGTCGGCCGTCGCCAGGTCCGCCCAGCTGGCGAATCCCAGCAGGTTGGCAATCTCGTGCCGAACACCAAAGAGGTCCAGCATCAATTGCTGGTTCGCCGGATAAGCCCGGGTGTTGTAGGCCAGAAACATCTTCAGCCTCAGGGCATGGCTTTCCGCGAACGTCATCACGGGCAGGTAATCCGGGAAATCTGTCGTCAGGACGATCTTGCCGGCATGTTCTCCTTCGCTCGCTGGCTGGTGAGACGCCAGGTAATCCGGCGGCAGGCCTTTCAACTCGGCAGGATCATCGACCAGGACCGTGTTTGCGCCTTCCTGCACATTGCGTCCGATCGTCAGTGCCAGCAGCGTCGCCTTGTCCTGCAGTTCCCGCAGTCGATTGCGTGTCGCCTCGTCCCGGTCCACACCGGCCAGCCGGTACTGCAGCAGTGTGCGCTCGGCATAATGCCGGGTAGCCGCATCCACGCCGTTCAGATCCACAGCCGCCAGCGCCTTGTAAATCTCCTGGTTGAGCGACAGTCCAGTCGCCACTTCCGACACCCGCTGCGAGAGTTTCTGGGCCATGTCGCGAATCGCTTTGTCCGGATAGACACTATCCAGCAGGCCGCACTCGCTGCCGACCTGGCTCAGGATCGCTACTGCATCGTCATAAGGGCGCCACGTATTCTCCAGTGTGCGCGGGGACCGCTCGGCGATCATTCCATCGATCCGGGCTTGCGTAAGGGTCAAACGCCCTTCGGCCCACTGCTCCAGATCGGTACTCGAAAGCCCGATTCCTGCCCGCCCTGCGTTCCATCCATGGCCTGCCGGCGACGTTGCGCGCGGCGAATCTGAGGTTGTTTGTCCGGTCAATTGAAAGCTCCAGAGTGTCCTTTACAGGGTAATTGACCCCGACTTCACTTGCATACCGGCGGGCCAGGCCTTAAGATGCCGCAAACGTCAAGATGACTGCGCATGGCACGACACCCTCGGCCCACTACCTGCGTTCGCGCATGAGCCGGGTCTGCGTCGCGATTACGGGTTCTACCGCGCAGGAGATGATCGACAAGGCTGAAACTGTCGTCCGCGAGAATCCGTTTATCGAGTTCCGGCTCGACTACCTGCCCGATCCCCTCTCGGCTATTCCCCGGTTTCAGGAATTCCTCTACGAACGCAGCGAGATCACAGCCGTTGCCACCTGCCGGCGCGTCGCTGGAGGCGGCAGGTTCAAGGGTGCTCCCGCGGATGCCCTTGACGTTTTGACAGCCGCGGCCAAAGCCGGCTTTCACCTGCTGGACCTGGAGATTGAGACCGCAGAGGCCCTCAAGCACGAGCAGGTCGAGGAAGTTCGCTCGATCGGGGCCGGGTTGATCCTGTCCTCCCATGATTTTGAAGGGACGAAGGATCTCGACCGCACCTTCAAACGGCTGGCCGTCTTCGATCCGGACTTCTACAAGATTGTCTCAACGGCGAAGGGGCTGTACGACAACGTCGTGATGAAAAAGTTCCTCGAGCAGACCAGCGACCATGCCAATGTCATCGGCATCTGCATGGGCGAACAGGGATTCATCAGCCGCATCATCGGCGTCCGTGCCGGGAGTGTCTTCACCTTCGCTGCTGCGACAGAAGGCCAGGAGACAGCTGCCGGCCAGGTGACCGCCCGCACCCTCCTCGAGACGTACCGTATCGAGCACATCGACACATCGACCAGGATCTATGGCGTAGCCGGGAATCCCATCCGCCATTCTCTTTCGCCGGCCATGATGAACAGCGCCTTCCGCCGGGAGACCGTCAATGGGATCTTCCTGGCACTGGATACCCGGAAACTTTCCGATCTGCTCAAGCTGGTGCATGAAACCCCGATCCAGGGCCTCGCCGTGACCATGCCGTTCAAGCAGGAGATCCTGCCCTACCTGGCCAAGACCGACGCGGTTTCCGAGAAGATCGGCGCCTGCAATACAGTTGTGCGTGCGCAGGACGGAAGACTGTTCGGCTTCAATACCGATGTTCCCGGGATTGTGCGTCCGCTGGAGCGCCGTCTGCAACTGCGCGGTGCCAAAGTATTGGTGCTGGGCGCCGGGGGTGCCGCCCGCGCGGCTGTCTTCGGACTGGCCGAAAAGGGGGCCGACGTATCGATTCTGAACCGCACGCCGGAAACCGCACAAAAGCTGGCGCGGCAGGCGAAAGCACATAGTATTCGTCGCGACCAGGTGGCGAAGGCGCACTTTGACGTGATCGTGAACGCCACGCCCGCGGGCATGGCCGGGCAGAAACTGCAGATGATCCTGCAGCCGGAAGAGCTCAATGCCAGACTGATCTTTGATACGGTCTACAATCCCATCGACACGCCGCTGATCAAGGCCGCCCGCGAACGCGGCATCGCTGTCATCACCGGCGTCGAGATGTTTGTGCAGCAGGGTGCGCGCCAGTTCGAGATCTGGACGGGCAAACCCGCACCGGAAGAAGAAATGCTGCGCGTGGTACTGCATGCTCTGCGTCGCCGATCGGAGCTCGCCAACGCCGATCTGCCGGGTCCGCGGATCGTGCCTCCCCGGCCACGCAGTGAAGAAGCTGAAGGCATCGATCGACACAGCGGAGGGGCCGCTGACGTCGATAGCGACACTACCAGCATCGCTCAGAAAGCATCCGGGCCTCCGAGGCTCGAAGTTCATCCTCGAATCAGGCCGGAAGCACATCCGCCGCTCACGGTACCTCTGAAGCCCATGCCCGTTCCCGCGCCGGCGCCGGTTGCCACCGGCAACCACTCAGCTACCGGAAAAGCCGGTCAACCGCCTGCACGAACAGCGGGTGCAGCTCCTGCAAAGCACGTACTTACCTCGCCGACCCGCAAGGATGTGGTCCAGGTTAAAGCACAGAAGTCGACCATCCCCTCCACGGGCAAGCCACCAGTCAAAAAGGTCGGGACGCCTCCGGCATCCTCTTCCAGGTCGCGACCACCAGCAAAGACCGCCGCCAAATCGCCGGCAAAGGCCATACCCGGCAAGCCACCGGCAAAGGCGGCCACTCGCGGGAAAGCCGCCGCCCCTCCTATCGGCTCGCGGACCCTGCGCCCATCCGCATCCGTCAAGCCTCCGAGCCGCTCGAATGGCAATGGCCACTCCCCCAACAGCCAGAACGGAAAGCTGAAGGGTAGTGCCCGACCATCCACGCGCGCGATCCCCGGCAGGTTACTGAAGGGTGCAATGTCGTCCGCGGCAAAGCCCAAAAAGGGAGCCGCGAAACGGTAAAAACCCAATAACGGAAGGCCGCGCCCCGCATTTGTCACATCCCACGATTCGGTGATAGGCACACTCTACGTGCAAGGTTACGATTGGCACTGAAAGACGAATCAACCCGCATCTGGGATGGGTGAAGATATGTCCACGGCAGCCATTATGGATCAGCACGATTACTCAGTGAATGTGCCTGAGCAGGAGCAAACCACCACGGAATACGCGATCGAAGAACAGAAGGCCGGCAGTCTTCCTTCGATCTGGCGCTCCATCCTGCAAATGAAAGTCCTGCTGCCCTACCTGGGCAAAATCCTGCCCATGCTGGATAACAGTGTCTCGACCGCCCTGGCTCCTGTTGCGCCGCGGCAGGATCTCGCCGAGGTGACACGTTCCTTCGCGGACGTGAACAAGGGATTCCTCGACCTGCAGGCTGGCCAGCGCGAAATTCGCAGTCATGTGCAGGAGCAGGCAGGTCAGCTCAGACGGATCGACGACCAGCTGCTCCGCCTTCGCGAATCGACCGAACGCAACACCATGGAGCACCAGGAGTTGGTGGAGGATCTTCGCTCGGCCTCGAAGCTGGTCCGCAACCTCTCGGCAGTCATGATGATCCTGATGGTGGCTGTGGTCATCATGGTCGGCTTTATGCTCATGCACTGGCACCGATAGAGTGCTGCAAAGCGCGCCGGCGAAGATATCCGTCCAAATTCGATTTTCTCCGAAGGCTCCGCCGTCCCTTTTGCCTTCGCACAGACTGTCCTGTTTCACCGTCCCAGGAGGACCGGCAGGGAACGTCGGATACGCTGACTGATCCTCATCTACGCAATTCGGCTGGCCGGCCCAACTTCCTAGTTGCCAGTCGTTCGTATGCAGGTCTACCATCTCCCACAGTCCAGTGCAGTGCAGTTTCGGCACGTACAAGGACGTCAAGCCAGTGCACAGTCGTACGGAAATCTAAAAAAATCCAAACAGGGACCTGGCCGGAGTTGCCGCCAGGATCAGTGGAGTTGGTTCTTATGGCGTGGTACGCCTACTGTGTCAGTGAAAAACAGGCGTTTCCAGAGCTGGCCCGTCACCGCAAACCGGTACCAATGGAAGCGGTTACAGGCATCTTCGGAAATCAAGTCTTCCTTTACCCAGCCAGTGATCTTGCCGTTATTGTCAGTGAGCACGACCCATCCGTAAATCTCAATCAAAAATCCGCTGTTGACCACGCTCATGTGATCGCAGACTGTTTCAAACTCTCAACCGTTCTTCCCTTCCGCTTCGGTACTGTCTACCAGGACGACGAAACCCTTCGCCGCTCTATCCGCACTAACCAGCGCAGCTTTCAGAGCAGTCTTGACCGCCTCCGCGGCAAGGCCGAAATGCACCTCAAGGTCACGCTCGATGATTGTTGCCGCGATCTCCTGCCAGCCCTCGGCCCCGTCGCCCAGCGGGTCGGCAAGGAGTACCTCTCCAACCTGCGCGAGGTAGCCAGTCGCCAGCGCGAACGCCAGACCAAGGCACGTTCGGTTTCCACGCAGATGCACCGCATGTTCAGTCCCCTGGACGAGGAAATCACCTGCCGCCGCATGGACTCCGGCAAAATGCTGCTGGATATCGCTCACCTGATCGACCATAAGTACGTGGAGCGGTACCAGAACAAGTATTCAACCGCGAGCCTGCTGATGAAAGACTGCCAGATGCAGCTATCCGGCCCCTGGCCGCCGTACCACTTCGTGCACCGGCTCGTACGGCCCTCCGCGCATACAGTGCCTGCTGCGGCTTTGCATGCCATTCCCGCTTGAAGCTGTCCGAATGAAAAAGGTCCGGAGACATTCTCTCCGGACCTTTCATTTTGTTCGTTAGCCTGGGACCCTAATCCTTCGCCCGCAGTGCCTCCGGCGGAACCGGGATGCCTTTTGCCTGCCGTGACAGGACGAAACTCGACTTTCTTCGGTCGTTCGAAGCATGGTCGATCTTCTTCCAGAACGCAATAAAGTAGTCGCCGGCCGAGATCAGCGACACCATGGCCATGAAGTAGATTGCCGCCGTCGCAATCCAGTCGACCGGCACAATGAACCATCCAAACAGCCACTGATGCCAGCGATGATCGAGAATCGCCGCCACCACGGTAAAAATCTGGATCACCGTCTTGAGCTTGCCCAGGTCACTGGCCTGGATGGTGAAGCCTTCCGAACTGGCAATCGACCGCAGGCCGGTCACCAGGAACTCCCGCCCGATCACCAGGATCGTGATCCACGCCTTCACAATGTGCGGGTTGAACTCTACCAGCGTAATGAAACCGGCCGAGATCATCAGTTTGTCCGCCAGCGGATCCAGCAGCATGCCCATGGTCGTCACCTGGCCGCGCCGCCGCGCCAGGAAGCCATCCACGCCGTCTGTGATCGAGATGGCGATAAAGAAGAGCGACGCGATGATTTCCTGCTCGCCCCAGCTGGCCTGCAACGGAAACCTGGGCGAGAGGATCCAGATCAGCAGCGGCACCGCGACAATACGGCTCATCGTGATGGAATTGGGCAGGTTCACAGGGGCTCGGGGAATCGGTTAAACAGGGCGCCGTGCTGCATGAGGCCCTGTCAGC
Organism: uncultured Acetobacteraceae bacterium; assembly: GCA_964657345.1. Taxonomy (GTDB): domain Bacteria; phylum Acidobacteriota; class Terriglobia; order Terriglobales; family Acidobacteriaceae. Next base: position 3,243 of record CAZZVA010000021.1, on the reverse strand, counting down.
ATTATGCACCCACCCCGCAGGAGGTGACTCTGCCACTTTCCAGCAACAGATGAAAGTTTCCGCTATCGGGAACACGCACAGCGCAAACAAAGAGGCAGGAGCCGGGCTCCTGCCTCTCTATTACTCCAACTACCGACCCGACTAGAACTGCACCTTGAGGGCAAACTGCAGCAGGCGCGGCGTGTAATTCGGATCGTAATCGGTCACCGTTCCGAATGTCGTGCTGCCCAGCGTGGCATTCCCCGAACCGTTGTTGATATACCAGTTCGGCGTGTTGCTGATGTTATAACCCTCAGCACGCACCTGCAGGTTGACCCCTTCCTTGACGGGGAAGTCCTTGAAGATCGACATGTCTACGTGGCGGAAATGCGGTCCGAACATGGTGTTGCGTCCCGTATTGCCAATCGTTCCCAAGGGCTGCGGAGCGAATGCTGCTGTGTTGAAGTATTCATGCAGGCTTTTGGTAGAGACTGCCGTATCGGCTACTGTATTCGGACGATCGTTGCCGCCGTTGTTAAATGGCACAGCACGATTGCCATAGACGTTGCCAGCTCCGGGCCCCGATGTCGTGGCGTCAGCACCGCTGCCAGGTCCACCACCATTCAGGATGGAGAAGTCACGACCGCTCTGCCAGACAAAGATAGTGTTGGCTTGCCACCCGTGCAGTGCGGCACGCTTGATGCCCGTGAAGTTCTTGCCATACTGAAGTTCGTAATTCAGGGACAAAGCAAAACGATTGCGGATCAGGTTTTCAGCATTGCCGTAATCGATTTTGCGGATAGCGAAGGCATTGGCGTTACTCCATCCCTGCTTGCCTTCCTGGGAGAAGCCGGTGATGTCGCTCAACGCACTCGCCCAGGTGTAGTTGGCATCGAAGGCAAGACCCTGCGTAAAGCGGCGCTGGAATGATGTCTGCAACGCGCTGTAGTTGGAAACTCCCTCGCTGGCCAGCCAGCCCACGCCAGAAAGATTGGGGAGCTGGCTCTGCAGCAGGTACTGACCGGCGGTCGGCGAGCTGTTCGGAACAAACGGCAGCGGTGAGTTGATGTTGTTCACTGTCTGCGCCATGTGCTGGCCGCTGTTGCCGACGTAGCCAATGGTGAAGACGTTAGGTCCGAACTGCTGTTCCATCTGCAGGTTGAACTGCTGCATCAGCGCCGCCCGGAAGTGCGGATCCTCCGAAATAAACGACAGCGACGGGCTGTTGATGTTCTGGGCCGCCGGCAATGGCAGACCTGCGTCAAATGTGCCGTAGCCTGGAGCAACTCCGGTGCAGGCACCATTGCCGCCGATGTTGGACTGCGTGTCGTTCAACCTGTTGATCTGGATATTGATCGCCAGGTCGGACTGGCAGTTTGGCGAGAAGACCGAGACGAACGGTGCGTTCTTAAGGTCTGCATTGGAGGTGTAGTTTCCGGGGAAGTAGCTGATGCCGTAGCCGCCGCGGAAAACCGTGCCGGGGTGGAGTGAGTAGGAGAAACCCACCCGTGGCGCCACATTTGAGTAATCAGTCTGGATCCCGGCTGTGTTGCTGACGCCGTTGACACCCGCCACCTTGAGGGCAGCCGAAGCGTTGCCCGTTGCCAGCGCCTGGCCGAAATCAAAGTTCGAGATGCGATTGTGAGCCTCGGTGAACGGCGTAAAGACGTCGTAGCGGACGCCGTAAAGAACGGTGAGGCTCTGGCTTACCTTCCAGCTATCCAGAGCAAATCCGCTTGGTTCCCAGCTGCGATAGTCGGGTGGCGTGAGGTCGTAGTTGCGGCTGCTGCTGGTAAATGCACCAACCAGGGAGGATGCCAGCTGTTGATCCTGTGTCTGCTTCTGGCTCGCACTTTGGCCGGTCGGGCACTGATGGGTGGTCGGATCAAATGCAGTCAGGCAGCTGTCAGTTTGCAGCCCGAATCCGTACTGGCCCGCAGCAAATGCGCTTTGCACGTTGCGCGCTTGACGCCGGATCAAGCCCGCTCCGAACTTCAGGTTGTGGTTGCCCTTGGTCCAGTTGATCGTTCCGGAATACTGGAAGGTATTGTCGATGTCCTGCAGCGGCACGTACGCACCATCGCCGATGTCCGAGAATGGTCCGAACGCAATCGGGGTCAGGAAGTTCGATAGCGTGTCGAAGTTCATGTTTCCGCCGAAGCCGACCTGCGTATCTGCACCCTTCCCATAGTTCAGAGGGAGAGAAAGATTGTTGATACGCGTATAGGCTGCACGCAGATCGAGAACCAGTCCCTGGTTGAAAATGTGTGTATAGCCGAAGCCATACTGTTGAGCTGCATCAGCAGCGGGACCAGCGAAAATATAACGGCCTCCGCTGATATCCAGCCCACCTTGCGTGCCCAATGCCTGCGGCGTATTGGTATTCACCTTGTTGTAGGTGTAACGACCGAAGAATTGATTGTTCTCGTTGAATTTGTGGTCGATGCGGGCGTCGTAGGTATTGCTGAACTGGGTCCGCTTCGGGCTCACTACGTAATTGTTGGTGAGGCTTGCATTGGTCGGCGCAGGAAAAAGCTTGAGGTAGTTGAGCGCAATGGGATCGATCGCCAGCCCTTTGGTGCCACCGTTGCCGCCGTTGATCAATGCGAGGGGCGATCCACCGCCAATACTGTTGATGTTGTTGTACTCGTCCTGCGTCGGAACCGTGCTTTGATAGGTCAGTCCGGCTACCTGGCGGTATCCTTCATAATCAAAGAAAAAGAAGGTGCGATCGCGAAAAACGGGGCCGCCAATACTGCCGCCAAACTGATTCTGGCGAAGCTCAGGATTTCTTCCGGTGGTCTGAACAACGTTGCGGGCATCGAAATAATCGTTACGAATGAACTCGTAAGCCGATCCATGGAACTTGTTAGTTCCGGAACGGGTGATGATATTGACGACGCCGCCCGCTGTTCGTCCTGCTTCTGCCGAGTAGCTGTTAGTTTCTACTGTGATCTCTTGGATACCTTCGACATTTGGACGAACACCAATGGTGCCGATTACGCGCTCGTTGTCGTCCGAGCCATCGATGATGTAGTTGTTCAGCGTGTCATCCTGGCCGTTGACGGAGAAACTCGCGCTGACGCGCCGGTCATCTGGACGACCGCCGCTGGTCAGGCCGTTGCCGGGACCCTCATTGGCTCCGGGCACCAGTTGCACAAGCTGCACAAAGTTGCGGCCGTTCAATGGCAAGTCCTGCACAGCTTTTTCAGTCACCGTCGAACTGACAGTGGCATTGTCCGCCTGGAGCAGCGGCGTCGAGGC
>CAZZVA010000020.1:0-23991 GCA_964657345.1 uncultured Acetobacteraceae bacterium | reverse complement strand
ACGGCAAGGATCTCGAGGGTGTGAACCTGCCGTTCAATTTCCAGTTGATCCTGGCATCGTGGAATGCTGCGGACATTGCGAAGATCATTTCAGATTACGATGCGGCCTTGCCACAGGGTGCGTGGCCGAACTGGGTGCTTGGCAATCATGACCAGTCGCGTATCGCGACGCGGGTGGGTGCGGAACAGGCACGCGTCGCAGCCATGCTGCTGTTGACGCTGCCGGGTACGTTGACTCTGTATTACGGCGAAGAGATTGGCATGGCGGATGTGGCGATTCCGCCGGACGAGGTGCAGGACCCTGCGGAGAAGAACGAGCCCGGCATTGGTGCGGGCCGCGATCCGGAGCGCACGCCGATGCCTTGGGACGCTTCGCCTCTGGCGGGCTTCACGACAGGCAGGCCGTGGCTGCCGCTTGGCGAACATGCGACGTTGAATGTGGCGGCCCAGCAGGATGATCCGCAGAGCATGCTCAATCTTTATCGTGAATTGATCACTCTGCGTCGCTCGCATCCGGTCCTGGTAGCAGGCGGACTGCATGACGTTTCCGCGCAAAATAATCTGCTGCGCTATGAACGCAGGAGCGAGTCTGCGCACTTGCTGGTCGCCCTGAACATGGGAACGACACCGATAACGACGAACACGCAACAAGGCGTCATCATTGCTTCGACAACAGTCGGACGGGACGGGCAGCAAACAGATGGCAGGTTGTCACTCACGCCGGGTGAAGGATGCGTTATCCAATACGCCTGAGCTGCGTGGCGGCCTGCAATTTGTTTACGGAACGATCATCCTTGGCACGCGTGGATGAATGGCACACAGCACTTCATACGGAATCGTACCTGTAAGTGTTGCAATTTGCGTGGCGGACATGACCTGCTCTCCCTGGGCGCCGAGCAGGACCACCTCCTCGCCGACAGTGACGCCCTCGATATCGGTGACATCCACCATGATCTGATCCATGGTGACGCGCCCGAGGATGGCACAGCGCTCTCCGCGGATGAGCACCGATCCTTTGTTGGACAAGAGCCGGTTGTAGCCATCGGCGTACCCAACGGCCAGCGTGGCGACTGTGGTGGCATGCCGGGTGTGAAAGGTGGCGTTGTAGCTGACGGGATCGCCGGCCTGCAGGCTGCGGAGGCTGGTGATCTGTGTCTTCCACGTCAGCACAGGTTCCAGTTCCGCATGTGCGACTCCATAGCCGTAGAGGGCGATGCCGGGGCGCATCATCAGTTTCGCGCTGTAAGTATGCGCTATCTCGGTGAGAGCTTCTGTCTGCGATGCTTCAAACAGCGTGACGGAGTTGCCGGCGTGAATGACGGTGGGTCGGATTCCCTGCGCATACAGGTAGGTGAGTGCCTGCGCGAATCGCTGTACCTGCTGCCGAGTCTGTGGAGACGAGGCATCATCGGGCGAGGAAAAGTGCGTGAGCACGGCTTCCACGCTGCAGTGCGAGGACGGTCCCAGCGCGGCGGCGATCGCATCCATTTGCGCCGTATCGTCCCAGCGCACGCCATGGCGCGCCATGCCGGTATCAATTTCGAGATGGACCTTGTATTTTTCTGCCGGCGCTGCTTCGCGGTGGGCGGCCTCGGCCATCCACTCCACCTGCTGCAGGGAGAGCAGTACGGGCGTGAGCTGGTATCGAACGGCATGCAATGCGTCTTCCTGGCTGAAGACGCCTGAGAGGGCGAGGATGCGACCGGTATCCAGGTCAATGCGCAATCCATCCTGCCTGCAATGATGAAGCAGGGCTACGCCCTCATCGACAGAGGTGACGGCGAACCACTTTGCACCCGCCTCGATCAGTACACGGGCACAGCCGGCCGCGCCGTGGCCGTACGCATCCGCCTTGATGACACTGATGATGCCGGCGATACTGCCTGCTGCCTGCTGCGCCAGGCGCTCGTAGTTATTGCGCAACGCCGAGGAAGATATTTCGACCCAGACTGGCCGGCCACGCGGGACAGGCGAGTAGGGATGGGTGGGCACGTGTGTGCCTTGCTGCATGACGGGCCCGGACTTTGATAGCGATTCGCTGAGCGGCCTCATACTTCCGCAAGCATACCGCGCAATCACGCCGCAGGCGACGTTACCTGTTACTGGTAGGCAGCCGCATCATCATGGTCCATAAGATTCTCAAACCTGGTGAACTCTGCGAGGTAGGCAAGATGCACGGAACCGGTAGGGCCGTTGCGCTGCTTGGCGATGATGATTTCTGCCTTGCCCTTCGACTCGGGATCTTCTTCACCGGTCTCATCCTTGTTGTAATAGCTTTCGCGATGAATGAAGGCGACGACGTCGGCATCCTGTTCGATGGAGCCGGATTCACGCAGGTCGGAGAGCATGGGCTTCTTGTCGCCGCCGCGCTGTTCGGAGGCGCGCGACAATTGCGACAGGGCGATGACGGGCACTTTCAATTCTTTTGCCAGGGCTTTCAATCCACGCGAGACGGCGGCTACTTCCTGCGTGCGATTTTCCTGACGCTTATTGGAGCCTGGGGCAGAGCCGGACATGAGCTGTAGATAATCGACGACGATCAGATCGAGCGAGCCCATCTTCTGTTTCAGGCGTCTCGACTTTGCACGCATCTCGGCCAGTGAAATGCCGGGAGTGTCGTCGATATGCAGTTTGGATTCGGTGAGACGGGCCGCAGCGTCGAGCAGTTTCACCTTATCGTCCCGCCCTATCATTCCATTCTGAATGGAACGCATGCCGACGAAGGCTTCCGACGCGAGCATACGTTTCAGCAGCGATTCCTTGGACATTTCGAGGGAGAAGACGCCGACGACTTTGCCGCTCTTTACGGCGGCATTCTGCGCGATGTTAATGGCCCATGCGGTCTTGCCCATCGACGGACGAGCGGCGATGATGATGAGTTCGGAGGGCTGCAGACCGCTGGTCATCTGATCGAACTTCTTGAAGTGCGTGGCGAGGCCAGTGACTTCGCGCTGGTGGCTCCAGATGGCGTCGATGGTGCCAAAGGAGTCGCGAACGATGGTGTGAATGTCTTCAAAGCCGCTGGTGATGCCTCGATCGGTGACCTCCAGCAAAGCGGACTCAGCTCGGTTGAGTACGTCGAGAGCAGGATCAGTCTGGTCGGATGCCTCCGTCATGGCGGACGAGGCGACATTGATGAGCTGCCGGAGCATCGACTTGTCCTTGACGATGCGGACATAGTCTTCGATCGAGATCCGGCGCGGCAGGCCTTCCGTCAGCGAGGCGAGATAGGCGACGCCGCCGACGGCTTCGACTTCCTTGCGACGGGAGAGCTCTTCCGCGAGGGTGACAATGTCGACGGCACGGCCATTGTCGATCAGCTCGGCCATGCGCTGATAAATGCGCCGGTGCGAGTCGAGCGCGAAATCATCGGAACTGATTTTTTCTGCGGCTTCGTTGTAATGAGAATTTTCGAGGAGGATTGCGCCCAGGATGGAGCGCTCGGCGTCGAGCGAAGCCGGCAGGCCGCGCTCGAGCGTAATGTCAGTCATTGTGGCCATGTATGCAGCGATTGTAGGTCGATTCGGGGCTGCGCGGAACGGTGTGAATCATCGGCGTCATGTGTGGCAAACGTGGGTCGCGCGAAGCGTTCAGGGTGCAGATTTTGGTTGCCGGTCCGGCCGCTCTATGATTGGGGAGTGATGCTCCTACGCAACCTGCTTTTCGCCAGTGCTACTGCAATTTTGCTCTTTGTCCCCGGAGCAATCCCTTTTTCCTGCGCACAAGCCAGCGGGCAGGGTGACAGGATCCGCGCGGAAGCTGTGCTGCGGGAGATGCAGCAGGTGGAGGACAGCTGGGATGGCGCCATCACGAAGCGCGACCAATATGCGCTTGAGAATGTGCTTTCGCCGCAACTGGTGGATGTTGCGGCAACGGGCGACGTGACCACTCGCGATCAGGATGTTGCGAAGTTATTCGTCAAGGATGCTCTGCCTGCCTCGCTCAAGCAGACAGTGTTGAATGTGCGCACGATCGGCGACAACGCGAAGGTGGTGAACGGGACCTATGTGATGCACTGGGTTGCTGGATCGGGTGCGCCGTCGGGAACCCCGGCCAGCATCGACGAGAAGGGCATCTTCACGCAGGTCTTTCAGCTGGTGAATGGACGGTGGATCTGTGTCAATTCGCAACGGACCGTGGTAGCCGAGCAGGCGCCGACGGTGAAGACGAAGGCCGCGGCGCCACGCGCAAAGAGCAACGCCGCAGAACCCTTTCACATCCCGCTGATTTACAAGGGTGCGCAGCCGTCTCCAAGCACGCAGTCAACGCCGGCTCCGCAGTAATGCTATGCAAGTAATGCGGCGGCCTGTTGCTTGCGCTTGCCCTGGATTTCGATAAAGACGTTCACCAGCGTCAGAGCTGCGGGGGTGACGCCGGGAATGCGGCTGGCCTGGCCGATGGTCTGCGGGCGGATGAGGGAGAGTTTCTCCTGCATCTCGCGTGAGAGCCCGCTGACGATGGAGTAGTCGAACCACGCCGGGATGAGGCGCTCTTCGGACTGGCGCAGCTTTTCGATGGCCCGGCGCTGCTGGTCAAGGTAGCCGGCGAACTTGATTTCAGTTTCGACTGCTTTGAGTTCGTTGCGGGCGCGCGCGGTGAGCTTCCCTCCCGGGCCTTCTGCGTTCGCGAGGAATGCTCCAAGGGACGCTGTGGCTTCGGAAGCGTTGGCGACTTCCTTTCGCAGGAGCGGGTAGAGCAGTTCGATCGACATCTCCGGCCGCTTCAGCAACTGGGCATAGGTCTGCTGCGCCACATTGCCGACTTGCGCGGCGACCTGGGGGAGCATCGTTTCCAGAGCCTGTTGATCGACTCGGCGCATGGAGAGCAGCTTGTCGAGAGCGACGGCGCGCTGCTGCTTGGCTTCGTAATCGGACCATGCGTGATCGTCGATCAGGCCAAGCTTTCGACCGTAGGGAGTCAAGCGGCGGTCGGCATTATCGATGCGGAGATGCAGCCGGAATTCGGCGCGCGAGGTGAACATCCGGTAGGGCTCGTTGGTTCCCTTGCTGATGAGATCGTCAATCAGGATGCCGGTGTAAGCCTCGGTGCGGTTCAACGTGAAGGCGGGCTCGCCTTTCACGAAACGGGCGGCATTGATACCAGCCATCAGGCCCTGGCAGGCTGCTTCTTCGTAGCCGGAGGTGCCATTGATCTGGCCGGCCAAGTAGAGGCCCTCGAACGACTTTACGTTGAGGGAGCGGTCAAGTTCCGTGGGATCGATTGCGTCATATTCGATGGCATAGCCGGGCCGCAGCATCTCGGCGTTTTCGAGGCCAGGGATGGAGTGGACCATCTGCAGCTGGATGTCCATGGGCAGCGATGTGGACATGCCGTTGACATAGACCTCGTGGGTGTTCAGGCCTTCCGGCTCGAGGAAGAACTGATGCTGCTCCTTGTCCGGGAAGCGCACGATTTTGTCTTCTATCGACGGACAGTAGCGTGGACCGGTTGCTGTAATTTGCCCGGAATACATCGGAGAACGCGAGAAATTTTCGCGGATGAGCCGGAGGGTTTCCGGCGTGGTGTGGGCGATGTGGCAGGAGATCTGGCGCATCGGCAGATCGGTGGTCCGGAAGCTGAACGGGGTCGGATCTTCGTCGCCGGGCTGCTCTTCGAAGCGGGACCAGTCGATGGAGCGGCCGTCGAGGCGTGGCGGCGTTCCGGTTTTGAGACGGCAGCCGCGGAGGCCCAGACGCTTGAGGGCTTCGCCCAGCAGGATGCTTGGCGGCTCGCCGCTGCGGCCGGCGGCATACTGCTCTTCTCCGCAATGGATGAGGCCATTGAGGAAGGTGCCGGTGGTGATGACGGTGGCTGCTGCGTGGATGGTGCGGCCGTCTCGAAGTTTGAGGCCGAGGACCTTTGCGCGGCGGGGTTCCTGAGCTGTGTCGGCGGGATCGATGAGGAGGTCGATGACCTCGGCCTGCTTGATGAAGAGATTCGGCTGCGCTTCGAGGACTTCGCGCATCTTCACGCGATACTGCTGCTTGTCGCACTGCGCGCGCGGCGACCAGACGGCTGGGCCGCGCGAGGTATTCAAGAGGCGAAACTGGATGCCGACGGCGTCGGCTACTTCGCCCATGATGCCGCCGAGGGCATCGACTTCGCGGACAAGATGGCCCTTGGCGATGCCCCCGATCGCCGGATTGCACGACATCTGTGCGATGAGATCGAGGTTGAATGTGAACAGAGCTGTCCGCAGCCCCATGCGGGCAGCCGCGACGGCTGCCTCGCAGCCCGCGTGTCCTGCGCCGACGACGGCGATGTCGTATTGCTCTGTGTGGGCCATGCTTGCTTCATTTTACCAATGGGCGCATGGCTGACGTCGCTCGTCTAGAACGCGAGCTTCACACCGAGCTGAAGCTGCCGCTCGCGATAAAGGGTGTTGCTGTTGGCGTTGGTGACGGCGCCGAAGAGGGGTGAGCCTGACTTGCTGGTGTTATAGGTGAGTGTTGGCATCTCTCCGGCCCTGGTCGGATTGCCGATGTAGTAGCCGGTCGTATTTACCGATGTTGCATTCTGGTGGTTCAGCAGGTTGAAGACTTCCGCCAGCAGTTCGACGTGGACATGTTCGGTGATCGTGGTGTTCTTCGAGAGACGGGCATCCGTACTGATGGTTCCCGGGTAGCGATAGCTGTTCCTGACAAAGCCCGGAATGCGATTGTCGCCGCCCGATCCATTCAGGCTGTAGCCCAGACCGCTGTGCGTCTCCAGGCGATTGACGACGTCGTAGTAGCGAAGCGCCGGAATGGATCCGCCGGTGCGCATACTGAACGGCAGGCCGGACTGCGCCGAGATCGTGGGGGCGGCGGCATAGCCATTCAGCAACAGGCCTGCGAAGCCGTGGGCGTGAAAGGGCGAGCGCATCAGGACATAGCCGGTGGCCCGCTGGCGGACGTCGAAATTGGAGGGACCGTACTCCGCGGCAAAATTGGTGGGATCCATCAGATCGTTGGCGTCGGCGAAGGTGGTCTCATTCTGATTGAAGTCCATCGCATGCGCGTAGGTGTAATTGGCATTCATTTCGAAATGGCTGCGCATGTGGTGCTTCAGCGTGACGACTGCCGCTTCGTACTTCGAATTCGTCTCACTAAAGATGTCGGTGATCTGCTGGTAGTTCGGGTTGAGGCGGCCTGTAAAGAATTTCGTTCTGTATTCCAGAGGGAGCGGCCCGGACTGAGATGGGTCTTTGACCTGGTAGGTGATCGTACTCACGGCTGCCGGGTCGATATTGGTGTCGACGAAGTTGGGCAATTCGCGTCCTAAACTAGCCAGTGCGCTGATGGTCAGGTCTGTCCGGAAGCCAAGCTGCTGCTGAATCGAGACTTCAAGCTGGTGAACCTGGGGCGCCTGGAATTTCGGGTCGAAGAAAACAGCGGCGGGTTTGATCGAGTTGGCGATGAACGAGGCGAAGACATATGGGAATTGCGGCGCGCCCTGGTCAATCGGCTTGATCCTGTAGGACAGTTGGCCGTTGGGTGCGCCGGTGCTGACAAGCGCGGAGGAGATGGTCGAGTTGATGATTCGGCCGTAGAAGATGCCGTAGCCGGCACGAACAACAGTGTCGCCGCTGCCGAAGACATTCCAGGCGAGTCCCAGCCTGGGGCCAAAGTTGTTGCGATCTTCCGGGATTTTCGCAGTCTGAGGAATGTCCGGGTTGACCAGGGTGCCGCTCGGCTGCGGCAGTTGTTCAAACTCATAGCGAATACCGAGTGAGAAGGTAAGGTTGTGCAGCGCGCGCCACTCGTCCGAAACGAAGACTGCGTAGTCGTTGGTACTCATATTGAAGCGGGAGGGGCCAAGGGCCTGCTGGAAGTAGGAATAGCAGGGCAGGTTTCCGTAGCTGTCAGCACCGATACCGCAGTGATTGGGATTCAGAAGATCAGCGACGAAGCCGGTCATGCTGTCATAGACATACTGACCGCCCCCTCCATACAGATTCTGCGTCAGGTCGGCGACATGGTTGAAATCGATGCCGGCTTTCAGTACATGGTTTGCGATGACCTGCGTGTAGACATCCTTTACCTGGGTACGATGCTCGTCCGGAAAGGCCACACGATCAAGGGCAGCGGGCTTGCCGATCTTCAGCCCATAGCTGGAGCTGAGGATGGACACCTGCGGTGCTGTACCAGCCGGGTTGCGGGTCATCGGCTGTTCAAACGATGTGGCAGGCGTGCTCAGCTCGGCCTCGAAATCGCGGCCATACTGTAACAGCAATTCATTCATCTGCGTGGATGTCAGGAAGGTGTTCCAGCGCGCGACAGCCCAGTCCCCTTTCACGACACTATTGCCGAAGCTGGAGACGCCGTACTGTGCGGAAGTCTGCGACTGCACGCCATTCGGCGAGTTTGATTGCATGTGGTTGTACTGCAGGGCGTAGTGATTGCGATCATCTGGCTGGTAGTCCACTTTTGGAAAGAAGATCAACTGCGACGCGGATCGGGGTACCAGCCCGGTCTCTGTGGCCAGGCCGGTAAGGACGCTGTTGTACTGCTGCCTGGCTATTTCATTGGCATGGACGCCGAGCCGGGCTGCGAGGGCGGTCAGTTCATTGCTGGTGGGTTCTGCGTAGAACTTTGCAGCATTGCCGGGCTGAGAGATCGCAGGGTAGTCTCGCGCCTGCTGATCGTAAGCGAAGAAGCCGAAGAGCTTGCGATGGACCAGCGGGCCCCCAATGGCCAGCCCCCACTGGAGACGCTGGTCCCGCGGTGTGAATGGCGTGGAGGCGAAGGTGCCTGGCTGCGGCTGCGTCGTCAGCTGTGTGAATGGATTCTGCGCACCCCATTCGCTGTCGCGATCGTAGAAGAACGAGGAACCATGCAGAGCATTCGAGCCACTATGGGTGACGGTATTGACGACGCCGCCGGCGGCTCGTCCGTATTGCGCCGAATAGTTTGAGGTATTCACCTGGAACTCGCGAATCGAAGCTTCGGTGGTCGAGTAGGCCATCCTGGTCCGTCCTCGCTCCTCCGAGAAGAACGCCTGGTTGTTGTCAGCGCCATCCATGGTGTTGTTGTTCAGAAGCACACTGATGCCGCGAAAACTGAGCAGACCACGGCCTTCCTGGTCCGGCGTGACGGTGGGTGTGAGCAGCGCAAAATCCGACCAGCGGCGACCGTTGCTGGGCAGGCCGTGTACCGCGTTCTGGTCGAGGTTCGTCGAGAGGCCGGCCGAAGTGGTGTCGATCAACGGCGCCTCCTCCTTGACGATGACGGTCTGCTGCTGTGAGCCGAGCGAAAGTCGCGGCGAGAGCGTCGTCACCTGGCCGATTTCGACTCTTATGGAATTCGCCGTGTAGGGAGTGTAAGGCGTTATGCGGACCTCGACGCGGTACGAACCGGGGGGCAGTCCGAGGAACCGGAAATTGCCGGTGCTGTCGGTAGAAGTAGAAGCTTCGAAGCTGCTGCTATTGCTGGTAGCCAGGATGACGGCATTCCGGATAGCTGCCCCTGAAGGATCAAGCAGTGTTCCACCGATGGCGCCATCGGTTGTGGACTGGCTGTAGATTGCGGGACAAGTGATAGCGAGGCAGAGCGTCAGAACGGAATGACCGAAGCTCGATAGCGACCGCGAAACGAGCAATCTCCGGAAGGCGGCGAGGCGTGACAAGGATCGAAAACGCAACAAGTTCAGCATTCGTGCAAGTCCTCAAGGGTCTACAAGCGCCGGACTGTATGCCGGCTGTTCCTCTCCAGCGAGCAAGGCCGCTGAAGAATCAGGTTCTTGACCATCGACAGGAGACAGGCGGGTGATCCCGGCAGTCACGATGGTGGGATAAGTGAAGCGAGCATACCCCTTCCGCTAGACTGGTACGTAGAAATGTTCATAGACGAAGCAAAAATCCGTATCAAAGCGGGAAACGGCGGCAACGGCTGCATGGCTTTCCGACGTGAGAAGTTTGTGCCGCGTGGTGGCCCTTCGGGTGGCGACGGCGGCAAGGGCGGCGACGTAATTATGGAGTCGACGCAGCGGCATAATACACTGATCCATTTCCGCTTCAATCCGGAACACAAGGCGGATCGCGGCCGGCATGGCGAGGGGTCAAACTGTACTGGCAAAGATGGCCTGGACATGATTCTGCAGGTTCCCGTGGGTACGTCACTGTACGACGAGGAGACGGGTGAGCTGGTGCATGATTTCGAGCGGCCCGATGAGCGCGTCATTATCGCGCGGGGTGGTCGCGGCGGGCGCGGCAACCAGCATTTTGCTTCGCCCACGCACCAGGCGCCGCGCGAGCATGAACTCGGGCGCGAAGGCGAGGAGCGGGTCTATCGTCTCGAATTGAAACTGCTGGCGGATGTTGGATTGGTCGGATATCCCAATGTAGGAAAGTCGACACTGATTTCGCGTATTTCTGCCGCCAAGCCGAAGATTGCCGATTATCCTTTCACTACGTTGGAACCGAATCTTGGTGTTGTCTCGATTGGAGAAGCGCCGCATGAAGAAAGCTTTGTTGTCGCTGATATTCCCGGCCTGATCGAGGGCGCACATTTGGGAGCGGGCTTAGGCGTACAGTTTCTGCGACATATCGAACGGACGCGCGTTTTGGCCCACCTGGTCGATGTTTCAGATGGCAGCGGGCGTGACAATCCGGTCGAGGATTTCAAGGTTATCTCGGCTGAGCTGGAGAGCTTTGGCCACGGACTGGATGAGAAGCCGGTGATCGTCGTTGCGACGAAGGCGGATGTGGCCAATCCGGAGAAGTTGAAGAAGCTGCAGGCTATGGCCAAGCGGAAGAAGATGCCGCTGTATTTGATCTCGGCTGTCACTGGTGAAGGAATCGAGAAGCTGAAATATGCGATTGGGGAACGAGTCAGACTGTTGCGGGATGAGGAACACGCCGCCGTCAGTTGATGCTGGTTGAAGCCGCAACGGTCAGCACTTGTGCCGCGAAGTGCTGACAGCGCCGAGGAACAGGTTCGTCTCGGAGTTCTACTGGACCACGAAGGCGATCGGGCGGGAGCCGTCCGCTGCTATCGACAGGCGCTGGCGGTCGATCCTTCGTCCTTCGGCGCGTACAACAATCTCGGTAACCTGTTTGCGTCGCTGGGGGATTTCGCGACAGCACTGACGTTCCTGCATGCTGCCGCGGCGATCCACCCGGCGAGCGCGGAGATTCACAACAACGTCGGAAACATATATTTGCAGTTGAAGCAGGTGCAGCCCGCGATCGATTGCTACCTCAAAGCCATTGCTCTGCAGCCGGCTTCGGCGACGTACTACAGCCATCTCGGCAATGCTCTGCGCCTGCAGGGCAGGTTCACCGAAGCTGAAACATGCCTGCGCACTGCGTTGGATTTGCGGCCGGAGTTTCCGGAAGCCCATGCCAACCTGGGTTTCCTCTTCGCGGAACAAGGCAGAGTTGCGGTAGCCGAGTGTCACTACCGGCAGGCAATTCAACAGAGGCCCGACTATGCCATGGCGCATGTCTGCCTGGGCCAGATTCTGCTACGCCGCGGTGACTTTGCCAGGGGCTGGGCGGAGCAGGAGTGGCGATGGAAATGGCCGGAGTTCCCTTCTCCGAAGCGCAATTTCGGACAGCCGCATTGGAGAGGTGAGCCAGTCGCGAATGGGTCGCTGCTGCTGCATGCCGAGCAGGGATTCGGCGACACGATCCAGTTTCTACGTTACGTGCCGCTGGTCAAGAAACAACTGCCCGGCGTGACAATTCTCCTGGAAGTGCATCCGGAGTTGAAGCGTCTTGCTGCCACGGTGCCAGGAGTTGCGCGGTTATTGTCGCGTGGCGATCCGCTACCGGCTTTCGACTGGCATTGTCCGCTGATGAGTCTTCCGCTGGCGTTTGCAACCACTGCAGCGACGATCCCTGCCACTATTCCCTATTTATTTCCTCCCGGAGCTCTGCAGCCGGCAAGTGGCGACCGAGGTCTCAGGGTTGGCCTGGTCTGGGCAGGATCTCCGGGCAATTGTGTGGATGGCCGCCGTTCCATGACACTCGCGGCACTGGGGGCTTTGTGGAAAGTGCCGGGGGTGAGCTTCTACTCGCTGCAGCGCGGAAAAGGGGACCAGGTGGAGGGTCAGCCCTTCGACGGTATGCTGCCGCAGGACGGTGACTTTGCGATAACGGCGGATATCATGGCTAAGCTGGACCTGGTGATTGCTGTCGACACGGCAGTGGCTCACCTGGCCGGCGCGCTGGGACGGCCCCTGTGGCTGATACTGCCGAAGATCGCGGACTGGCGCTGGCTGGTCGATCGGGACGATAGTCCCTGGTATTCCACCGCGCGTCTGTTCCGGCAGGAAACGGATGGCGACTGGAAGCTGGTGGTCGAGCGGATTGCAGAGGAGCTGACGGCACTTGCGCGTTCAGCATCAGCCGGTTAGACGGTTGCCAGCTGCTGCGCTCGAACAGGAAGTGCTTTGGCTTCCTTGCTGACGGGAACCTGCGCCAGCACCCAGGCGGAGCGGTCCTTCATCAGGCGGGAGACGAGTGCCGTATGCATGGCGTGACCGGCGCGCTCCGCGACGACGCGGCCCCAAATGCGATGGCCGGCGAGGGCGAGGTCGCCGATCAGGTCCAGCACCTTGTGGCGGACGAATTCGTCTTCGTAGCGAAGCGGGCCGTTCTGCACTTTTTCGCGGGTCAGGATGATGGCATTTGACTCGGAAGCACCGCGAATCAGGCCCATATTCCGGAGCTTCTGCTCATCTTCCCGAAAGCCGAAGGTGCGGGCGGCTGCGATCTCTGTGCCATACGCTCCGGAGGCCAGGTCTACCTTGAAGTGCTGCTTGCCGATGGGCTCGGGAAAATCGATAGCGTAGGCAATGTCGTAGCCATCGCCGGGATAGACGCCGATGAACTTCTCGCCATCGCGCACTTCGACTTTCTTGAGGATCCGGATATATTGCCGGCGGCGTCGCTGCACCTTGATGCCGGCCTGGCGGAAGGCTTCGACATAGGGCAGGGCGCTTCCGTCGAGGATAGGGAGTTCGAGATTGTCGATTTCGGCGATGACATTGTCGATGCCGGTACCGACCAGGGCGGAAAGCAGATGCTCCGTGGTCGAGATGAGTACGCCCTGCCGCATCAGGCTGGTAGCGTAGCTGACGCGGGCGACATTCTGGCCATTCGCGGGGATCTCAAAGTTGTCGAGATCGGTCCGGCGGAAGACGATGCCGGAACCAGCGGGAGCCGGAAGCAGGCGGAGGGAGACGGGTGCGCCGCTGTGCAATCCGATACCAGAAAACTCAACGACGGCTGCGAGACTCTGCTCGTAGTGGTTGTCCATGGACAAGCTTGGCTACCTTGGCAACTCTGTATCTTGCTGACAATGAAATAGACTAGTGACCAGCCGGAAAGTTGCGTTGTGGTAAATTTGCCACACATATCGTGACTCCGGTCACACAGGTGTCATTTTCGGGAGTTCTGTCAGGACAGGAACCATGCCGCTACTTACCCAGGTAGATACTCGCGGGGGGGTGTTGCGACTCCAGAACGAGGCGGAGAAAGATCGGCCGCGTCTGATCGCTGAAATTGGCGACCTGGTACGCATCGAGTCCCCAAGCAGCAGCAAACACGCTGTGGATGCAGCACTGAGTCTGGTGGAGGGCTGGTGTACAGAACTGGGTGGCAAAACCCGGCGGCACCGGCAAACAACGTTCGGGGATGTGCTGGAAGCCCGTTTTGTGCCGCGAAGGCTCAGGGCGCGATCATCCCGGCCCACCCTGCTGCTGGGGCACCTCGACACGGTCTGGGAGACCGGTACGCTGGCCGGGATGCCATTCGCAGCCCGCGAAGGCCGGCTGCATGGGCCGGGAGTCTATGACATGAAGGCGGGCGTGGCGATGGCGGTGACGGCACTCCGGCTGCTGATTGCGAACAACCTGCTGCTGCAACCGGTGACACTGCTCCTGGTGGGCGACGAGGAGGTAGGTAGCCCGGAATCGCGTTCCGTAACAGAAAAAGTTGCTTCCGGTGCGAGTGCGGTTTATGTGCTGGAGCCAGCACAAGGGCCGACAGGAGCTTACAAAACCGCGCGCAAGGGTGTGGGCGAGTACCGGCTGACGGTCGGCGGGGTTGCGTCGCACAGTGGCGTCGACTTTGAGGCGGGGCATTCGGCGATCCGGGAACTGGCGCGGCAGATTGACCGTATCTGCATGATGACAGACCTGGCGCGCGGCTTGACGGTCAATCCCGGTGTGGTTGGCGGTGGTACGCGTTCCAATGTTATTGCTGCCGAAGCCTGGGTCGATATAGATGTCAGGGTGAGAAAACAAAGCGACGTTGCGCGCATCGAGAAGCAGTTCCGGAGTCTGAAGCCGGTCGATCCAGCGTGCTCGCTGCGATGGGAAGGCGGCATGAACCGGCCGCCGATGGAGCGAACAAAGGCGACAGTCCAGTTATTTCGCAGGGCCGCAACCTATGCGCAGCAACTGGGGTTTGTCCTGGAGGAAGCAGCTACCGGCGGTGGGTCCGATGGTAACTTTACTTCTGCTCTCGGTATCCCCACACTGGACGGGATGGGGGCAGTGGGCGAAGGGGCGCACGCGGCTCATGAATCCATTTGCATCGAAGCACTCGTTCCTCGGACAGTATTGCTGGCGGCAATGTTGCTGCCAGATGAAAAGGCGCCTGAGTCGAAGGTGCTTTGAGCAGCATCTGTTCTAATGTCTAAGGTCATTCAGAAAGCGCCGGGAGGTTTATATGCTGGTAAGTATCGAATTGGTTCTTCTGGCGTCGGTTCTGTTACAGGTCAGCGGCCTGCTGAAAGCGAAGAAGCCAGTGCCTGTGCCGGTGCGTTGCAAGCGCTCCTAGTTGCCGCGACTCCGTCCATCCTCCCTCGACCGGTCTACTCCTTCCAGCATCGCAGTCACCAGCGCGAGCGGTAAGCCCACGACATTGAAATAGCAGCCATGCACGCGGGGTATCCAGCGGGCGGCATAGCCCTGGATGGCATAAGCTCCGGCTTTATCCATGGGTTCACCGGACGCGACATAGGCAGCGATTTCCCTTTCGGACACGGTGTTCATGGTCACGTAAGTGACTTCTGCTGCGGTTTCGACGATGTCGCCGGCCAGGATGCAGACGCCGGTGATCACCTGGTGGGTGCGTCCAGCCAACAGGCGCAGCATCCTGTGCGCGTCGGAGGCATCCGACGGCTTGCCCAGTACTTCGTCTTCACAGACGACAACTGTATCCGCTCCCAGTACGATTGCTTTGGCCTGCTTGTCTAGCGGAAGTCGCAAGACCACATCCTCGGCTTTTTCGCGCGCGAGCCGGATGACAAAGGCGATCGGCGATTCCCCCGGCCTGCGGACTTCTGCGATGCCGGAAGGGACCGTTTCGAAGGTGTAGCCAGCCTGGGTAAGCAGTTCCCTGCGGCGGGGGGAGGCTGAGGCCAGAACAATCATGCGGTCCAGCTGGGTCCAGGCGCGTGGCGGTTTGGCAGAATCTCAATGCCGGTGCAGGATCCCTCGACAGTCTGGACACCCCAGGCCATCTGCGGGGTGTTATGGGCGATCCCGAAGCGGCCATCCGGCGCCAGGAGGATCATGCCGCCGTGACCATTCATCCGGCGAAACAGGTAGGCGATTGCCGCGTCGGCAGCCTCGTTTGGCGGAAGGCCATCTTCGACACGGTCGACTGCCCACTTGCCGAGGACCAGCTTCATGATTGGTTCGCCCCAACCGGTGAGCGATACGGCTGCGCTCTGGTTGTCGGCATAGCAGCCACAGCCGATCAGGGACGAATCGCCAACGCGGCCAGGCTGTTTGTTCAGGGTGCCGCCGGTGGATGTGGCTGCTGCCAGGTTCCCTTGTGCATCGAGTGCGACGGCGCCAACGGTATCGTGGCTGTCCAACGCCGGTGAGGAGCCGGAGAAGGTGTCGTCGGGAAGGCCGGCCTGCTCCTTACGCTGGGCATCGGCGAGACGCTCGAGTTCGCGATCGATCACCAGGGCACGGTTCTCTACCAGCTTGATTCCGTGGCCGGCTACGAAGGTTTCAGCATCCCGTCCGACGAAATAGACGTGCGGGCTGTAATCGAGCACGACGCGCGCGGCATGAATCGGATTGAGAATCCGTTCGACACAGGCGACGCCGCCGGCACGGAGGGTGCCGGTACTGCCGCCATCCATCAGCAGGGCGTCCAGCTGCACCGTGCCCTCGCGGGTCAAAAAGCTGCCGCGCCCGGCGTCGAAGGTTTCGTCATCCTCAAGGACAGCTACGGCTGCTTCCACGGCATCGACAGCGCCGGCGCCTTTTGCCAGCAGGGCATAGCCGGCAGCGAGCGCATTCTGCACGCCGGCCAGGTGAGCCGCGCGTGACTCTTCGGGCATCGCCCAGGCGCCACCGTGGACCAGCAATACGGGAGAGATCGGCATAGAGTAAAGGGTCTACTTTGCGGTGAGAAGGGGCATGCCCTTGGTTTTGCCGTAGGTGTAGGAGATGCGGTGGATGACGGTGAGGGTCGAGATGACGGCAAGGATCCACAGGACGGGCGCCATGGCTCCCCATTTCTCGAAAAGTGCGCCGAGGATGATGAGGACGATTCTTTCAGGCCGCTCCATGAAGCCGACCTTGCAGGAGCCGATGAGGGCTTCGGCGCGAGCGCGGGTGTAGCTGACCATGAGGGAAGTCGCCATCACGAAGGCTGCCAGGAAGACGTAAAGCAGCCGGTTGCCGCGAGCGTAGAAGACGACCAGGCCGAAAAACAGCACGACGTCGGAATAGCGATCAATGACGGAGTCAAAAAAGGCGCCGAAGACGGTGACCTGATCGGTGAGACGAGCCACCCGGCCGTCGACCATGTCGAAAATGCCCGCGCCGATGATGACGAGGGCGGCAAAGAGGAACATCCTGACGTAATTGTGGGCATTGCCGAGGCCAAAGAGCACAGCGGCGCCGGTATTGATGACCAGGCCCAGGGCCGTGAGATAGTTCGGCGAGATTTTGGTCAGCGCCAAGCCGTTCACGATTTTTTCGAGGATGACGCCGCAGCCGCGCCCGAAGGCCCCAGTCCAGCTCATGGCTCTTCGTCGTGAATCGTCTTGAGCTTCAGTATCTCCAGCTCGCGTGTGCCATTCGGCGTCACGATGGTGGCGATGTCACCCACTTTTTTGCCGACAATGCCGCGTCCGATGGGCGAGGTGGTCGAGATGAGGCCTTTGCTGACGTCCGACTCTTCAGAGGTGACCAGTTTGTACTCGATTTCGACATCCTTGGTGGTGTCGAAGACAGTAACTGTGGAACCGAATGCTGCGCGATCCCTGGGAATGTTGGTCAGGTCGACCATGGCGAGCTCGCCCATACGCTTCTTCAATTGTCCCAAACGCGCGTTGACAAACACCTGGCGCTGCTTGGCCATGTGGTATTCGGCATTTTCGCTTAAGTCGCCAAGCGATGCGGCCTTCTTGATCTCCCGGGGCAGCTCGGTGGTGAGCTCGTACTCCAGGACACGAATCTGTTCTTCCAGTTCTTTCTTTATCTTTTCGGGCATGGCTTTGTTCCGAGGCGTCCCGGATGGCCTGGCATCGACTTCCATCACAAGCCAGAAACTGCTCGATTGCAGCAGTGGACCGGGTACCACCAAAGGGCGATTATACCGTGCGGAAGGTGCTATTCGCAGGCGACGAGAACTTGATGATCGGCTACGGCTAGGCTTCCCTCAATTGGGCCTTAAGCAACTCTCCGAGAAAATCAGCCAGATCATTTACGTTGAAGTCTCCTGCGTCCCAATGGGCATCGGCTGCCTGCAGAGCGGCGTAATAAGGTTTTCTGTTCTCACGAATGCGCTCAGGTACTATTTTCTTGCCGCCGAGCAGCCGCATCTGTTTCATGCAAATGAGGTAGTAACGAGCTGCACGTGCGGTTCTCCCATTCCCCTCCACAAAGGGGTGGATCCAGTTCAACCGCCACAAAGCAAAGGCCGGAAGCAAGGTCGGGTGATCGATCACTGTCCAATTCTCATGGATGACTGAAAAGAATCGGTCCATTTCGTCAGGAACTTCCTCAAAGTGAGGAGGGTGATGGTCTCCGACGTAGATTGGGCATCGGCGATAGCGTCCGCCAAATTGGGCTATGTTGGCGACGGCCGCAGCATTCAGCGACCAAAGCGTGTATTTGTCGAAAGCCTCAATGCCCTTCACAATGCCGATCTCAATGCAATTCAGCAAAAGATCATATTGTCTTAAGAGATTTTGCTCCTGGATCTTCTCGAACAACTCGGGCGAGTCTTTCTCTCTGACGGACATAGTGCTGCACCACTCAAGCGGCAAAAAATTATTTCGGCATGAGACGTAGATTCTCTGAAGCTCGTCGAACACTTTCCTTAGTGATCGTTTCCGATCCCAGGGCATTGCCAAAAGCAAAGCTGATACGCTGCTCGCGCAGGTCTTCTTCATCCACAGTCGCGTGCTTAGAAATCTCCAGTAGGTTCCCGAGTTCCGCGTCTGCCTCTTTCACTCCAACGAATTGCTTTCGATCTGCCATAGTCTCCCACTTATATTGGCGATGGATCATCCCTAAGCTCAATTATGCGGTCGAAGAAGCTTAAACTATTCCACAGCCACTAAATTGGCAAGCTGAGGGTTGGGAAAGCTACCATTTCGGTCCGCTAGTGCAGGTACGGCATATGACACAATCTAAAATTTCGAGAAGACGATTCGTCCAGGGCGGTTCGCTGGCGCTGGCAGCGGTGCTGGCTCATCCACGCATGGGGTTGGGAGAGGTGGCGAATACCGAGGTTCTGCAGGCGCCCCTGGCCCAGTTTGGTTATGGGGATGTGACCCTGGACAGCCCGCTGCACGAAGATCAACGGCGGCACACCCTCGACATCCTGATGGGTGTAAGCGACGACAGTATGCTGATGCCGCTCCGCCAGATGTCCAATCTGCCGGCTCCGGGTGAGGACCTGGGCGGCTGGTACCACTACGCCCCGGAGTGGGATTATCGCAAGGGTGGCCCGGGCTTTGCGCCGGCGCATATGTATGGCCAGTGGGTGTCCGCCATGGCGCGGAATTACGCCATCAGCGGCGATCCCGCTCTGCGCAACCGGGTGATGGGGCTGAATAAGCTGTATGCCCAGACCATTTCTCCGGCTTTCTATAACAACAACCGGTTCCCGGCGTATTGCTTTGACAAGCTGGTGTGCGCGCTGATTGACTCTCACAGTTTTGCCAACGATCCGGATGCATTTGCCATCCTGGACCACACCGTCGACGTGGCAGCCCCTCTTCTACCGGGGCGGGCACTGGATCGCGACCGGCAGGATAAGTGGCGGCCCGCACCGGATGATTCCTGGACCTGGGACGAGAGCTACACCATGCCGGAGAACCTGTTCCTGGCTTACCAGCGCGGAGCCGGTCCACGTTACAAGACCATGGCCACGCAGTATCTGGATGACGAGACGTACTTCGAGCCGTTGTCGCGGGGTGAAGATGTGCTGGGCGGGAAGCATGCCTACAGCTATGTGAATGCGCTCAGTTCCGGTATGCAGGCATACATGGTGGGCGGCAGTGCGATGCACCTGAAAGCGGTGCAGAACGGTTTCAAACTGGTGCAGGAACAGAGCTTTGCGACGGGTGGCTGGGGTCCGGATGAGCAACTGCGCAAACGGAACAGCGGGGATGTCGCAGCGAGCCTGACGGACACGCATTCCAGCTTCGAGACGCCCTGCGGTTCGTACGCACACTTCAAGGTGACCCGCTACCTGCTGCGGGCTACGGGCGACTCGCGCTATGGAGACAGCATGGAACGGGTGATGTACAACACGGTTCTCGGCGCCAGGAAGCTCGAGGCCGACGGCCACGCGTTTTACTACGCCGATTACAACGTGGACGGCAAGCGCTTCTACCATGACAGTCGCTGGCCGTGCTGCGCGGGGACGCTGCCGCAGGTGTCGGCCGATTACCGCATCAACACCTACTTTCGCGGACCCGGCGCAGTGTATGTGAACCTCTACATTCCGTCGACGGTCCGGTGGACAGAGGGCAAAGCCAAGCTGAGCCTGACGCAGAAGAGCAACTATCCGCTGGAGCCGCAGGTAGCATTTGAAGTAGCGACTTCCCACCCTGCGGAGCTGACGCTGAACTTCCGCATACCGGAGTGGGCGAGCGGCGCGACGCTGCAGGTGAATGGCAAGCCCATCGACAGCGCGGTAAAGCCAGGCGGCTTCGCGGCTGTGCGTCGAACCTGGAAAAACGGCGATCGCGTGGAATTGGAGCTCCCGCTGGCTCAGCGGGTGGAACCAGTGGATGCGCAACATACGAACCTGGTGGCGCTGCTGCGCGGACCGCTGGTGTTGTTCGCGCTGAAGGATGCCGGGACCCTTCCGCCTGTTTCCAGTCATCAGTTGCTGGCGGCCAAGCAGAATGGGCCGAAGCAGTGGGCAGTAGAGGCGCAATCCGGTTCTATAAGGATGGTGCCGTTTACCGAGATCGGCGATCGCGAGTACACGCTGTACCTGAAGACGGTCTAGTCCTTGCGCGCTTGCCCGTGGAGAAGCGCGGCTTGGCGGCTGCGCATGGTCTCCATGTAGCTTTCGAGGATCAGGACGGCCGCCACCTGGTCGATGATGGCTTCGCGTCCGCGTACCGGGTGTCCGGCGTCGTCGAGTAGCTCATGCGCCTGCGTGCTCGAAAGCCGCTCGTCCCATAGCGTGACCGGCAGATCGGTATGCGCGCGGAGTGCTTCGACAAAGCGTTGAACACGCGCGGCCTGCGGACTCACTTCGCCGCTGAGATAGAGCGGATTGCCAACCAGGATCGCTCGGCACTCGGCTTTGCGCAGGAGTCGAAGGAGAGATTTGGCGTCGTGCCGGCCGTCGTCGCGTCTGGCTGCGCGATGGTAGGTCAGCAGGGGCTGCGCGGTCAGTCCCAGGCCGTCGGAGATCGCGACCCCGATGCGGCGCTCGCCTACATCCAGTGCAGCGATCCGCGCCAGGTTCAAGTTTCCCGAATTGGCCTGCTGCATCATGCCGTTATCGTAATGGGTTTTCGGGGATGCTTCGGTACCGGACCCGGCATGGATCGGGTTGAGCCGTTGTATCTTGGAGTAACTGCATCCAAAGTCCGACGGCTGCCGGTGCGCTTGAAAGAGGCGCAGTGGCCCCGGATTCGACAGCAGGAAAGGGTTAACTCGTTGAAGCGTCTGTTTCTGCTTGTGCTGCTTATCCTGGTCGTTGCCGCTGCTTATCTCTTCCTCGTTCCTGCCGGCTCCAACAAAGAAAAGTTCGTCGACATCGCCTCCGGTACTGGTTCCGGCGGGATTGGCGAAGACCTCGAACAGGCTGGAGTGATCCGCAGCCGCTATGCCTTCCTGGTGCTGCGGCTCATCAAGGGCGGTACGCTCCAAGCGGGTGAATATCGCTTTGACCACGCAGCGACCATCAGTGAAGTATATGACCGGCTGCGAAAGGGCGACGTCTACTATCGCGTCCTCACCATCCCGGAGGGTTACAACATCTTCGACGTTGCTGGAGCCGTGGAAGCGGCCGGGCTGGACACGAAGGACAACTTCCTTGCGGCGGCGCGGCGCGATGTGAAGCTTGTGGCCGATATCGATCCGCATGCCCAGACGCTGGAGGGCTACCTGTATCCGGAGACCTACCATTTCCAGCGTCGCGAGAATGCTGACCAGATGGCGGCTGCGATGGTGAAACAATTCCGCGCGCACTCGCAGCAGATCGGCCTCACTGCCAATTTCCACGCCGTTGTCACGATGGCGTCGCTGGTTGAAAAGGAGACGCCGAATCCGACAGACCGTCCGCTGGTGGCGAGTGTTCTGAACAATCGGCTGACGGCAAAGATGCCGTTGATGACCGATCCGACGGTGATCTATGCCGCGATGCTGCAGCACCGTTATCGGGGGGCTATCTACCAGTCGGATTTGCAGGCTGAATCGGAGTACAACACCTACAAGCATACTGGCTTGCCGCCCGGACCAATCTGCAATCCGGGAGTCGCGGCGCTCAATGCTGCGATTCATCCGGCGAGCAGCAAGTACATGTACTTCGTGGCTGATCCGGCGGCGCAGGGCCACTCCCGCTTTGCGGCAACCTTGGAAGAGCACAACCGCAATGTGGAGGCTTACCGTCGCGCCCAGCGGGCGGACGCACACTGACGCCGACCTGCCCGGAGGTTGGGGTGGTCAGACAAGCGGGTATACTTGAATCTCTATGATTAAGCGCGCGAGGCGCGATCCCCCATCCCTGCTCGACCCCTGCTAAAGAAGATGATGCGATCCCGTTTCCTGACATTGTGTTTACTAGGGCTGCCCTTTTTGAACGGGTGCCTGTATCACACGCGTCAGCTGCAGCAGACCAAGAGTGCGGGGCCCGCGCTGGATGAAAGCGTCGTTCAACTGGTGAACAGTGTGAATGAACGCTACGACTCCTACAACACACTGGTAGCCACGGTCGATTTCTCAGCACAGATCGGCGGGGCGAGGCGCGGCAAGGAAACAGATACCACTTCGTTCGGCGGCTATATCCTGTTGCGCAAGCCGGATTCGCTGCGCGTCCTGGGCCTGGTGCCGGTATTGCGAACGCACGCCTTTGACCTGGCCAGCGATGGTGCGAATTTCAAGTTGTACATCCCTTACAAGAACAAGGCCATAACCGGTTCCAATTCGGTAAGCGTCAAGAGTTCGAACGCCATTGAGAACCTGCGGCCGGGAATCTTCTTTGACTCTGTCCTGGTGCCCGCGATTCAGCCTGACAGGCTGGTCTTCCTGACGACAGGATCGCGCATCAGCGGCAACGGCAAGGTGAAGATCGAAACGCCGGAATACAACCTGAGCGTGATGCGGGCCGCTACGGAGAATGCGGAGACCCCGGAGGCGGGCAAGCCGCCGGTCAGGGTCATCCAGGCGCAGCGGATTATCCACTTCGACCGCACGACGTTATTACCGGACGGGCAGGATACCTTCAATGCTGCCGGCGCTATCGAAACCAGCGTGCATTACGGTCCTTACCAGCACTTCGGCAATGCCTTGTTTCCTGGTGTCATCACCATCGAGCGGCCGCTGGAGGAATACCAGATCACCATCACGATCCAAAAGCTGACCGTGAACCAGACGCTGAACGACGAGCAGTTCGAGTTGACGATTCCGCCGAATGTGCCGACGCAACACCTGAAGTAGTCAGACGGCAACCGGCGCAACCTGCGATTGAAGCGCAGCCGCTTCGAGCGTCGCGCCTACCATCGCATCAAAGCCCATGCAGGAATTCAACATCAGCTGGTACAGCTGGCGGTCAGCCCAGTCCTGGTTGTAGAAGCGTCGGACATACCCCGCGCGGCGGCGATCCGTGGCGATTAATTCTTCTCTCGCGCGTTCCGCCTGCTCCGGAAAGTGCTGCTGAAACCATTTGATTTTTCGATTCATCGAGGCATAGACAAAGATGTGGAAGGCTCCGGGCACACCCACCAGCGCCGGCGCCGCGCCACGACCAACCACGACACAGCGGCCCTCCGCGATGCGCTCTTTGAGGTAGCTGCCGACCATGGCGACCATGCGTTCGCTGTCGAAGATTTCCGACGTGCCGACCGGCGCTGGACCGCGGTCCACACTGCCATGCCAGAAGGCTTTGCCCACACGGTAATACCACGGATCGAGACGTTCATCGCAGCTGGCTGCGGTTTCCGCCGGGACGCCGGCGCGCTGCGCAATTTCATCTACCAGGCACTGGTCGATCAGCCGCCAGCCGAGACGATTGGCCAGCTGGTGTGCGAACTCGGCGCCCGCGCTTCCATATTCGCGTTCCACGGTAATGATCCTGACCACGATGACCTCCCGGTATGCTGGCTGGTGGCGCTCATCGTAGCATCCTGCAGCCTTTTGCGGCCATGGCGATTCCAGCCTGGAGGGAAACGATTATTGCCGGAGTGAAACCACGGTTGCGCCGGCTCCGCCTTCCGCCTGGGTCGCTTCTTCCACGCCGGCTACGTGCGGATGCTTCTGCAATTGGGTCCGCAGAGCGCGTTTCAGAATTCCCATGCCCGTTCCGTGCACGATGCGCACGCGGGGATAGCCTGCCAGG
>CAZZVA010000019.1:12985-24805 GCA_964657345.1 uncultured Acetobacteraceae bacterium | reverse complement strand
CCTGCAGCCGCAGACCAGGCAACGATCGGCAAGAGCCTGGTGGTCAAGGGCGAAGTCACGGGTTCCGAGTCGCTGTACATCGACGGCAAAGTCGAGGGAGCTATCAATCTGTCGGGGAACCGCGTTACTGTTGGTCGCAATGGCCAGGTCGCTGCGAACATCTCTGCCCGCGAAGTTGTGGTGCTCGGCAAGGTACGCGGCAATATCAATGCCAGTGATCGTGTCGATATCCGCAGCGAAGGTTCGCTGACGGGGGATGTCTCGGCTCAGCGTATCAGCATTGAGGACGGCGCTTTCTTCAAGGGCGGCATCGACATTCGCAAGCCGGGTGGCAGCAGCGAGACCAAGGCGGGCAATGGCGTGTCGACTGAGCAGAAGCCGGTCCAGGTTTAACCGCTTCGGCTGCTCGGGTCGGGCTCGACAATAGTTTCAGGACGCAGATGGCCCCATTACTGGGGCCATCTGCTTTTTTGGCTCCAGGGAATTGCTGTTCAGGCTTTTGATCTGCTGTTGAAGCGCCTGGTCAGCTGATCCGGCAGGGATGAGCTGAGGGACATCAAGACCGCTCCACTGACGGTTAGCCAGAGCACTGAGGCGGTCACCAGGAGCACCAGTTCGCCAGCGCGACGCATCGGGTGCCAGGCGTGCATCAGGAGTACCAGGGCGGCGTAGCTGGCTGCGGCTGCGATCAGGGAGCGGCCCAGTTCCAGATAGTCCACCCCTACAGCCGAAACCATCTTTCGCCGATGCAGCAGGACCGCCAATGTGATCGTTTGGATGACAATGCCGATGTCCGAGGCGTAGGCCAGTCCGACCGGGCCGGAACTGGCGTAGAGCAGCTTGTAGATGACCAGCGCGACTGCGGTAACGATGGTGCTTGCGACCAGCGGCGTGACGGTATTACCGGCCGCATAGAAGGCCCGCGCATAGATCGCCTGGGCCGACCAGAAGCAGAGCGAGAACGAGAAGATAGCGAAGAAGGCGGCCATGTGGGTGGCCTCGACCTGGCCAAAGCGGCCGCCGCGGAAGACCAGGTCGACGGAGGGGCCGGCCATGGCTACCATCAGCGAGGTAAGCAGTATGGAGAAGGCGGCAATGCGCGAGACCGAGGCATTGACCGCATTCGAAAAGCCACGCGTCTCGCCGGCGCTTTGCGACTTGCCGTAGAGGCTGGCCAGAAAGGGCAGAGAGGCTGCGCCGGCTGCCTGTCCCAGCGAAACAGGAGCGGCAAAGAGACTCTTGGCGTAGGTGAGCAGGGAAAGGTCACCGCTTTTATGGGAGGCAAAGTAGTTGATGATCCAGTTGTCGGCGCTGACCAGGGAGACGCCCAGCATGAGCGGTATGGACATGCGGAGCCACTCGTGCAGGCCGGGGTTTGACCATTCCAGAATGGGTTTGTAACGCATGCCGGCGCGGTGCGCGCCGATGGCATTCATCAAGAAAGGGCCGCAGAAAGCTCCTGCGACGGTGCCGATAGCCAGAGAGGAGACGCCGAGGTAGTGGAAAAGCAGGACCCCGCCGAGAATGGTTCCGAGATTGTAGATGAGCGGGGTGACGGCCTGAATGTTGAATCGTTTCCGTACCAGCAGGACGGAGCCAAAGACGCCTCCTGCAAAAAAGAAGAGAGGCGCGATCAACAGGATGCGTGACAGCTTGACGCAAAGAGCTGCGCTTTCAGGACTGGACTGAAAGCTCAGGAAAGTGCTGACAAACCATGGCGCCGCAAATTCACCGGCGATGATCGCGACGGTAAGGACGCAGATCATGGTGGTGAGGATGACGGACATGGCTCGTTCGCCTTCGGCTTCTCGCCCCGACTCCTTATAGCGTGTAAGCATGGTCACGAAGGTGATCGAGGCTGCACCACCGACGAGGAAATACGAAATCATGTCGGGCAGCTGGAAGGCCGCATTGAAGGCGTCGGCGGCTGCGTGGGCGCCGAAGAGGTACGCGATGTACTTGGTCCGCACCAGCCCGATGACACGCGAGGCCATGGCGGAAAACATCAGCAGCAGTGTAGCCGTGAATGCGGTGTGGCTGTGCGAGGGCTTGAGCGTCGCGAAGGCGCGCCTTAAGCCGGACTGCGGCGGCCTCGGTATCGGTGGTTCCCCGGTGACGACTGGTTCAGGCATTGGCTGTGCTGATTGTAGCTGCGCCTGGATTGTCCGTTGAGGGCTGCCTGCGATCTCAGTCCGGAAAGTATTTCTGATGAAGGCGAGTCATGCGGGGACTGTCCAGGCTGTTGACGACGCCTGCCAGACGCGCTTCCACGTCGTCGCCAAGGTTTGCTGCTGCGAGGGCTTCGAGGGCAGTCTCTGCGAGGCCGGATTCGGTCGCGACCATCTCCATGAGGGTGTCGATTGCTTTCGGCTGGCGCGTCAGAGCAATGGCGGTAAGGAGGGCGCCGGCAAAGGTGGGCTCCAGGTGAGTCTGCTGGCGCAACGATCGGGCTGTGCTCTTCTCCTCCGGCGGCTCAAGGCAGTTCAGCAGGGCGTCCAGCGCTTCTGGAGTACGCGTTGAGCCAAGTGCCAGCGCAGCCTCCGCGCTGCACTCGTCCTGGTCGTTCAGAAATCGGGACAGGAAAGGCACTGCCGCCACGCCTTCCAGTGCTAGCAGCGCCGCGTAGCAGTGACCCATGATTTCAGGCCGGGTCTCCGGTGGTTCGCCCGATGCTGTGAGTGCCCGCATGCGGAGCAGCAGGATGGCGCTGTCTCCGCCCGCGGCAGCGATGGCCCGGATGGCCTCGGCCCGGACTGCCTTGTCCCGATCGCTGACCAGCTCCAGCAGATTCAGCAGCAAGGCCTGGTGAGTGAGCTCGCGACAATCGACCAGCGCGTGGGCGCAATTGGCGCGCAGGGTCCCGGCAACATCCGACTGGCCGCCCCACACCGGCTCATACTGGTGGACCTGCATGCCCGCCAGGAAGAGGCTGGAGTCGTCACAGCCGAGGTGGTGCAGCGCTTTGCTGACGGCGCTCTTGGCCCAGCATTGCGGATCTTTTTTCGCGGGCGCGCCCAGCAACCGTTGGAACACAGTGACGAGGTCGGGAAGCAAGGCACGCAAGTCCAGCTCGCGAGCGAGATCGGCTGCGCGTGCCGTTACAAGATTGTTCTGCTGCAGCAGGAAGGGCCGCAGCTGCGCGACGACATCATCCGCGGGCATACCAGGTGCAGCAGCCCGGAGCGCCTGCAGGGAAGCCAACTGGTCTTCTACCGAAGTCTTGCTCATCGTGTGGAATGCTCCGAACCAGTATGCAACCGACTCGATCCAACCCTGCAGACGTCCGGGTCCCGATGCTGCTTCATCACGACCGGAGCGGCCTGCTGCGTTTGCTGCAAAGAGCCGACCGTTCTACTATCCCCTCAGGCATGAGCGCGATCCTCGATTTTTACAAGGGCAGTGGCGGCAACAGCGGCGGGTGGAGGCTGCAGGAGATCCTTGAGTGGTCCGACGAGGAGCTGGAAGAGGTTCATGACTTTATCCAGTGGCTCTTTCCGCTGCCTGAGCACAGCCAGGCCAACCCGTATGCGCCGCTGCTCGATCCTGCGACCATCAGTGCCTTCCACAACGACGAGAAGCTGCGTCGCGAGCTGCGCAGTTCGCTGGACCGCATGCTGTTGTTCTATGGGTTTACGCGCCACCAGGACTCCATCTTCGAAGGCGAGCATTTTCGCACCCGGGCAGCCAACTGGCTGACACCAGGAAACCACAATCACCTGCGATTGACACGCATGATTCGCTCTCTGCGGATCCTGGGCCTGGAAGTGGAAGCGCAGGCGCTCTGGAAAGCTCTGCAAACGGTCTATCAGTCCGAAGAAGGCGGAAACAGCATTTCTCAACGCACCTATAACTTCTGGACTCGTGCCGCGACGGAAGCACCCAAATTGCCGCGCAGCAAAGGGCCGGTGGGCCAGCCCGCCGAGTAGACGGTAGCTGCTGCTTCTGTGATTTCAGAAAATTACGGAGAAACGATGATCGCTACACGCAACAACTTTATGAATGGAGGGCGTATCGCCCTCGCTGCAGGAGTGCTCACAATGACCATGGCGACCAATGCACAGGGGCCGGCCAATGCAGTGCAGGGCAGAAACGGCATCACTCTCCCTGCGCCCCCGGTGACGGAGAAGCAGGATGTGACGGACGACCTGCATGGTCATCGGGTGACGGATAGCTATCGTTGGCTCGAAGACCAGAAGGCGCCAGCGACCCGGGCCTGGATCGAGCAGGAAAACAAATACACGGATGCGTACCTGTCCCAGGTCAAGAACCGCTCAGCCATCGTGGACTCGCTTGCCAAACTGGAACACGTCGACGTCTACTCGCTGCCGACGATTCGGGGTGACATGTATTTCTTCAAGAAACGGCTGGCCGATGAGAACCAGGGTTCCATCTATATGCGCAATGGCTGGCAGGGCAAGGACGAATTGCTGGTGGATGCGAAGGCGCTCAGCGCGGACCAGAATACGTCTGTCGCGATCGATGATTTAACCAATGAGGGCGACCTGCTGGTCTACGGTATCCGCCAGGGCGGCGCGGATGAGCAGGAAGTCCACATCTTCAACGTGAAGACGCGTCAGGCCATGACGGACACCTTGAAGAGCGATCGCTATATGGGTGTGAGCATCAATCCGGATAAGACCGGCCTCTACTACTCTGTGTTCACGCACCAGGGGACGCTGGTGTACTGGCACAGGTTCGGGACGCCGCAATCGGCAGACGCGATGATTTTTGGCAAAGAGTACCAGGGCGAGCCGCTGGGTGAACTCGACCTGGTGGGCGTCAGCATCTCCGACAACGGCCACTACCTCATCCTTGACATCAGTCGCGGCGTGCCGGCCACGCGCGTCGATATTCTCCTGAAGGATTTGCGCCGGCCGAACGCACCGGTGACGCCACTTGTTTACGGCATCAAGAATCGCTTTCAACTACTGGATGCAGGCGATGACACCTTCTACGTGCAGACAGATTACAAGGCACCGAAGTACCACATATTGAAAGCGGAACCAGTCAAAACACCGGAC
Organism: uncultured Acetobacteraceae bacterium; assembly: GCA_964657345.1. Lineage (GTDB taxonomy): Bacteria > Acidobacteriota > Terriglobia > Terriglobales > Acidobacteriaceae. The sequence goes on along the minus strand of CAZZVA010000019.1, from coordinate 19,784 downwards.
ACCTGGAAGACTGTTGTGCCGGAGAGTGCGAACGTGATCCAGGCATCGAGTATCGTCGGCAGCAAGCTGTTCGTCGACCGGCTGGTGGATGTGAAGGATGAGACCACCATCTACTCGCTCGACGGCAAAAAGACGGGTGAGCTGAAGTATCCGGGGATCGGTGCCGGTACTGTCGTGTATGGCCGGCCACTGCAGAATGTGGGCGCGTACAGCTTCTATTCCTTCAACCTGCCGCCCACGCTCTATCGCTACAACTCGGCTACTGGTAAGACGGATGTTTTCGCGGCGTCGAAGGTGCCGTTCGATTCGGCTGCTTATGAAGTGAAGCAGGTGTTTGTCACGTCGAAAGACGGAACAAAAATCCCCATGTTTATTGCCGGCAAAAAAGGCTGGAAGCAGGATGGCACATCGCAGATCCTGATGACCGGGTATGGCGGCTTCAATGTGAGCAACACCCCGGTCTGGAGCAGTATGTATGCGTGGTGGATGCAGCAGGGGGGCCTGTTTGCCCTGCCAAATCTTCGCGGCGGCGGCGAGTATGGCGAAGACTGGCACAAGGCCGGGATGTTCGAGCATAAGCAGAATGTGTTCGACGATTTTCTGTCTGCGGCGCAATACCTGGTGGACAATCACTACACCACCCCGCAGCAACTCGGTATATGGGGCCGATCGAATGGCGGCCTGCTGATGGGGGCGGCCATGACGCAGCGGCCGGACCTGTTCGGCGCCATCGTTTGCGGGTATCCGCTGCTGGATATGCTGCGGTACCAGAACTTCCTGTTCGGGCGGCTATGGACGACCGAGTACGGATCCGCGGACAACGCGAAAGACTATGACTTTTTGGCGAAATATTCGCCCTATCAGAATGTCAAGCCGGGAACGAAGTTCCCCGCGATCATGTTCTTTACCGGCGATAGCGATACTCGTGTGGATCCGCTGCATGCTCGCAAGATGACCGCAGAAGTGCAGGCGGCCAATGGCGGATCGCGGCCGGTACTGCTGCACTACAGCCTGAAAGGCGGCCATAGTGCCGGAGTCTCTGTGGATCAGCAGGTGCAGGATTATGCCGATATTCTTGCGTTCCTGTGGAATGAAACCTCGCCGAATTGACGGCCGGTGAAACGCGCGGGTGCTTGCTGACATCTAGTTGAGTGACGGCACGGGCAGAGGCAGGCCCGCCGGCAGACCGCAAGCTGTCAGGAGAGCAAGATGAGTGAGGCAAAATCGGATGCCCTGGTGTTTTTTGGAGCGACAGGGGATCTTGCCTACAAACAGATTTTCCCATCACTGCAGCGCATGGCGAAGCACGGCAAGCTGCCGCCGCTGGTGATTGGCGTCGCCAAATCCGGGTGGGACCTGGAGCAGCTGAGAGAACGCGCGAAAGACAGCGTGGAACATTATGGCGGCTTTGACTCGGCAGCCTTCGACAAGCTGTGTCGAGCCCTGCGCTATGTCGATGGCGATTATCTGGACATCGAAACCTTCAAACAGGTGCGCCAGGAACTCGGCAGCGCCCAGCACCCGATCCACTACCTGGCGATCCCTCCCAGCCTTTTCGAGACAGTGCTGACGCAGTTGAAGGACTCTGGTTGTGCCGAAGGGGCGAGGGTTGTTTTCGAGAAGCCATTCGGCCACGATCTGCGCACAGCTGCGGAATTGAATCGCATGGTGCTGAAGATTTTCGACGAGCAGGATGTCTTCCGCATCGACCACTATCTTGGCAAGAATGCGGTGATGAACCTGGTGTTTTTTCGCTTCACGAACACGTTTCTCGAGCCGATCTGGAATCGCCAATATGTCGAGAGCGTGCAGATCACCATGGCCGAACAGTTCGGCGTGAAGGGTCGCGGCGCTTTTTACGACGAGACCGGCGCCATGCGGGACGTACTGCAGAATCACGTGATGCAGTTGTTGAGCAACGTGGCGATGGAGCCGCCGCAAGGGCAGGGCGTTGAACCTATCCGGGATGAACGCGTCAAGGTGCTGCGAGCAGTGCAGCTCGATCCGAAGAATGTAGTGCTCGGCCAGTTCGAAGGCTACCAGGAGGAGCCGGGAGTCAAGGCCGGCTCCAAGGTTGAAACCTACGTCGCCATGAAACTGGAGATCAACAGCTGGCGATGGAAGGGTGTGCCGTTTTACGTGCGGGCCGGCAAGTCACTGGCTACAACGGCGACGGAGGTCAATGTGCGGCTTCGCCAGCCGCCGGCAATTTTTTCCATGCAGGCGCCTCCGCCCAACAATGTGCGATTTCGTGTCAGCCCGAACGTGACTATCGAGATCGATGCATCGGTTCGGGCGCAGGGGGAAGAATTGCGCGGCCGGCAGGTGGCTCTGATCGCGACCCAGCGCGACAGCCCGGACAGCATCCTGCCGTATGAGGGACTGCTGATCGACGCGATGAATGGCAATCAGCAGCGCTTTGCCCGGGAAGACTACGTCGAGGAATCATGGCGGATACTCGATCCCATTCTCAAGAATCCGCCGCGGGTGTGCAGCTACAAGCCTGGCAGCTGGGGCCCGGTCGAAGGTGAAGATCTCGCCGCCCACGATGGTGGCTGGATCAATCCATAGCAGGGGTCGCTTGGAAGCCTGCGTGCCGTCTGCAGAATCATCTATGATTCGTCCGACGACTGCAGGCCCTTCCTGGCGCCTCACCGGAGGTCTCTATTCGCAAGCGATGTTTAACAAGTTGTTTTGCTGCCGGTTTGCTGATGTCCGGAAGCGTTGTCCGTTCTGCTGCAGAGCCGATCGGCATCTTCGAGAGCCACACAGATGTCGGCACCGTGCTGCATCCGGGTGCGGCCAGCTTTGATCCCGCGACGCAGAGCTACACGGTGACCGGAAGCGGCGAAAACATGTGGTTCGGCATGGATGACTTTCATTTCGTGTGGAAGAAAGTCAGCGGAGACGAGGCACTGGCGGCGGACATCTCTTTCAAAGGATCGACTGGCAACAATCATCGCAAGGCAGTGTTGATGATTCGCCAGACTCTCGACGGAAATGCAAAGGCAGTCGACGTAGCCCGGCACGGAGATGGGCTGACGTCGTTGCAGTTCCGCGACGAAGCCGGAGCGAACACGCACGAGATAGAGTCTTACGTTTCAGGCCCGGCACGCGTGAAGATCGTGAAGCGTGGAGACTATGTGTATGCCTTCGTATCAGGCAAGGATGGCAGGCTTCAACCCGCCGGGGCATCCACCAGGCTCAGGCTCGATGGCGACTACTACATCGGGATCGGTGTGAGTTCCCATGACAAGGATGTAAGCGAGACTGCTATTTTTTCCAACGTGAAGCTCGACCAGCTTGCACCGCCAGGTGCGACGCCAACCCTGTACAGCACTCTGGAGACTGTGACAGTAGCCTCGACGGATCGTCGCGTCGCCTATGCGGCGCCTGAACACTTCGAGGCGCCCAACTGGTCGAAGGATGGAACCTATCTGCTGTTCAATCGCGAAGGGCGAATTCTTCGCCTGGGTCTGACGAATCTCACGACATTCATCATGCCTGTTCTTCCTCCCACGATGGTTCCGACTGCGCCGAACTTGCAGTGCAATAACGATCACGGCATCTCGCCTGACGGCAATCTGCTGGCCATCAGTGATTCGACGGCCGGCGATGGCCAGTCGCGGGTGTATGTGGTTCCCATCGAAGGCGGTACGCCGAAACAAATAACAGAGAAGAGTCCATCTTACTGGCATGGCTGGTCTCCGGACGGGAAGACGCTGGCTTATACCGGGCAGCGCGACGGCGACTTCGATATTTATACTGCGCCAGTGAATGGAGGGCCGGAGACACGACTTACAACGGCCAAGGGCCTCGATGATGGTCCGGAGTATTCGCCGGACGGCACATATATTTATTTCAATTCAGAGCGCAGTGGATCGATGCAGATCTGGCGGATGAAGCCGGATGGATCGGCACAGGAACGCGTCACGAACGATGAGACCAATGACTGGTTCCCGCATATCTCGCCGGATGGCAAGTGGATGGTGTTTCTCGCCTACGAAAAGGGCGTAAACGGTCATCCGGCAGGAAAGGACGTACAGATCATGATGATGGCGACAGCGGACAAGCAGGTGCATGTGCTGGCAAAACTGTTTGGCGGCCAGGGCACGATCAACGTGCCCTCCTGGTCACCAGACAGCAAACGTGTGGCCTTTGTGAGCTACGAAATGCTATCAAGTGAGGACTCCAAGTAGCCACATCCGCAAATAAATAGCCGCATGTTCAAACCGATGACAGTAGCAATTCTTAGTGCATCAACCTTTTTCCATTCGGCCCTACTTGTATCTCACCTTTGATCTTTCCATTTAGCGTCGAAGCTTCGTAGGCAACCACCTTACCGGCTTTTGTCAGCGACTCCACTTTCTCGATGCTCGCCGATCTGGAATAGCTGGTAAGGGCAGATTGCACTTTGGCGGGGAGTGTCGCGAATGCGACTTCTTCTTCTATCTCGTTCAGTGTGCCATCTGCTGCGACCTGCAGATTCCGGCTGTGACCATCGACCATCGTCTCAGCTTCGTAAACTGTTTTCCCATTCTCAACCTCGGTGGAATAACTCTTGATAACTGCGCCCTGCGATTGCGATTGGACGGTCTGCTGCACTGCCGCCGGCAGGTCGTGCTCCTGGATCTTCCGCTCAGCGGCCTGCAAGGTTCCGGATGCAACCAGGATCAGCCCACATATGAATTTCGCATTGCGAGTTTGCATGTTCAACACTCCTCGTTTCCGTGCACTGGGACAAGAGTTCCACGTGAGGCTTAATAATTTCTGAAAGGTTGCCAGCCGACCCAAAGTTTGTCGTCACAGGCTAGATGTATAAGAGCTTTTCCATGCAGCAACGTCAACGGCGCAACCTGTATCTTACTTTGGGGTCAACTTAGAAGTAGTTCGGAAAGGAACACCAGTGATGATCCTGAAAAATCTTGCAGCTTCCAGTCTCATGGTTTTTATGCTCGGCTCTACAGCCGGGCTTCACGCGCAATACCCACAGGGGCCACCGCCCCCGGGCTACGATGCCCACGGCGATTGGGAGAGGCCGCCGCAGGAAGTGAACAATGATGCTATGCGTAAGGGCTTTCACGATGGCATCGAAGGAGCTCGCAAGGACTATGGAAATCACCGGCAGCCTAATGTGAACAATCGCGATGAGTATCGGCATCCCGACGTACCACGCGAAGTGCGTCACGATTATCGCGAGGGATTCCGGCGCGGCTACCAGGTAGGCGTGCAGAACATCATGAACGGTCGGCGCTAACTGTCACAAGAATAAATAGGCCCGCATGAGCAATGCGGGCTTTTTTTTCGCTTCAGCAACTAGTGTCCGGAATTCCAGTCGTAGCCATTCTCTGCCCAGTAGTCATGCGGGCGATCGTTGGTAAAGCTGATCCGTCCGATCTGTTTCAGATGCTTGATGCCATATTTCAGGGGCGTCACGAGGCGAAGAGGCGCACCGTGATCGCGGGAGAGTGGCTGCCCATTCATTTCGTAGCAGAGCATGGTCTGCGGATGCAGTACATCTTCCTTGTACAAGCCGACGTAGTACTGGCCATTGGGAGTATCCATGCCCACGTATTTTGGAAGGGTTGCGACGTCGGTATGGTAGGCAGCAAGAAAGTCGCTGAAGCGTGCGCCACCCCAATGCACAACTTCACTCCAGCCTTCAATGCACTTCAGCTGCGTCACCATCTCAATCCGCGGTAGCCTGCGGATGTGATCGAGTGTCAGCAGCAAGCCGGGCCGGGGCTCGGGAGCCTCCCCATCCTCATTGACTCCACTGTCGAGCGTGCCGCCCGTATCGCTGTAGGCGTCAACATTCGGATCCTGATCCATCAATTCGGTATCTTCTGCATATTTGTAACTGTTGATGTCCGACACGTACTCCTTTGCCGTTCTGGCTGCATCCAGACCAGTTACCTGCAGGCGCCAGGTGTCCAGCTTGATGGCAGGATCGATGCCGATATTTCCATTCAGCCGAACATTCGCGACCGCCTGGGAGACGGGAAAGGTGGGTGCCAGGCCACGGTCACCAAGCACGCTGCGGGATACGGCAGAGTTGAAGCGGAAGGCTTCCCGCAGCGGCTTCTGGATACCATCCACAGCAGGGCTATAACGGATCCAATGCCACAGACCATACGCACCGGCAGCAGCAATACCGCCGGCCAGGAAGCTGCGCCGCGACCGGCTGCGCATTTCAGTGCGGGCGTCTCCGTGGGCAGGCACTTCGAGAACAGGCGTATTGGCTTTCTCGTTGCTCATGGCTAGCTCTTCTCTCCTGCCGGGCTCTCGACCAGTTCGTAGCCGGTGACCATGCTGCGAAAGTTATTCCATCCGGCACGCGCGACCTGCAGCACATGGATGATGAAGAACAGGACATAACCCATGGTCAGCCAGAAATGCAGGAAGCGGGCAAGTTCATAGCCGCCCAGCAACCAGGTGACGGCATGTAACTGTGTAGGCTTGTAAATGGCAAGGCCGGTCAGCAGGGAACCGCCTCCAGCCAGGATGATGAGGGTGTAGGCAATCTGTTGCGCGCCGTTGTATTTACGAATCGGCGGGCATTCCTTGCGCAGGTGCAGGTCGTGCAGCAGGACCTGCCAGGCCTCGATGAGGGAATGACGGTTTGGCACAAGTTCCCGCCATTCGCCGGAAAGGATCGTGTAGAGCACATAGACGATGCCGTTGATGCCAAATAACCACATGAAGAGAAAGTGCCAGCCCATGCCCTCAGCCAGGCGAAAGGGCAGGATGCGGTGAAGGAGATATTGAAGAAGTACAGGCAGGTGGCGTACCCGGCGGA
>CAZZVA010000019.1:0-12975 GCA_964657345.1 uncultured Acetobacteraceae bacterium | reverse complement strand
AAAGGGCAGGCCAAGTTTTGCGTAAAAAACGTCCGGAAAGAACCGGAACAGTGTCCAGCTGCCCAGCCCAACGCGGTAGGTCTGGTGGGGGTGGAGATTGGCTGCATCCGAATCTGCCCAGTAGATCAGCAGGCCGCTCCAGATCATGATTCCCAGTAAAGGAAAGTTGATCCAGTGCATCCATCGCGACGCAAGGGTGTGCTTCTTTTTCAGAAGCAAAATGGTTGAAGCGCCTGGCTTTACCGGTCTGTCTGCAGTGGGCATTCCCGGCATTGTGGAAGCCCCTTGGCTGGTAGCCGGGACAGGCGACGGCAGCCCGGATGGCTCCGGATCCGGCTGGCCGACTTCGGCTGGTTCTTCGCTCAATTGGTGACCTCTTCGCTCTCTTCGACCACTTCAGCGTACACAAGTTACAAAGAATCGCTGCAGGAACAACGCCGCTCACTATTTGGCAGATGTTTGCCCCTGCGTTGACTGCCGGGGCAAAGTACCGCATCATCAAGAGAGTACCTCTCCCGTGCCTTGAAGCCACAAACCCAGTCCGGCAAGCTCCTGCTGCTCGCATTGTGCGCGCTGCTGTGCGTGACTCTGGCTGCTTTCATGACGGTGGAAGTGTCTCACGCCCACTCCGGACCCGTCGATGCCGCACACTGCCAGTTGTGCTCTTCAGCCCACGTGGTGGTGGATGTGCAGCCAGCGTGGCTGACTGCCTATGTGCTTCGACTGATCGAAGTTGTGCCGGTCACCGCGGTTTCTCCCGCAGCCAACCCTGTTTTCGTCACGGCCTTTATTCGGCCGCCGCCTTTCTCCGTCTAGCAGATCCAGAGTCCTGACCGCGCAGTCGCAGTTTAAGTACGCGCCGTCCCCACAACACTCTGTTTTGCCGGGAGGCCCTCATGTTATTTCGTTCCATATTTCCCAGCTTTGTCTTCACTACAGCGATGTCGCTGGCAATCGGCGCGGTTCCACATGCCTATGCGCAGACCTCTTCGGGAGCCATCCAGGGATCGGTGACGGACACCTCCGGAGCCGTCATAGCCGGTGCGACCATTCTTATCACCAACCCGGTCAGTGGATTGTCGCGCAAGACGACGAGCGACGATGCAGGCCACTATCAATTCACCAATCTTCCCTTCAATCCCTATCACCTGGTCATAACGGCTCCCGGATTTGCGTCGATCAGCCAGGATGCGAACGTACGATCTACGATCGCGGTAACGCTTACCACCAAGCTCGATATTGGCGCTGCGGCGACAACCGTGACGGTGGAAGGTGGCGGCGACCTGGTGGAAAGCGACAGCAGCCTCCACACAGACCTCGATCGCAACATGATCGACAAGCTGCCGCTGGCCAACCAGTCTTCCGGACTGAGCGCGCTGGTCACTCTCTCGACGCCGGGAGTGGCAGCCGATTCTAACGGACAGCTGCATGGACTCGGTGATCATTCGTCAAATACGTTTGCTGTCGATGGCCAGCCCATCAGCGATCAGCAGAGCAAGGTTTTTTCGAACCAGCTGCCCTCGAATGCCGTGCAGTCGATCGAGGTCATTTCCGGCGCGCCGCCGGCTGAGTTCGGAGACAAGACCAGCCTGGTGATCCAGGTCACCACCCGCTCCGGCCAGGGACAGGCGAAACCGACGGGGAGTTTCACGACATCTTACGGTAGCTTTGGTTCGGCGACCGGCGGCATCGACGTCGCATACGGCAAGGAGAACTGGGGCAACTTTTTTGAACTGGACGGATTGAACAGCGGCCGTTTTCTGGATCCGCCCGAATTCAAGGTTTTCCATGCCAAGGGCAATGAGCAGAACCTTTTCGATCGCATCGATTACCAGTTCACGCCGGTGGATTCAGTCCATCTGAATCTGAACTACAGTCGCTCCTGGTTTCAGACGCCGAATACTTACGACAACCTGAACGTGCAGAATGTCATCAGTGGCGGAACCACAAACGCCCCTGTGTTTGGGAGTGTCGGCAATGCCGACCAGCACTCAAAAATCGAGACTTTCAACATCGCGCCGACTTACACCCGCGTGGTCGGGGCCAACTCCGTTTTCAACCTGGCGGTCTATATTCGCAAGGATTCCTATAACTATTACCCGAGCGGGAATGCGCTCGCTGATCGCGGTCCGGAAAATCTTCAGACTGCGTCGATCGGGCAGGAGCGTACGCTGACCAACGCCGGCGCGCACTCCGATTTTACCTATGACAAGGGAATGAACAACATCAAGGCCGGTGTGTTTTACTCGCAGACATTTCTGCGCGAAAACGACAGTCTCGGCATCGTGTCGCCTTTCTACAATGCGCCATGTGTGGCCAGCGCGACGAATGCGACTGGCGAGGCTGGATTTACGAATCCGGCAGACTGCGCGGCTGCGGGCTTCTATTCGAATGACGCCAGTGTCGCCAATGCATCGGGTGCATCCGGCACGTTCAATCCGGTGCTGCTGCCCTACGACCTCACGCGGGGCGGCGTCAGTTTTCACTACACGGGGCGAACCGATGTGAAGGAACTGGCGCTCTACGTGGAAGACCAGATTAAGGCCGGGGACTGGCTCTTCAACGTCGGCATCCGCGGCGATTTGTATAACGGATTAGCATCGGCACGGCAGGCTGAGCCTCGCCTGGGCGTCGCCTACACACTGAGCAAGACCAATACTGTGTTGCGTCTCTCGTATGCGCGAACCCTGGAGACGCCATTCAACGAAAACCTGGTGCTGTCGAGTGAAGGCTGCAACAATGCCGTGCTGAGTCCGCTGCTGGCCTGCACGCCGGGTGTTTCGAACGTGGAGCAGCCTGGCTATCGCAATGAATTTCATGCGGGCCTGCAGCAGGCATTCGGCAGCCACGTGGTGTTCAGCGGCGATTACATCTGGAAGTACACTCACAATGCTTTCGACTTCAGTGTTCTTGGCAACACGCCGATTACGTTTCCGATCGACTGGCACAACTCCAAAATCCCCGGCTACGCCCTGCGTACCGATCTGACGCCGGTCCACGGCGTGTCCGCGTTTGTGGTCATTTCCTCGGTGGCGGCTCGTTTTTTTCCGCCGCAGGTAGCAGGCGCCGGAGCAACAGTTGGTCAGAGCGGATATCCCTTCCGCATCGATCATGATGAGCACCTCAACTCTTCTGCAAACGTTCAGTACCAGATTCCGGGAACGCACAGTCCCTGGTTTGGATTGAACTGGCGCTATGACAGCGGCCTGGCAGCCGGTTCTGTGCCGTGCTACAACGTGACCGATCCGAACAGCAGCTGTCTTGGTGATTCGACAACACTGAATGGTCAGCCGGCTATCGATCTCAGCGCTCTTACGGCTGACGAGGAGTTCCAGGCAGGACTGAGTTGCAATGGCGTAAAGGCCACGCCGTCCGCGCCGCTGCCGACAACCTGCCTCGCGTCGCAGTTGACATCGACGCTGGTGAAAATCCCGGCGCCCGGTACGGAAAACAGCGATCGCAATCCACCACGGATCCAGCCACGAAGCATCTTCGATGCCTCGATCGGCGAGGACAATCTATTCCATGGTGAGAAAAATAAGTGGAGCCTGAAACTGACAGGCGCCAACATAGCGAACAAGTATGCTCTGTATAACTTTCTCTCCACCTTCAGCGGCACGCATTACGTCTCGCCACGTGCCTTGACGGCAGAGGTGGGCTTCCATTTTTAGCTGACGGATCTGCTGGAAAGATGGGACCGCGGGCAATTGCGGCTTTCAACAGCACACAAGACCGGGTAAAGTCGGAGGGGAATCACCATGCCCCTCGACCCTCATCCCATGACCGCGCCCGCTGATCTCCAATTGCAGCATCAAGCCTCCTACAACCGATTTCTGCTGGTGGTCGCCGGCCTCGGCGGCCTGCTCTATGGCGTAGACGTCGGCATCATCGGCGGAGCGCTTCCTTATCTTGAGGCGACATCCCATCTCAACCCAGGTCAACTGTCCATCATCGTGGCAGCAGTGCTGCTGGGCAGCGTATTCTCGACGCTGTTTGCCGGCCTGCTCGCAGACTGGATGGGCCGCAAGCCCCTGATGACGATCAGCGGCATATCGTTCGTGCTGAGCATTCCGATGATTGCGCTCGCCCATGGCTACGGGCCGCTGTTCTTCGGACGCCTGCTGCAGGGCATCAGCGGCGGGCTCATTGGCGTCGTCGTGCCGCTCTACCTGGCGGAGTGTCTTTCAGCGAACAGGCGGGGGAAGGGAACCGGCATCTTCCAATGGCTGCTGACGCTCGGCATTGTGGCGGCAGCATTGATCGGCATTTATTACAGTTATCGCGTGCAGGCAGTGGAACGTGCTGCCGATGCGGCGACTCTCTTTGCCTTCAAGGACCAGACCTGGCGCCGCATCTTCTGGGTGTCTCTACCGCCGGGCCTGTTTTTTATTCTCGGCAGCCTGTTTGTCGCAGAGTCGCCGCGCTGGCTGTATCGCAAGGGTCGCCGGGATCAGGCGCTGGCGTCCCTGCTGCGGTCGCGCTCAAGCCAACAGGCCGAGACCGAACTTCGTGAGATGGACGCTGTGGCAGGATCGGCAGGAGCGGCATCGGAGACCGGCCGAGTCGATGATCACATTCCGCTTCTCAGCCGCAGGTACGTAATTCCGTTTGTGCTGGCCTGTGTCATCCTGTTCTGCAACACAGCGACCGGCGTCAATTCCGTCATCGGCTACAACACCGGCATCCTGCTGCAGAGCGGGCTTTCGGACGTGATGGCGCACTGGGGCTATGTGCTGTTCACGATCGTCAATTTCACGATGACCCTGGTCGGCATGACCCTCGTTGATCGAGTCGGTCGCAAGCCCCTGCTGATTGCCGGAACCATCGGCATTATTCTTTCCATGTCTGCTGTCGGAACGCTGTTTTTGCGGACCGAAGCCAGGCATGTGGACACAAGAGACTATGTGCAGGCGATGGTGACGTCATCCCAGGAACTGTCGTTGCATTTTGACCAGGCAGAGGCCACTCGCCTCATCTCGCGTGCGGACACCCATGGCATCCACATACCGGGCAATCGCGCCTCACTGGCAGTGATCTACTCCTACGGGGATTTCACCAGTTCCACCAATTACGTCCGGTCGGATGATGCAACGGCTGCAACCGTTTCGATTCGGCGTGACGATTGCGTGCCTCAAAACCGTCTGGAGGCATTTCTACGTAATCCATTTGCCGATTTCGCAGCAGCCAGGACGGCCCCACTGCGCATCGACCGTGCCCTGGTCAGCAGCATCCCGGATGAGCATCATGGATGGATCGTGGCGGCATGCCTTTATTTATTCATGGCCTCCTTCGCTGTTGGACCCGGGGTCTGCGTCTGGCTTGCTCTCTCGGAACTGATGCCAACACGCATCCGATCCAACGGCATGAGCGTTGCTCTGGTCATCAATCAACTCGTATCCACTTTGCTGGCCGGCATCTTTCTACCCTTTGTCAGCAAGTATGGCTATGCACGCATGTTCTTCATGTTCGCAGGCTTTACTGTGGTGTATCTCTTGACTGCTACATTCTTCCTGCCGGAAACAAAGGGGAAAACACTGGAAGAGATTGAAGCCCACTTTGAAGGTGTACGGTAGCGTCGACCTATCCATGACCTTTTCCTGTCAGATGAGGCTTCTGTAGAGTGAATCCCGCATGCGTTTTCTGATTCGCCTCTGCCTGTTCTTTTCGGCAGCCCTGCTCTACGGGTCAATCTGCAGCGCGGCGCAGGCCCAAGCCATAAATGGTGTGACGCTCTACCCTATTCCAGCGGAAGTGAGTTCAAGCCACTTCATCGTCACGATCAACGGCAGGCGCACAGCAGTGCAGCATGCAGCCAGCGGCTACTACCTGTTGAATTTCGATGTGTCAGGTTCTGCAGAGATCGAAGTGCGGTCTGATGACGCGCATTACTGGGATCGTGGCGTCGAGATCCAGCCCATGCGGTATGGTCTGCGGCCAGTCCGGCACGGCGGTACGATTCGTTTCGCCATCGACGGTCCGGCGAAGCTTTCCATCACGCGTCCCGGTGACCACTTTGCGGATGCCGAGATGCTCTTCCTCTTTGCTAACCAGCCGGATCGCTCCGGCATCGGACCGCATACTGCGAATGTGCGTTATTTCGGGCCGGGCGTGCACCGGGAGAATATCGATGCAGTGTCGGGCGACACTATCTACCTTGCTGGTGGTGCTGTTGTTTTCGGCGCCCTTAATCTCTGGCAGGTCAGCAATGTGCATGTGCTGGGGCGTGGCTCGATCATCTATGACGGCCCGCAAAACCCGAACGATGACGAAGGCTGGATGCACAAGCGCAACTGGCACTGCATCGTGATGGATAATGCACACAACATCGATATCGAGGGCATCTCGTGCATTGTGCGCAGCCGCACCTGGCAGATTCAGATGAAGGATTCGCGCAACATCGGCTTCTACAACATCAAGGTCATCGGCGGTACAGCGAACAACGCGAATCAGGATGGAATGGACTGGTTGGGAGGCGGCGATACAACGGTGCGCAACAGTTTTTTCCGTGCGTCCGATGATGTGTTCGCTCTCCAGGGAAACTGGGACGGCTATGATCCCACACTGCTTCGCCAGCCGGGACACGATGTGACTAATATCACGATTGAAGATACGGTCACTTCCACCAGCATTTCGAATATTGTCCGGGTTGCATGGCCGCAGAAAACCTTCAACAGCGCCCATTTCCATATGCGCAATATAGACGTGATCCACAGTGGCTTCGGTGCGTGCGTTGTTCCCTTCGCCTTCTTTGAATTGTGGGCTGATCCGAATGGGCACGGCTCGCATGGAGACTATATTTTCGAGGATATCCGGCTGGAGGACTGGTATTCGCTTTTCCAGCTCCGTCAACAGGCACCGCAGGTTCGCGATGTTCACTTCTCGCGGTTCTGGGCCATGGACGGACCTCCCATGCTCGCCCCTGTGATCAGCGGCGATGTCGAAGGAGTGACTCGGGATCACATTCCGGAAAGTGCGTTTGCGGTTTCATTTGAGGACAGTACGCAGGGCCATGCCGGCTTCGACTATTCAAGTGGCGCACTTCGTCCGGGCCAGTCGGTTCACTTCGAGGCCGATGCACCGGAAGCATCAGGTCGAACATTCGAGTGGCTTTTTGGAGATGGATTCAAGGCATCGGGGCGATCGGCAGATCATCGCTTTCCTGACGCGGAGGGTACGCTTCTTGATAACACCTCAGCAACAGCAGCCGGGCGGTTTCGTGTTTTGCTGCACACTGTTGAGGTGGATGGTCAATCGGCCTGGAGCAGCCGCAATGTCGTGATCGGCAGCACACCTATGCCTCCGGTACTTACCAACGCGGATCGCGTGAACGCGCCTGCAGCGGGCGCCGAAGTTGCAGATCGCAGCCATTTCGTGCGTCGCCTGCGTGTTCCCGCGGATGGTGGTTACACAATCTTCCTGCTCACCAGCACTACTGCCACTCTCAAGGTAGATGGCGTCGTTGCATCCAGTCCGCAGCCTCGTCCCCAGGTATGCGGAGCGCCGGGCGACGCCGTGCAGCCGGTAAGTCTCAGCGTCGTGCTGCAAGCGGGTTGGCATCGCCTGGAAGTGGAGCGAGACGAAAGGATCGAGAATGCAGACCAGCCGAACCCCGGAATGCCAAGACTGCTTTGGGAAGGTCCGGGGTTTGTGAGGCAAGCCATTCCGGAGTCCGCGCTGATACTGCCAGAACCGTGATCTGCATGCTGACTTTCCAGGCTCTATGATGTGAAGTGATCGCGATGCAGGCAGATCCGGGCCCGGTCCGGGCGGCTGGTGCATCGAAGATAATCGGTCCGGTAAGTGAAACCATACTGAAAGTATTCACGTTGCATGCTGTTTAACTCCTTACTCTTTCTGTTCGTGTTCCTCCCCATCACCCTGCTCGGTTACGAGGTAGCGAGCAGGTTTGGACGGCGCCCCGTTATCGGCTGGCTGGCGTTTATGTCGCTTGCTTTTTACGCCGAATGGCGCTTCGAGTTTGTCTTTCTGCTTCTTGGCTCGATCCTGCTGAACTATACAGTTTCCAGCCTGATCGTACGGTTTACCGGCCGCGACCGTTTGCAGAAAAATGTACTCGTCGCTGGAATCAGCATTAATTTACTGCTGCTTTTCTTCTATAAGTACCTCTTCCCGAGTCTTTCCGGTTTAGGCCGCCTCGGCATTCTGCATCACCAGTTCGCCGGCGTGCTGCTGCCTCTTGGCATCAGCTTCTTTACATTCACGCAGATTGCCTACCTGGTGGATCTGCAGCAGGGCGCAGCGGAGGCTCAGCCGTTCCTCGATTACGTTTTATTCGTTACATTCTTTCCTCACCTGATTGCCGGTCCAATTCTTCATCATGCCGAGATCATGCCCCAGTTCAAGAAGCTGAATTTCCGCTTGAACGCTGAAGACTTGAGTGTGGGGATTACCTGGTTCATCATGGGCATGTTCAAGAAAGTGGTGCTTGCCGACAGCATTGCTCCTGCAGCAGATATCGCCTTCGCGAGCCCAGGTTCGCTGAGCCTCATTCCGGCGTGGATCGGCGTGCTCAATTACACGTTGCAACTTTACTTTGACTTTTCCGGCTACTCCGATATGGCGATCGGACTGGCTCGCATGTTCTCCATCCGCTTTCCGCTCAATTTCGATTCGCCTTACAAGGCAGCCAGCATTATTGATTTCTGGTCACGCTGGCACATGACACTGACACGGTATGTCACCGCCTATCTTTACAACCCCATCTCGCTGGCGGTGAATCGGGGCAGGATCCGGCGCGGCAGGAAGGTATCGAAAAAGGGATCCGCGACTCTATCCGGCTTTGCAGAAATGGTGGCACTGCCCACGATGATCGCCATGGCGCTCATCGGCATCTGGCATGGTGCCGGACTACAGTTCCTGATCTTCGGCTTGCTGCATGGCGTTTACATCACCATCAATCATGCATGGCGTATCTTCCGCAAGAAAACTACCGGCCCCGCGCCTGGCATGCTCAGATCGAACCTGCAGATCGCTGCCAGTGTTGCGCTCACCATGCTGTGCGTCATCGTTGCCCAGGTCTTTTTCCGCGCAAACTCTACAGCTGACGCATTCGCGATGATCGGCGGAATGATCGGTCTGCATGGAACACGTCTCACGGCATCCGCGGACGTTGCTCCCAGCCTTGTGCGTATTCCACTGCGCCTGGCAGTCATCTGGCTGCTGCCGAATACTCAGCAACTGCTCGGACGGTATTACTCTTCGAAAGGCGCACTTGCAGACGAGCCAATGGTCGGTCGCACCTGGCTGTGGAAGCCATCCGCCCAATGGGCCATGGTCATGACAATTGCACTCATCATGTCGCTCGCCTGGATGGAAAACACGACGCGTTTTCTCTACTTTCAGTTCTGACTGTCAGCTAAGGGCTGGCAGATGCCTGCGGGAGACTCTGCTGGATGATTTTGGCAATTTCTTCACTGTTTCTTGCGGCGCCCTGCTCGTCAAGGTGCCACGCATCCGAAAAGTCGCTGGCTGGATAAGGAACAGGCGGAGCGATGTGCAGCAGGGATGCGATGTGCCTGTAGGAAGCAAGGTTTGCATCACAGTCGCGTACCGGGCTCGCATACAACAGTATCCTGGTTGAAGCATTCTGATAGCGGTTCAACGTCTCCAAAAATGACGGATCGTAGTAGGAGCCATTCATCGGCTCTGCACATATCCGCTCTGTTGTCTCCAGCGGGTCCATGGGATAAAAGCCGTTGTGTTCGCTCAGAATCTGCATGTCGCGCCGATAAGCGTGTCTTGATATATCGACAGACTGTTTCGGACTGAGGGTGAAGATCTGCTGCCAGAAGCTCTCCACAAAGATCATGCTGAACTTAGGATGAATGGCGAAGAACCTGGCTGCGCTGGCTGGCGGCAGCAGCTTATCTGCGAGCAGCCATCCGTCGACAACTCCAGGATCTTCGTCAAGAGCAGGCCGGCGCAGATGACGGGCATGCTCCACGAACACGATCAACTTTGGCTGCTGGTTATGCGCCAGGTAATCATCCAGCACCCGGTTGCCGGTAGTAGAGAGCGCCATGTAGGGCAACGATAGAACGCAGGTCTTCATACCGGTATGAGACTGCACGATCGCAGGATCCACACCGGTCAGTCCGGTGGAGTCCCCGAAGACAACGATTCCGCAATTCTGCCCGGCCATGTTGTCGTGAGATTCCATGGCATGCCAAAACATACGTCGGGAAACCTGCGTGAAGAATTCCGATCGAGCTACGAAGAAAGGCAGCAGGATCAGCAGCAACCCACAACCCAGCAGCAGCGCCAGATACAAACGTGAACCGCGAGGCTTGTTGGATCCCGGGTCGCCTCGCGCCGGGGCGGGTCGCTCGCTAAGGGCTGCGTCTTCTTCGACCGGGGACATTCAGCAATACCATCCCGACTTGGTTATCAGGACTTTCCTGGGATTCAAAGGAAGAAGATGGCGGTACAGGAATTCAGGATGCATGTCCTCTCTTACGCAGAAACGCTCGACATGTGAGGGAGCATACGTTCTCCTTCTGTCACGCCCAACGGAATATGCCAGAGGCTAAAGCAGTTTACGTGTAAGCTCCACCTTGGTTGCCCTCGATTATCATTATAAGTAGAGGCTGATATCTTCCAGGAATTGATGGAAACCGCTGCCACACGATCGGCAGAAGCAAGGACCCGCTTACCAGGCGAACAGCAGGGTTCTGACCGGTTGAGGCCGGTCGACTGGCTGCTGATATTCATCGGCGTCACCCTGACCTACGCAATCTGTTTTCGACTGGGCGCCGGCCGCCTGTTCTGGGAAGACGAAGTTCTTGGCTGGTTGATACTGAAGGACCCATCCTGGCGTCACGCTCTCTTCAGCTGGCAGCATGGTGCCGACGGGGGTGGAGCCCTTTTCTACATATTGGGCCGCATCTGGTTCAGGATCTTTGGTTCTTCCGTAGTCGCCTTCCGCCTGTTTACAGCAACCTGCTTCAGCGTGGCATTGGCATTGTTGTGGAAGGCTATCCGGCAATACTACCCAACCACCTGCGTAGCCTTTGCAGTCGGCGTGACATGGTTTCTGAGTCCGGCGCTCATTCCACATATTGCGGAAGGCAGGTTTTACGGACTGTTTCTCGCTGCATTCGCAGCGACTCTTCTTGCCATCCTCCGGTCCTTCCGCTTTACGAAAAGCTCTTGGCTGGCATCTCTCGTTTTCGGTGCGAACTCGGCTCTGGTCACCAGTCACATCCTCGGCATAGCTTACAGCGCAGCTATGCTCGTCGCATGGATAGTGGCTGATCGCGGGCAAGGTAGATTCCGCCCGCGTCTTTACCTGGCCGCCGCCGCAAGCTGGCTCTGGCTTATTCCCAGCTACCCGGCTATCGCGGCATCGGCTGCAGTCGGCAGGCCGCATTTCTGGACCACCCAACCGAATCTGCCGTCGTTTCTCCTTGCTTACACTGGGTCGAGTCTACGTACTACTTGTATTCTCTGCCTGCTCCTGGCAGGCTTGCTGCTGCAGATATGGGTGCGTCGCAGCCGCTCATCCATCATGGAGGAAATACGGGAAAGAGCACCGATTCTCCTATTGATGACGGCCCTGTTCTGCATTCCAGTTGTCTTCCTGATAGCAGGATTCGCAGGGCCGCCCTTGTTCAATGAGAGATATCTTCAGCCTGTAGAGGCAGGCACCATCATCCTTGTGTCCGAGCTTGCTTTGCAGCTTGATTTCGTATGGGAGATGCTTCGTAAATACCGCTCAGTCCCGCTCGCGGCTGCCTTTGCCGCCCTGCTGGCCCTTGTGTTGCATTACGACCTGATCTATCTACCCCATTACATCGACCAGCAGGATGATTACTCTGGAGCTCTGACCACCATGCTGCCCGCAGGGGTACCCATCCTCTGCGAGGATGCCTTCACATTTACGGAACTGATGGCAGTAAGGAGTAGCTCCCCGGTGCGCTATACCTACCTGCTTGACTGGCCAAACAGCATCAGTGACCATGCCCCGCGGCTTGAAGTTACCCAGTTCCACTTGATGGAAAACTGGAAGAAGGTCGGCTACTTTGCAGACCACATCGAATATCGCGATGCTTTCCTTGCCGCCCATCCCTTCTTCCTCGTGCTGCATACGGATCAGAATGATCCTGCAAGCCTTTCAAGAAAAGCTTCCAGCTCCATGCGCGCAAAGCTGATCGGAAATCCTCTTGCCCTACGATTCACGAAGGACAATGCATACCAGGCGATATCTTATGCCGCTGCTGACTACGGTAAACTTCATGACACAGTGACCCTGGTATGCCGACGCGATATGGACTGCCATGCAGTGATGAAACAGCTGCAGTCTGCGGGCAAGGCGCAGGGAGCATCCTGATTGCTTTCTCTGCAATTCTGCTTGAACTGCATGAAGCTAAAATGAGGTCATGACCCTGCGATTCACCCCAGGTCTGGCCGAACCAGTGCGGGCTGCAAAACCGGATCGCTCGTGAAATCCGCAATGGAAAGCAGCGAACGCGTGCAGCCGGCTCTCTCCAGCACATGGCTGGTTGGCCTGCTCCTGATTATTCTTTTTCTGCATATACCTTTCGTGATCATCCATCACGTACAGGAAGACGCTTACATAACATTCAGGACAGCGCGTCATCTTGCCGAACACGGCGACCTGTCGTTCAACCTGCATGAGCATTATCCGGGAACCACGAGCCTGTTCTACGTCTGGCTGGTAGCGCTCATCGATCTGATATTCCGCAGCCACCTTGTGATCGCGGTTCAGCTCCTTGGTACGTTGTGCGTCGCAATCGGCAGCTACTTCGGGGTGAAGGGTTTTGCGAAGAACAACCGGGAACTTCGCGCCGCATGGCTGCTTCTCGCCCTGTGGCCGGTTTCCCTCGTCGTTAGTTACACCGGGATGGAAACACCACTACTCATCCTGGTGCTTGGACTTGCCTTGTATGCGCTTTCCAGCGGTGACCGGATTGATCTTTTCATCTGCAGTGTATT
>CAZZVA010000018.1:0-25240 GCA_964657345.1 uncultured Acetobacteraceae bacterium | reverse complement strand
CGAGCAAGAAAGTACAAACGCATCGTGAAATCCGGATCGAGAGCAACTGGTTCAAAATTGAGCAGGTAGCTCTCGACAGCAAAGCTATCCTCGCCAAACGTCGGGCGATTGCCAACGTTGGTAACAGCATTGAAGCAGCGACCAGCGATGGCGATTTGCGTGACATAAACACCGATCGCCGGTAGCAACTCCGGGTAGGATGCGAGGTTGATCGTCGGAACCGTTAGCCGGCTCCCGATGCCGCGTCCACTGGCTGGAGCAGCATCTACGGAGAAGGCGCGTCCAAGCAACCAGCGCGTGCGACGCATGTCGCCTGCTGCTATGTGAGAACGAATGGCACTGCTAGAAATGACAAGCCCGTGCGTGTGCTGTGCGGGATAGACAATGACGCTGAAGCCGAGCCTCGCGCCAAGTTCGGCAAGCTCTTTTGTGCCAGCGGCTGCCCCTCGTCCGAAGCGGAAGTTGTCGCCTTCATGAACCTCGATCGCATGGAGGCCGGTCGCAAGAACGTCGGAGACGAAGGCTTCGGCAGACAACTCGGAAAACGCCTGGGTGAAGGGCAGCACGATCGCGGCATCGATGCCGGTTTGCCCGAGCAGCTCAAGCTTCGTCGCCAGTGGCGTGATGAGCTGCAGTGGCTGATCCGGGCGCACCACGCGCACGGGATGCGGATCGAAGGTGAGCGCGACAGCCTTCGCGCCTTGTGCGCGGGCGCGTGCAATGACTTGTGACAGCACAAATCTGTGACCCCGATGCACGCCGTCAAAGTTGCCGATGGCGACGATAGTCCGTCCAAAATCCGGTGGGATCTCGCCCAGCTGGTGGAAGATCTGCATGGTCACAGCTGGATCGGAATGCGCAGCCCGTCGTACGCGAGGTGGATCGGCGCGGCAAGTTCGAGCTCGGTTTCCGCATGCAGGATGTCATGCGACATATGCGTGAAGTAAGCAGCGCGGGGCGCAAGCTTGCGCACCCACTCCGAAGCTTCATCGACGTTGGCGTGGGAGGGATGAGGCTTTTTGCGCAGGGCATCGAGGATGACGATTTCGACGCCTTCGAGTAGAGCGAGACTATCGTCCGGCACGTGATTCATGTCAGTGAGATAGGCGGCGTTGCCGAAGCGGAAGCCGGCAACTTCCAGGTTGCCATGCATGAGCGGGATGCGCTGGAACAGGGCGCCATCGACCTGCACGGATTCACCGAGACGCTGCAGATCGACGCGCGCCTTGTTGGGGTAGGGAGAGTCGGGCGCGAAGGTATAGTCGAAGATCCGTTCGAGGATGAGAGCCGTACTGTCATCCGCATACAGCGGCAGGTTGCGCTGCTTGTTGAGAAATGTCAGCGGTCGCAAGTCATCCAGGCCGAGGATGTGATCGGCGTGAGAGTGAGTGTAGAAGACGGCATCGATATGGCGAATATGTTCGCGCAGAGCCTGCTCACGGAAATCAGGACCAGTGTCAATGATGATGCGGTGCTCAGCGTCGCCGTCCATCCATTCGACCGCGATGGAAGGACGAAGCCGCCGGTCGCGCGAATCCGTGGACGTGCAGACGCGGCAGGTACAGCCGAGGGTGGGCACGCCCATGGACGTGCCACTGCCGAGTATGACGATCGTTCCATCCATGCGGGACGAAGTCCTAGCGCTTGCGACCGGGAAAGGCAGCGGCGGGACCGGGTCTCGCGCCGAGGCCTGCGGACGCATTCGGCGGCATTGGTTCCTGCGCGGCACTGGCGATTGCGTTAGTGATTTCCAGAAAGCTCATGCGCAGTTCGAAGAGCGCATTCTGCAGCAGCCGCTCTTCATTGGACGTGAGATTGCCTTTCGTCTTTTCCTTCAGCACGGAAAGCATGTCGATACTCTGACGTGCGCCCAGGATGTCGACACGCGGCTGCTCTCCGGGCTGACCACCTGCACCGAGTTGCAGGGCCGCGGTCATGTAGACCGATTGCACAAGACGATCGAAGGTCATGTCGCCGGCAGCTTTGGCGCGCGGATTCTGGCGGGCGATCAACTCATCGAGACTGCGGGAAGATTCCTTGTAGGCAGCGTGCTGTTCTGCGGCCTCGGCAGCAGTGGGTTCAGGCAATCCGCCTTCTTCTTCGCCGGCGTAAGCATCGGCTTCAGCGGAACCTTCGGCGATGGATGGTTCGTTTGCAGGATCAACCGGGGCGGACGCGGGACTTGCCCCGCCTGAGCGAGCCTCAGTCGGCGCTGGAACAGCAGCCTCGGCGGGCACGGCTTCAACGGCAGGTGCAGGCGGCGCTTCGCTGGCAACCACGCCCGGGCGAAACTCGCCTTCCGGCGTGAACTTGCGGCGATCGGTGACGGTGAACAAGGGTGCTTTTTCGGCCATGATTTGGTTTCCGCGTTTCGTGTGACTGGTGCCAGTGGCAAAGACTGTTTAGGAGGAAAAGACCGGGGGCTGCTCGAGAGCGACTGCTGTGCCTTCATTGTAGGTGAGCGGCTCGCCGCGAGTCATGGCTTCCGTGCGAACGATGCCGATGCCATAGACACTTCCATCGGGGAAGGCTGCTGCGCTGGTGAGCCTGCCGATGATAGTCTCGCCTGCTTTCAATTCGGCTGGCAGAGAAACTGGCAGTGAGATGAGTTTGAATTGCCGCAACCCTCGATGAACAGCGCCGCGTGAGCGAATGCGCTCGACAATCTCCTGACCCAGGTAGCAGCCTTTATTGAAATTGAGGGCGCGGGTCTGGCTGGTTTCCTGGGGAAGATCGCGGTCTACCAGGTCGACGCCATAGAGCGGGATGCCCTCGAGAATGCGCAATGCGTTCACAGCTTGCAGGCCGCAAGGCTGCGCACCCACTGAAAGCAGATGCTTCCAGAGCGGGAACAGGGCGGCCTGGCTGCCCCAAAGTTCATACCGAAAAGTACCGGTCTTCGCGCCAGCGATGGTGACGGCGTGGATCGCATGGCCGCAGAGATTTGCCGGGCGGAAAGCGGCTGAAGCACTTGCGGGACTCGGCAGGATGACGCCGAACATGGCGAGCAGGGTGGTAGCTTTCGGCCCCGAAAGGCCGATGGCACCGATGTCTTCGCTCATGGGTGTGAGCGTCACATCGTCCATGATGATGAATTGATCGAGGTGTGCGATGAGCTTTTCGACCTGGTCTGCCTCTGTTTCAAGCAGCAGTTGACCTGCCTCGCGGAAGACATAAGCATCCCCCTGGATGCGACCCTGTGCATTGAGCAGAAAGCTGTAATTGCCTTCGCCGTCAGCAAGTTGCTGCACGGTGTTGGTTACCATGCCGTTGAGCCAGCGCAGCCGGTCCTCACCTTGAATGCTGATGTGTGCTTTCCATCCCAGGTCGTAAATGCCGCAGCCATGGAGAAGAGCATCGAGTTCCCGCACCAGCGTGGAGAAGACTGCCGGAGTGAGCCGTCCCGCCATCGGAAGCATCGATAGTTCCGCGTGAACCGTGGTCAAATCAGAAGCGAGAGCCGTGCGCGGCATCAAGGATGAGGGGCTGGATTGTGCAGCCGGTGCAGTGTTCAAAACGTCCATGTAGAGTGCGTCGCTCATCGCTTAACCACTGCAATGATTATAGTCTCGTCGATAACGCCGATGCGGACCACGGGAAGGACATGCGGGAATGAGTAAGAGGGTGTGCAGGAGCTATTCCACTCTGGCGAGTTGGCGCCTTCCACTCATGTGTGGAGCGCTGCTATTGGTGTGTGCCCTGCCGGCTCGCCAGGTGTGCGCCCAGGAGAAGCCTGGTCCGGGTGTTTTGCCTCCTGCCCAGGCTGGTCCGTCGCCGACTGCTCCGGCAACTGTGGCCAGTCCGGCCAAGGATGTACACATCACACCGCAGCAGGCGAAGGAGTTGTTTCGATCTGTCGACCAGATCACCAAGTTCGCCAGCCAGGATAGCGGGTTTGCCAGTAAACGTGATGTGAAGCGGCGATTGACCACGCGCAATGAGGTGGAGAGCTACATTACCGGTCGCCTGCGCGAAGACAAAGATACCAGGCGCATGGAACGGTCAGAGATCGTGCTGAAAAAATTCGGTTTGCTGGATCGCGACTTTCACCTGCAGCCATTCCTGGTGAGCCTGCTGCGGGAACAGGTGGCAGGCTATTACGACGCGAAAACAAAGACAGTGAACCTCCTGGACTGGATCGAACCGGATCAGCAGAAGCCTGTGCTCGCGCACGAGTTGACGCATGCGCTGCAGGATCAGCATGTAGACCTGGACAAGTGGGGCGATCAGAGCATTGAAGGACTGTCACATGACGTGGATAACGACAATAAACATATTTTCGTGGATGAGGCGGACACGGCTCGCGATGCGATCACGGAAGGGCAGGCGATGGTGGTGTTCATCGACTGGGGATTGAAACCGAAGCATGTGACGATGCGAACGATTCCGAAAGTCATGGATGACGATGCGAACAATGCAGAGGCGTCCGGATCGGATTCGCCAGTGCTGGCGAGAGCGCCGCTACTGCTGCAGCAATCGTTGTTGTTTCCTTATCGCGAGGGTTTGAACTTCGAGCAGACGCTGCTGCAGGACAAGGGAACGCAGGCAGCCTTTGCCGGGGTTCTCGACCGGCCGCCGTCGTCGAGCTACGAAATTATGAATCCCCTGGTGTATGAAAAGCGGGGAGCGGTTCCGCTGCTGCACATGCCGGATATTCATCCACTGCTGGATGCGAGCTACGATCCGTATGACATCGGGGTGATGGGCGAACTGGATGTCCGGATGATTGCAGAATTGTTCGGCGGCAAACCTATGGGTGCCGCGATGGCGACTCAATGGGATGGCGGCCTTTACTACGCGGCACAGGCGAAGGCAGCACAGACGCCGGAGCAGCGAGCCTCGACGACATCGGTAGCAATCTTTTACTTGTCGCATTGGAAAACGGAAGCAGCCGCGACGCAGTTTGCAGCGCTGTATGCGGAATCTCTGCATCGAAAATATTCAAAATGCGAGCTCGACACACAGGAGTCGGGCCGGCAGGCTCAGGTTTTTCGTACGGACGAAGGTCCGATCCTCATTACGCGGACGGCCAAGCAGGTGTTCGTGAGCGAGAGCTTTGACCTGGCCACGGCGCGCAAGCTGCAACTGCTGCTACAGGGTGCCCAGGGCAGCGAAGACGATGTGCAGACTCGCTTGTTAATGAAGGATGGCGCGATGCCTGTCGCGCATGAACTGACGGAACCGATGTCGACCTGGCTGGGACATGCAGGACTGATGCGCGCCGGCATGCGGCCACGGATCGCTGCCGGCGTTCCCTAGCGGGCGGGCGGTGCCATTTATACTTGAGCGTCCGCGATAAAGCGCGGCGCAATCCTACTGAATTGCAGGGAGTCTTGTTTGGAGCAGGCGGAAATCGGCATTATCGGCGGCAGTGGTTTGTACTCCATGCCGGGACTGACTGGCGCTCACGAAGTAATGGTGGAGACTCCCTTCGGTGAGCCGTCGGATGCGTTTGTAGTGGGAGAACTGGAAGGCCGGAAGGTCGCGTTTTTATCGCGGCATGGGCGTGGGCATCGCATCCTTCCGTCGGAGTTGAATTTTCGCGCAAACATTTACGCGATGAAGAAGCTTGGCGTCTCGCGCATTCTGTCGGTATCCGCAGTAGGCTCGCTGAAGCAGGAGCATAAGCCGACCGACTTTGTAGTCCCCGATCAATTCATCGATCGCACCTTTCTCCGCACAGCTACCTTCTTTGGCGATGGCATCGTGGGGCATGTTGCCTTTGGCGACCCGGTGTGTGGAACCGTGGCAGCCGCAATTGTAAAGGCGTGCGCCGACGTGGGTGTGACGGGCAAGCAGGGCGGCACGTATGTCTGCATCGAGGGGCCGCAGTTTTCAACACGCGCGGAAAGCAACCTGTATCGCAGCTGGGGGGCGGACGTGATCGGCATGACCAACCTGCAGGAGGCCAAACTCGCGCGCGAAGCCGAGATCTGCTACGCGACGATGGCCATGGTGACCGACTATGACTGCTGGCACGAGAGCCATGACGATGTGACCGTCGATCAAATCGTTGCGGTGATGCATCAGAATGCCGGGAATGCAGCAAGTGTCGTACGCGCAGCGGTGGCGGCGATGCCGGCGGACAGGACCTGCGGCTGTGGCAGTGCTCTTCAATATGCAATCATGACCAGCCACGATCTCATTCCGAGCCAGACGAAGCAGAAGCTGGACTTGCTGATCGGCAAATATCTTTCATAGTTTCAAAGCAATAATGAACACCAGCGAAGAACAGGAAAACGATGGCAATTCTCGTAGTGGGCAGTGTAGCGTTTGACGATATCGAGACGCCGAGCGGCAAGCAGGTCAATTGCCTGGGCGGGGCAGCAACGCATTTCGCGCTGGCTGCAAGTTTTTTCACTGACGTTCGCGTGATCGGTGTCGTCGGCGAAGACTTTTCGAGTGAGCATGAAGCAGTCTTCACGCGCCGCAATATCGATACGCGCGGTATCGAGCACGTGCCGGGCCAGAGCTTTCACTGGAGCGGCTCCTATGTCAAGAGCTTCAACGAAGCCGAGACGCTGGATACGAAGCTGAATGTCTTCGAGACCTTCTCACCGAAGATCCCGGAAGAGTATCGGGATAGCGAGTACCTGTTTCTCGCGAACATCGATCCAGTGCTGCAGGCCAATGTCCGTAAGCAGATGCCGAAGGTGAAGCTGGCGTTTGGCGACACCATGAACTACTGGATCACCGGACATGCGGACAATCTTGCGAAAGTGTTGAAAGGGCTGGATGGCCTGCTGATCAACGATGGTGAGGCCAAGCTGATTGCCAGGGAGAGCAACCTGCTGCGCGCCGCAAGGATTATTCATGCAATGGGTCCAAAGACCCTGGTAATCAAGCATGGCGAGTACGGCGCGACTATTTTTTTCAGCAATGAGGTTTTTGGGGCAGCGGGTAAGAAGCAGCCATTTCGTGCCCCGGCAATGCCGCTCGAAACGGTCGTGGACCCGACGGGAGCAGGGGACTCGTTTGCCGGTGGCTTCTACGGGTACATTGCGTCGCAGCGTGACTTGACGCCGGCAATCCTGAAGCGGGCGATGTTCTATGGCGGCGTGATGGGGTCCTTCGCGGTGGAAAGCTTTGGCACGGAGAGGGTGCAGGCTTTGACGCGCGATGAGATCGATGCACGCTTTAAGTTATTCGAAGAGCTTTCGCATCTTGAATAGAGCTGGAAACAAGGTGGCGCCGAAGAGCATTCGTGTGGCGCCTTCGATGACTGCATCGCAGCTGTTGATACAGCAGTCCCGGCAGGAGCGCAGTGTAGTCAGGCTGCTGGCCTTGATGCTCGCCATGGCGTCGCTTGCTTACTATGCATCGCACGGCTACCTGCTGCTGTATGGCGATGCAGTCGCGCATCTGCATATCGCAAGGCGAGTGGTCGATTCGCTCAATCCGGGCTTTCGCCAGCTGGGATCGGTATGGCTGCCGCTGCCGCACCTGTTGTTGATGCCATTTGTGCTGAACATGAAGTGGTGGCAGAACGGGATGGCGGGTGCGATTCCGTCGATCCTGACTTATGTTGCCGGCTGCGTCGGCATGTTCCGCCTGGCACGCCGATGGCTCGAGATTGCGCCGGCAGTGCTGGCTGTGCTGTTCTTTGCCACGAATGCGAGCCTCCTGTACCTTGCGACGACTGCCATGACCGAGCCGCTGTACCTGGCCGAGATGGTAGGGGCAGTGGTGCTGCTGGCGGAGCTTGCAGCTGCGGATGACGAGTCGCAGGCTGCGCGGCGATTGCGCTATCTCGGGCTGGTCTTGGCGGCTTCGGTCTTTACCCGCTACGACGGATGGATCTACGCGGCTTCCGCGTGGTGTGCTGCTACGGTCATCGTGATGCGCAGCGGCCGCAGGTCGGCGTTGCTGGGCGAGTGGATTCTGTTCAGCACCGTCGTTGGCGTGTCGCCGATATTATGGCTGGCATACAACGCAAAGCAGTTTCATGATCCGCTGGATTTTCTGCGCGGTCCTTATTCTGCCAAAGCCATTGAGCTGCGGACGACGCCCCCGGGCGCAGGGCACTACCCTGGCTACCATAATCTGCGCATCGCGTGGACCTACTTTCTGAAGGCGGCGCAGATGAACGCAGTGTGGCCTTCGTGCGGAAAGCTGCTGGTGGGCATTGCTGTGGTTGGCTCCTGCGCTGCCGTGCTGCGCTATCGGGGGGCATGGCCGACCCTGCTATTCTGGCTGCCGCTGCCGTTTTATGCGTACTCGGTCGCATATGGCTCGGTGCCGATCTTTCTGCCCGTCTGGCTGCCGTACGCGTTTTACAACACGCGGTATGGGATGGAACTGCTGCCCGCGTTTGCTTTGTTCTTCGCGTTCGCCGTGGCAGCGTTGATGCAAAAGCTGCCGCGCTATCAGCAGTGGCTCCCGCCGGTTGCGGGGCTGCTGATCCTGATCAACAGCGCAGCATTGCTGCATGCGCGACCATTGGTACTGCAGGAGGCGATGCGCAATGGCCGTTCACGCATTGCATTCGAGCATGCCCTGGCGATGAAGCTGGCCGAGATACCGCCAAATGAAACGATCCTGATGTACACGTCCGCACATGTGGGAGCATTGCAGCAGATAGGTTTTCCGTTGAAGCGAACAGTGAACGAAGGCGATTATTACCAATGGACTGCGGCACTGCAGAATCCTGCGGTGGCTGCACCCTGGGTGGTGGCGATCGATGGCGACCCGGTTGCGGACGCCGTGAAGCAGCATGGTGCGGACCTGGATGTGTTAAGCGTGACTTGTTCCTCGGACCAGGGATGCGCACGCATTTACCATTCGCGCGTGAATGCCGGGAGCAGGCAATGAGTTTATTCTCGGTTCCATTCGCCAAGCTGCAGGCGTGCGGGAATGACTTCCTGATCGTGGATGCGAAAGATGTGGCGCCTGGTCTGCAAGCAGAGGCGTCCAGGCAACTCTGCGAGCGCAACAGGGGCGTCGGCGCGGACGGCGTGGAGTATTTTGCGTGGACGAGCGACTTGTCGGGGAACATTCATCTGCGCAATGCCGATGGGTCAGTAGCAGAGATCTCCGGCAATGGTACTCGCTGTGTAGCAGCATGGATGGCGAGGCAGCGCGGAGCCGCCGTGGGGACGACCTTGCGGATCGAAACCGATGCAGGAATGCGCGACTGTCGGTTGGTTGGCGTGGATGGAAATCGCTACGAGATGGTGAGCGGTATGGGCGTGCCGGCCTTTCAGGACGCCGCTGTTGAATTGCACGATGGCAGCCTGGTACAGGGAATGAAGGTGAATATTGGCAACCCCCATTTCGTGATTTTTGTGGACGACTTCGAGGCTGACCCGGCATGGCAGCAGGTGGGCACCGAGATCTGCCATCATGCGGACTTTCCGGGCCAGACGAATGTGGAATTCGTCCGGGTCGTGAGTCCTGAGAAGATTGAAATCAGGATTTTTGAGCGCGGCGTTGGTCCGACGCATTCGTCGGGTACAGGAACATGCGCGTCCGCCACGGCCGCGATCGCATTGCGCGGTTGCCGTGCGAAGTTGATAGTGGAAGCGCCCGGTGGGACGCAAATAGTGGAGTGGACTGGCGAGGGAGCAGAAATGCTGTTGACGGGGAGCGCAGTGCTGGTCGCAGAGGGTAACGCCTGGATCGAATACGGTGACATGCACGCATGACGACGCCGAATCTCTTGAGACCGCGAGCAGTCTGCAATGGCAGTAAGGTCGCTGTGATTGCGCTGGCCAGCAGCTTTCAGAAAGACCGGTTGCAGCCTGGGTTGGACGCGGTGGTTGCGATGGGCCTGGAGCCGGTGCTGGGAAAATATGTCTCCGCGAAGAGCCGGCCGTATTTTGCCGGCACACCGCAGGAGCGGCTTGCCGACCTGCACGAAGCCTTCGCGAATCCCGACATCGCGGCGATCCTGTGTCCGCGCGGTGGGTATGGCAGCAACTATCTGCTGGCCGGACTGGACCTCAAACTGATCGCCAAACATCCGAAGCCGCTGTTTGCTTACAGCGATATGACTAACCTGCAGTGCTGGCTGCTGGACCAGGTTGGCTTGCCGGCGTTTCATGGACCGATGGTCACGGCTGATTTCGCGGTTGGCAATGGTGTAGACGCGATCAGTTTTCTCGCGGCGATGGGTGGACTTTTATACGAGGTTGGCCCGGCGGAGGGACTGCGCGTGCTGAAAGCTGGTACCGCTTCCGGAACCCTGTATGGCGGTTGCCTGAGCCTGTTGTGCGCGTCCCTGGGCACGCCCTATGCGGTGCAGACCGAAGGCAAACTGCTGTTCCTGGAAGATGTGGGGGCGAAGCCTTACCAGGTGGATCGCATGTTGCGGCAGTTGCTGCTGGCAGGAAAGCTCGAAGGGGTTACGGGAATCGTGTTTGGGGAGATGCTGGATTGTGTTTCCCCAGGGGCAGATCCACGGCTGATCGAAGAGACCATCCTTTCGGTGCTGCACAATTTTTCAGGACCGATCGGTTTCGGCTTGCGCTCGGGCCATGTTTCGCATGGAAACGTAACGCTGACCTTCGGCGTCCCGGCTGAACTTGACCTGACGAATGTGCCTGCCCTGCGATTGCTGGAGCCGGCAACCGAAAATACGCAGACTGCATAAGGGAGTCATTTTGGCGCAAGAGACAGGAAAGCACGTTCATCTCATCGGCATCTGCGGCACAGCGATGGCTTCGCTGGCCGGATTGCTGCAGCTGCAGGGACACACCGTGACGGGTTCGGACGCTGCGGCGTATCCGCCGATGTCCGACCTGCTGCGGGAACTCGGGATTCCTGTAAAGGAGCCGTATGCCGCAAACAACCTGGCAAAGCGACCGGACCTGGTCATTGTGGGGAATGCATTGTCACGCGGCAACGTGGAGCTGGAATATGTCATGGATGAGCGCATCCCGTTTGCCTCGCTCGCACAAACGATCCATGAAGAGTTGCTGGTGGGACGCGAATCGCTGGTAGTGGCCGGGACGCATGGGAAGACGACAACGACCAGTATGCTGGCGTGGATCTACGCAGTTGCCGGCAGAACGAACACGGCATTCACGCCGTCGTTTCTGATCGGCGGCGTGGCGGAGAATTTTGGAACCAGCTTTCACCTTCGGCCCACACGCACGTTCATCCTGGAAGGCGATGAATATGACACGGCATTTTTCGACAAGGGTCCGAAGTTCATGCACTACTTCCCGGATGCCGCCATCCTGACACACGTCGAATTCGATCACGCCGATATCTATCGCGACCTCGATGCCGTGAAGACGGCTTTCAAGCGCTTTGTAAATCTCATTCCCGGACGCGGGCGCCTGGTGGCGTTTGACGGATCAGAGAATGTGACAGAATGTGTGGCCAAGGCATTTTGCCGCGTGGAGCGTTACGGGTTTGCCGTGGACTCGGAGTGGCAGGTGCGTGATCTTCGGCATGAGAGTGGATCGACGCGGTGGAGTGTGTTCCACCATGGCAAACCTTGCCTGGAGCTTTCCTTGCGAATGGCCGGGGAACACAACGCGATGAATGCAACTGCAGCGGCGGCACTGGCATTCGGCAATGGAGTGCCGGCTGCAGCGATCGAAGAAGCACTGTCGACGTTCCAGAGCGTGAAGCGGCGGCTGGAAGTGAAGGCTGTCGTGAACGGCGTTACGATCATTGACGACTTCGCGCATCATCCTACGGCGATCCGGGAAACATTGAAGGCGCTGCGGAGTGCGTACCCGCAATCGAGACTGTGGGCAGTGCTGGAACCGCGGTCGAATACGCTGCGACGAAATGTCTTCGAGAAAGAGCTGGTGGACGCGCTGAAGCTTGCCGACCAGGTAGTGATCGCGGGTGTTTTCAAGCAGGAAGGCATTCCGCCCGCAGAGCGGCTGCATCCGGAGGCAATCGTGACGACCTTGCAGCAGGCCGGGCACCCAGCAGAGTTCGGTTCAGATGCGGATGCGATCGTGGGCAGTATCGCGCCAAAACTAATGAGCGGCGACGTGGTGGCAATTCTTTCGAATGGCGGCTTTGGCGGAATCTATGAGAAGCTTCCAGCGCGTCTCAGGCAGCGCTGAGGCGCTAGCGAAGAATCGCGTTGTAACCGCGCGCAATAAGCCGTTGACGTGCGGCAACTGCAGCTTCGCGATCGTAAGGACCGACCTCCACGTGATAGAGCGCGTCTTCCACGCCACTCTTGATGGACGGCGTGAAGCCGCCCTTTCGCAGTGAGGTCGCCAGAACTTCTGCGTCGTCCTGCCGGGAGAGCGCGGCAATCTGCAGTACCAATGCCGGCCGTGAGGATGGAGTGTGAACGGCGGAGACGAGGGAGGGCCGCGTAGCGCGGGTGTGAACTGTGTTGACGAATGCGACTTCGCGGCCATTCACGCGCTTGCGGTGTACATCGAATGGCGGCGTCCAGACGAAGTAGGGACTGGGCTCGGCTTGCGATGTGAATTGCGGGCCGGCCACGATGCGCTGCAGCGGAGTGCCGGGTGCTGCCTGGACGACGATGACGGGCGCAAAGGCGCTGGGTTTGGGGATGTGAACCTTGACCGGAAGTGTCTCCGGTAGCAGCGCAGGATGAGAGATGCCTGCCATGCGGGTGGACGAGAAATTGGACGTGTCTTCGTTGCTGCGGATTGTCGAGGTGGCCCCTGCAGATGGCTGGGCGGCGACGGCGCCAGGAAGACGCGGCAGTGTGATGGGTGCCGGTGCAGAAGCGCCTTCGACACTGGCAATCAGCGGCTCGGAAGAGGGCGTGATCGCGGTTGGCGGCGGCTGAGGAACGGCTACCTGGCGGGACGCCGAGGGGACCTCGGGAACCGGCTTGCTCACAGGAGTTGCGGATGCCATGGCTGAGGAATTGCGCCTGCCGATGGAGTAGCCGAAGCCGAAAAAGATGCCGCAGATCATCACCAGGCCGAAGAAGATGCCCAGCAGCGAGGCAGTTCCCAGGGTCAGCTGTGACTCGACTGTTTCTCCGAAATCTGGATCAGCAAACGTGGAGCCCATATCAATCCTCGGAAACCGGCTTTATCAAGCCCGGCTCGGTAGGTGGTGTTGCCTTCGCTGGCATAGGCGCTGCGGCAGGAGAGGATGTAGCCGGTGTGACGAGGCGGTTGAACAAAGACATCATCTCCATGGGAATCGGAAAGACGATGGTGCTGTTCTTTTCGCCGGCGATATCGGTAAGCGTCTGCAGGTAGCGTAGCTGCAGCGCCATGGGTGCAGTCGCAAGCAGGGCGGCAGAATCGGCCAGCTTCTGTGCGGAGGCAAACTCGCCTTCCGAATTGATGATCTTGGAACGCTTTTCGCGCTCGGCTTCTGCCTGCTTGGCCATGGCACGCAGCATGGATTCCGGCAGGTCTACCTGCTTGACTTCGACACTCACGACCTTCACGCCCCAGGGCTCGGTGCGCTGATCGATGATCGTCTGAATGCGATGATTGAGAATTTCACGATGCGACAGCAGCTCGTCGAGTTCCACTTCACCTAGAACCGAACGCAGGGTCGTCTGTGCAAACTGCGAGGTCTGGTAGACGTAGTTCGTGACTTCAATGACAGCGCGCGAGGGATCGACAACGCGCAAGGTGATGACGGCATTGACCTTGAGAGTGACGTTGTCGCGGGAGATGACGTCCTGCGGCGGCACTTCCAGGACCTCCTGCCGTAGAGATACACGCACCATCTGGTCGAGCGGCCGGAAGACCAGGAACAGACCGGGACCCTTGGGAGTTGGAAGTACGCGGCCCAGGCGGAAGATGACGCCACGTTCGTACTCGCGCAGGATCTTGATCGAACTCAGGAGATAGAAGAGGACGATGAGAATGACAATGAGGCCAAGACCGGACGTACCCATCGTGGTGTGACTCCTGTGACTGGATTGTAAAGCAGCTGGCTCGCGCCCAAACGCTTTCCTTAGTGGCACAAAAGTGTCAGGAAAGCGGCTCGACAGACAAGAGTAGACCGTTTCGGGAGGTAACGCGAACATGGTCTCCGGCAGCAATAGGGGTATTGCAGTGCGCCTGCCAAAGCTCACCGTGAACCATGATCTGGCCAACGGGCTGAGGACTACCCGGGCCGATCGCTTCCGTAGCGACGGCTAACTGTCCGACCAGCGAGTCGGACCCGAGCAGGGTTTTGTTGCGACGGGCCTGCATCGCAATGCGGACAAGAAAAATGGTGATGAGGCTGAATCCGACACCGGTAGCAAGGGCCACACCGAGATGGACCCGCATCTCCGGGATCGGGCCATTGACCAGGGTCAGCATACCGACGATGAGACAAACGATGCCGGCGGCAGCGAGAACTCCGTGGCTCGCAAACTTTACTTCCAACAGGAACAGGGTGAAGGCGGCGACGATCAGAAGCGCAGAGGCATAGTGGATGGGCAGCAGATTGAGCGCGAAGAGGGCGAGCAGCACCAGCAGCGTTCCGAAAGCCCCGGGGATGATGGTGCCGGGCGCATTGAACTCGATGTAAATGAGCAGACCGCCCAGCACCAGGATGAGCACGGCAATATTGGGATCCATGAACCAACCGAGTATGTGTTCGCGGGTGGTGGGATTGACGACATCAAGGCGCGCGCCGTGAGTGTGCAACACCGACTTTGAGCCGTCAAAGCGCGTGATGGCGCGGCCATCAAGGCTGTTCAGGAGCGTGGGAATATCTGGAGCGATGATGTCAATGAGGCCGAGGTCTTTGGCTTCCTTCGCAGTGTAGGACTTGGACTGCCGCACGGCGTCTTCCGCAGCTGAAGGGTTACGGCCTCGTTGAGCCGTGTAGGAGCGCAGAAAGGCCGCCGTATCATTCTCGATCTTGAGCTTCATGGTGTCGTCCAGCTTGGCGCCTTCGACGACGGGGTGAGCGGCTCCCGCTTCCGTAGCCGGCGCCATGGCGGCGATGTCGGCTGCTTCCAGCAGAAAGAACCCGGCTGAGCCTGCACGGGCGCCGGGCGGTCCAATATAGACAATGACAGGAGCAGGCGATGCGAGAATCTTGCTGGTCATCGCGCGCATGGAGGTGAGCAGGCCGCCGGGTGTGTCCAGCTCAATCACTACAGCAGCGGAGTGGCTGGCTGCGGCCTGATCGATGCCGCGGGCGAGATAGGCCTCGGTCACCGGCTGTACCGTGTCTTTCAGATGAATGACGGTGACCTGCGGAGGCCCGTTCTGGGCATGAACGGCGTGAGTATACGCGATCATGACGATAGCCAGCCATGCCTGAAAAACCGCAATCACCAGTCTCGACTTCATGGCGTCTTCTGCTCGCGATTGCGGATCGTCTGCTGCAGGGTGTGGGCGATAGTATTTTGCGGATCCAGCGTAAGCGCCTGCTGGATATCAGATTCGGCAGCGGCCGTCTGACTCGCGGCCAGGTCCACGCGGGCCAGGACCACGTAGGCGGGAGACGTGGGCCTGAGCTTGATGGAGGCCTGGGCTTCGCGTCGCGCTGCATCTTCATCGCCGCCGCGCTGGCGGACTTCCGCGATCCCGGCATGCGCGTCAGCATTGCCGCTGTCGAGTGAGAGCGCTGATTGAAATTCGTGCTCTGCTTCGAGGATGAGCCCTTCTGAAAGATAGTGCTGGCCCTCGTGTGTGAGTGCGGCTGCGCGCTGCGCCGGGGGCAGTGCGTCGAGCCTCATGGACTGCATCTGCTCCATCGCAAATGCTGCCTGGCGGAAGGAGGCGTCGTTGAAGCTGCGTTTGATCCGTTCCAGCGGACCGCTGGTCGCTGGCTCCGGATCTGTCACAGCGACTGCGTTGCTTGCCGGCGGGGGCGTGAACGTGGTCGGCTGCGCTGAGGCTTCATTCCGGAGACGTAGTGCGAAGGCAAGTGCTTCGGAATCCTGCGGCCGGAGGGCGAGTGCCTGCTTGAGAGCTGCGTTGGCGCCGGCGCGATCGCCTTTGCGGTTCAGTGCTACGGCAAGATTGAAGCTGTAATCTGGGTCCGCTGGATTGTTCACAATCGCCTGGCGGAAAAGTGCCGAGCCATCCTGGCCGTGGCGGCTCTCCGCGACACCTTCGTTGTTCAGTACTTCGGAAAGTGGAAGCTGCCCGGCGATGAAGCCGAAGGCGTCTTCGGCCTTGGCATAGTTGCCCGTGTAGAAGAAGGCGAGTCCGCGATAAAACTCGGCGTAGAGAGCATTGGGATCATTCTTGGGTAGATGGCCGAGGGCAGCAGCAGCGAGTTCATATTGCTGGTTGGCAAAGTAGCCCTGACCGAGCGCAAGCCAGCCCAGGCTGAACCTGGGGTTGAGCTGCGTGGCTTCCTTGAGGTGGTGAATGCGGTCGGCATTGTTCGGGTCGACGAGACCGCGGATATAGTTCTCAAAGCCATCGAGGCGCAAGTCCGAGCCTGCTGCGACGAAGGTGTTTTCGGCAACGGAGTATTGCGGATCAAGCGAGCGTGCGACGCGCCAGGCCGTGCTGTTCAGCACATCGAGCAGGTGGGCAATATCGGATTCCTGCTGTAGAGGCTGGCCCATGTGCAGGCTGTTGACGTCGAGCAGTTGCGTGGTCGTGGCGAAACGCTGACCTCTGAGGGAATAGCTGCCGATGACGATAAAGTCGGCGTCGAGTGTTTGTGCGATGCGGATAGCCGTGGCGCGGGAGGGCTGAAAGTTGACGGGCAGTCCGAGATGATCCAGTGCGTACTGACGGTCGAGCCGGCTGATGGGCAGGTAGCCCGCCGAGGCGAGACGCTGATTCAAGACTTCTGGAACGGCTTCGCCGATCCAGTCAAGATTGGCCTGCCCGGTGCGGTTCTCGAAGGGGAGCACCAGCAGCAGGCGGTGTTCGCGGGCAGCGGCTGCGGAACTTGCCGGCGGTGGATCCGTCTGCGCGATCATGGGCGCTGCTGAGAGTAACGAAACGGCAAGACAGCAGCCCCAGGCTAACTGACAGGTGCGCGCGGCGGCGGCTTTGACTCCAACGCGCCTTCCTCCAGCGACTTTGCAGGATGCCTTCAAGACAGGCTGATTATAGACGGCGGCTCATCGGCAAAAAAAGTGACGCCGGTTCAGTGGCCGGGATGGATGGTTGAGGGCGGACGCAGGTGTGCAAGCTGCGGCCTATCAAAATGCACAATGGCAGCCCACTGGCCGTTGCGCCGTTCCTGCCAGGCGACCCTTCCCCCGAGGAGACGGGCAATGGCGTCTGGATCTAGGTCCTGGTGTTCGTTGAAGAAACGTGTGTCGAGCGCGCGGTTGGTTTCGCTCAGTCCGAATGGCAGGTGAATGGATTCGTGCCTGGTGTTGTCATCATCCTTGGTATTGAAGATCAAGGCGGCGGTAAAGTTGGCATTGGATTCGCCGGCGCGCTGAATGCTGGCGAGGGTGAAGTCGTTCACACTGACGACTGACCAGGGTTTGCGAACGTAGCCAAGCTCGGGTTTGGCGAGGTCGTCGCTGACAGGCCACGCCGAGAGCACGCTGGCATTCGGATAGCGCTGCGATAGTTCATGAATCGCAGCCTGGGCGAGCACGATACTGTCGCGATAGCTGAGATTGTCTTCCGGCGAGAAACGGTAAGGCGGATTCAGGAAGATGGCGCAGGTGAACGCTGCGGCGCTCAATACAAAGAGAAGACCCCAGCCGCGAACGCGCCGGTGCCATGTCCAGACGCAAAGCAGCAGCACGATGGGATAAAGCGGCAGCAGGTAGCGGGTGAGGAGCGCGCCGCCCATGACTGAAAAGAAAATCGTATTGCCAAGCAGAATGATCCACAGCGGCCGCAATAAGGATGGATCCAGCGGGCTGAGAGGAGATGTACTGTCTCGTGACAGAATGCGCGGAGCCAGGATGAATGCGGCAAGAGCGCAGAGTACCGGCACGAACAAATTCATGTGAGCGGTGAGATGGAAGACACGGTGGGCAAATGCCGCTGTGACGCGTAATGGGCTCAGCGTGGCAGTCGCGTTGTAGCGCAGATATTCGGGATTGCCGAACACAAATCCGGTCTTATAGCGGTGATAGCTGTACCAGGCAGCGAGTGGGATCAGCGGTGTGACGAGGATGCCGGCGTTGACAAAGCGCACAGGGCGCGAAGGCCAGGCGAGTTCGCCCGCAGCCAGGCAGAATGGCGTGACGATAGCAGTTTCCTTCGACAGGGCAGCCAAAGAAAAGAAGAATGCGGCGAGCCACAGGTTTCGCGCGTCACGCAACGGTTTGAAGTAGAAACACAGGCCCCACAGTGTTGCCGCGGCGGCGAATATGTCGGCGTGCGCGAGTGTGCTCTGCGCGAACCACACAGGATAAAGCAGTGTCAGTGCAGTGACGGACGCGGCAATCTGCCATCTACGCGCAATCTGCAGCACCAGTTGATACACGCCGAGCAGGGCGATTGAGGAGACCACGCACACGGCTACGCGCGTGACAAAGGGAATGAAGCCGGAAGCTTTCCACCAGAGCGCGAGGTAGAGGCTGGGCAGGGGAGGATGAGCATTGCTGAGAGTGGAATAGGGGATCAGCGAACCAGTGCGCAGAAAATCGTAAGCAGCCGGAATGTAGTAGCCGGCTTCGTCCCAGTAGTAGGGGAGCCGCAGCAGCGTCGCATGCGTCAGGTAGACGCAGATGAAGATGAGAGGAAAAATCTGCCACAGGTAAAGGGGCCGCGGCTGCCGCGTAGCTGATGAGTTTCCATGCAGCCGCGCTGATCGGTCCGGCTGGAACGGGGAATCTCCTGAGAAGTTCAACCGGCGGCCCTACCTGATGTTGGAAAGTCTGGTTACAGGCTTAATTGAAGCTGCGTACGTTCGAGGATGGCGCCTGCGGCTCCAGAGCGACATTGCCGAAGGTCTGTTCATACTGGGCAAGATTCTGACCGAGAATGTTCCAGAGCGCCTTGGCCTGCTGCGGACTGAGATAAATGCCCTGAAAGTTCTTGATGGTCAGCTCGTCAGCAGTGTCCTGCTGGGCGGTGCCGAAGTAGAGAAAGAAGTCCCACACACTGATGCGTACCTGCACGCTGTTTGCATAGCTGTCGCGGTACTCGGGCGAGCGGGTGACGTTGATGCGGGGCTGCTGCGGATTCTCTTGGCTCATTGCTGGTTATAGACCTTTTCTGAGTGGCTCGCCGGGTACAGCCGACGAAGCAGTAAATGATTTGGTGCGGGAGGGGGGACTTGAACCCCCACGGATTGCTCCGCCAGATCCTAAGTCTGGTGCGTCTGCCATTTCGCCACCCCCGCAGGGTTTGCCTGAGTTTGGTACACCCGGCTCCGTGGATGGTGTGCCGTTCAGTTCGGCGAACACCCAGGTAGAAGAGTGGCCGGGCCAGTCTGTCCGAAAAGGGCAGAAAGCTCGACACTGACAGGTTACCGGCAGAAGCGCGTCTCGTGCAATGTTAAGAAAGGCAGGAGGCAGCGGCATCCGCTTGCTGCAGGTGTATCAGCGTCCGGTTGGCAGAGACTGCGTCACTGGTCAATCCGGCTCACATTGAAAGAGCTTTCACACGGATTTCTGAATCAATCAACCTCCCTGCGAATCTGTGTAAAGACTTCCGTGGTCTCGGGCCTGTGCCTGACCTCATCCTGTATGTCGAAGGCATTGAACGCTGCATGAATTCATTTAGACGATCTTTCATCTATGCGCTCGCGCCAGTAATTCTCCTCACTGGCTGCGAAAAGAAAGCTCAGCAACAGCCCCAGGGCCCACCTCCGCCAACCCCGGTGTTGTATGCCACGGTGGAGCAGCGCGACGTCTCCGTTTATGGCGACTGGGTTGCGTCCCTGGACGGTACCGTGACCGCGCAGATCACGCCGCAGGTGACGGGCTACCTGGTGCGGCAGGACTACAAAGACGGCGCGTTTGTTCGCAAGGGACAGGTGCTGTTTGAAATTGACTCACGACCTACCCAGGCGCTGGTCGAGCAGGCGCAGGCACAGCTGACACAGGCACAGGCTGCGAAAGAACTGGCACAGATCAACGTCGACCGCGATACGCCGCTGGTGCAGATTCGGGGCATAGCGAAGAGCCAGCTGGATACAGAACTGGGTACTCTGCACCAGGCCGAGGCCTCGGTGAAGTCCTACCAGGCGGCCGTGGATACAGCCAAGTTGAACCTCGGGTTCACGCGTGTCTACTCGCTGATCGATGGCGTCGCCGGTGTGGCTTCGACGCAGGTGGGCAGCCTGGTCACCCAGTCGACGGCGCTCACGACCGTGTCGATGGTCGATCCGATCCGTGCCTACTTCCCCATCAGCGAACAGGAGTATCTGGCGCTGTCAGGGAGTGTGAAGTCGAAGGGCGGCCACGACCTTCTGCAGAGCGGCTCGACAGTTCCTCTCGAGATGACGCTGGCTGATGGTTCGGTGTATCCGAAGAAAGGCCGCATTGTGCTGGTCGATCGCCAGGTGGATGCGACCACGGGCACCATCCGGATTGCCGGGGCCTTTCCGAATCCGGAGCGCCTGCTGCGTCCTGGGCAGTACGCGAAAGTGCGCGCAGTCACGTCGGTCGTTCACAATGCCCTGTTGATTCCGCAACGGGCCGTTACGGAGTTGCAGGGAGCGTACACGGTTGCGGTGATCGGCAGCGATAACAAGGTCAAGATACAGAATGTGATGACAGGTGGGCGTGAAGGCACCTATTGGGTCATCAAGTCCGGCTTGCAGCCTGGCGACAGGGTGGTGACCGAAGGCAACGACAAGGTTCGCGACGGATCTGCCGTGAGTGCGAAAGAGGATTCATCCATCAAGGCCGCGCCCTCGGCGATCAACGACGCGACGGAGAACCACTAAACCATGGCCCATTTTTTCATCCGGCGACCCATCGTCGCCATGGTGATCGCCATTGTGATGGTGATCGTCGGAGCGGTCTCCATGACCTCTCTGCCTGTGGCGCAGTTTCCCGACATTGTTCCGCCCGAGATCCTGGTCCAGGCGACCTATCCGGGTGCCGACGCGAAGACACTGGAGGAGTCGGTAGCGACTCCGCTCGAAGAACAGATCTCCGGCGTCGACAACATGAACTACATGTACTCGGTGAATGCGAGTAACGGAGCGACGCAGATTTTCGTCGACTTTGGCGTAAAGACCGATCCGAATATCGACCAGGTGCTGACGCAGCTTCGTACTTCGCAGGCGTCCTCGCAATTGCCGGCGCAGGTAGTGACCGGCGGCGTGACGGTGACCAAGTCGCTGAGTTCGCCGTTGATGCTGCTGCCGGTCTTTTCACCCAAAGGTACGTACGACGCAATCTTTCTGGCGAACTACTGCTACATCAACCTGGTCGACGAAGTCACCCGGGTAAAGGGTGTCTCCCGTGTGCAGGTCTTTGGTGCGGGACAGTACGCGCTGCGCATCTGGGTGAAGCCCGACCGGCTGGCATCGCTCGGCATTACGGTGCCGAATATTGTTTCCGCCATCAACGCTCAGAACAATGTGAACCCTGCAGGCCAGGTGGGCGGCGAGCCCGTACCGGCCGGTCAGGAGTTTACGTACACGGTCCGCACCCAGGGCCGGCTGGTCACCCCCGAGGATTTCGGCAACATCATTGGTCGCTCCTTGACGAATGGGGCAACGCTGAAGCTGAAGGATGTCGCGCGCCTGGAACTGGGTGCGCAGACCTACAGTCTGAAGGGCCGATTCAACGGCGATCCATCGGCAATTCTCGCCGTATACCAGTTGCCCGGGTCGAACGCAGTCGAGACAGCCAAGAATGTGCGCACAAGAATGGCCCAGTTGAAGGCACGTTTTCCTTCTGACCTCGATTACGATGTCGGTCTGGATACGACGCTTGCCGTGCAGGCCGGCATTCACGAAATTGAGACGACGCTGGCCATTGCCCTGCTGCTGGTCATCATCGTGGTGTACCTCTTCCTCCAGGGCTGGCGCGCGACGCTGATTCCGCTGCTGGCAGTGCCAGTGTCGCTCATCGGCACCTTTGTGGTCTTTCCACTCCTGGGATTTTCGATCAACACGCTTTCATTGTTTGGCCTGGTGTTGTCGATCGGCCTGGTCGTCGACGATGCCATCGTTGTGGTGGAGGCCGTCGAACACCATATTGAAGAAGGCATGGACTCGGTCGCTGCTACCGAGCAGGCCATGCGCGAAGTATCGAGCCCGATCATTGCATCGGCACTGATCCTGTCTGCTGTCTTCATCCCCACAATATTCGTAGCTGGTATTACAGGACGCCTGTACCAGCAATTCGCGATCACGATCGCCATCTCCGTGATCTTCTCGGCCTTCAATGCGTTGTCATTGAGTCCCGCACTCTGTGCGTTGCTGTTGAAGCCGAAAAAACAGACACGCGGTCCGCTTGGCTCATTTTTCAGATGGTTCAACAATGGATTCGAGCGATTGACCAATGGCTACATCCGGGTTTCTTCCAGGCTCATTCGCAACTCGGTGCTGGCCCTGCTCTTCATCCTGGTTGTCAGTGGCGTCGCCGGGTACATGGGCAAGAGCCTCCCGAGTTCCTTCCTGCCGCAGGAGGATCAGGGATATCTCTTTCTCGGATTGCAACTGCCACAGGCGGCGTCTCTGCAAAGAACAGGGGATGCCGCAAGAGAGGTCGAAAAGATTGTGCGAGCGACGCCCGGTGTGAAAAGCATCACGTCGGTCATCGGATTCAACCTGCTGACGTTTACGCAGACAACCTATAACGCGTTCTTCTTCGTGACCCTGGATCCGTGGGATCAGCGGAAGGCTCCGAATGAACAACTCAGTGCCATCAATCAACACATCCAGCAGCAGCTTGGTGGATTGCCGGAAGGCATGGCATTCTCATTTCCGCCACCATCGATCCCGGGTGTCGGCACTTCGGGCGGCGTGACCTTTGTGCTAGAAGATCGTTCAGGCTCGGCTGACCCGAATTTCCTGGCTGCGCAGGTTGCTAAGTTTACGGCAGCCTGCAATAAGCGTCCGGAACTTGCAGGAGTCCTGGCGAGTTTCCTGCCCGCTGTCCCGCAGCGTTATGTCGAACTGGATCGCAACAAGGCGGAGAAGCAGCAGGTAAGCCTGGGTGATGCGTATGAAACCATGCAGTCGTTTCTCGGCGGCTACCTGGTCAACTACTTTAATCGCTTTGGCCGGCAGTGGCAGGTGTATGTGCAGGCGGAAGGCGAGTATCGCAAAACTACCGACGATATCTCCCGTTACTACGTGCAGAACAGTACCAACAAGATGGTGCCGCTGAGCGCCATCACCAATACCAAGGCGATCTCCGGACCGGAATATATTCTGCGCTATAACGAGTACGAAGCAGCACAGCTGAATGCTGCAGCAGCACCGGGCTATAGCTCGGGGCAGGCGCGCGAAGCAATGGAACAGGTCTTCAAGGACACGATGCCGAAAGAAATGGGCTTCGATTACGAAGGCATCTCCTACCAGGAACAGCAGGCGGCGAGCGGTGTCTCGACTACGGCTGTGTACGGACTTTCGTTGATCTTCGTCTTCCTGATTCTTGCAGCACAATACGAGAGCTGGTCTCTGCCATTCAGTGTTCTATTGAGCACACCGATTGCGATTCTCGGCGCCTTCATTGCAGTCACGCTGCGTAAGTTTGACAGTGACGTATACACTTCGGTGGGCTTGATCATGCTCATTGGCCTGGCAGCGAAAAATGCCATCCTCATCGTCGAATTTGCGAAGGATCAATACGAGAAGGGTGGCAAGACGCCGGCAGAAGCAGCGCTGGCCGGCGCCCGGTTGAGGCTGCGGCCGATCCTGATGACGGCTTTCGCCTTCATCCTCGGTTGCGTACCGCTCTGGTTTGCCAATGGTTCGGGCGCGGTCGGTCGCCAGACTTTGGGTACAGTCGTGATCGGTGGCATGCTTGCGGCTTCGCTGATCGCCATTTTCCTGGTGCCAGTGACGTTCACGGTAGTCGAGAAAATCATTCTTCGGACCAGTAAAGGCAAGTCACCCGATAAGCCTGTGCAGAATGCGCCGAGCGGAGGTGCAGCATGAGCCGCGTTCGCGCCATTCTTGCGTCGGCTGCACTCCTGGCAGTTGCGGGCTGCTCAGTCGGACCGAATTACAAGAGACCTGCCGTGCAGGCGCCGCCTGCTTACCGTGGACAGGCTGCCGAAGAAGCGGCTGACACGCATGCAAGTGTCGATAACGCCGGGCAGCCCGGAGCCGGCTCATTCGGCGACCAGAAGTGGTTCGACGTCTTTCAGGATCCGGTACTGCAGGATCTGATCCGGACTGCGCGGAAGAACAACTTCGATGTACAGGTGGCAGCAGCGCGCATTCTCGAAGCACAGGCCCAGTTCAAGATCACGCGCTCCAACCAGTATCCGCAGATCAATGCCGGCGCGGAGATCCTTCAGGAGCAGCAGCCAAAGGACTCTGCCCTGTTTCCTGCATACCAGGTTAACGAAGGAGCGCTGTTCGTAAGCGGCACCTGGAATGTGGACATCTGGGGACGCTATCGGCGAGCAACAGAGTCGGCGCGGGCGCA
Source organism: uncultured Acetobacteraceae bacterium (assembly GCA_964657345.1). GTDB lineage: Bacteria > Acidobacteriota > Terriglobia > Terriglobales > Acidobacteriaceae. The sequence continues at coordinate 876 of CAZZVA010000018.1, read as the reverse complement.
ATTGTTGTCACAGGAATGGTCTAAGAAGGCAGTGCTCACGACCGTGGTGTCGCAGGTGGCGGCGGACTACTTCCAGCTTCGGGAGTATGACTACCAGTTGGAAATCACGCAGAACACCATCAAGGCGCGCCAGGAATTTGTCGAGATCGAGAAGCAGCTGGTCGATGGCGGCGCGGCCTCCGATGTCGACCTGTTTGAAGCGCAACAGACACTGTATACGGCAACTGCTCAGCTGCCGCAGATCGAGCAGGAAATTGCACAGGAAGAGAATGCGATCCGCATCCTGCTGGGCCAGCAACCGGGTCCGATTCCACGTGGCAAGCCGCTGGTAGAACAGCCCGATCCGCCGAGCCTGCCTGCCGGACTTCCTTCGAAACTGCTGGAGCGGCGTGCCGATGTGCTGGAAGCAGAGGCGACGGTGCGGGCGCAGAATGCCACCATCGGTGAAGCGATCGCGCAGGAGTTCCCGCAGCTTCCGCTCACCGGTCAGGGCGGCTTCGGCTCGAATGCGCTCAATGCGCTCTTCTCCAGTCCATCGCTCCTGTGGACGCTGGAGGCACAGGCGACGCAACCGATCTTCAACGCGGGACAGCTCCGCAACCAGGTTCGCCTGGCCAGGGCCCAGACACAGGAAGCAGTGGCAAGCTACCAGAAGACCGTGGCGACGGCGTTTCAAGGCGTGTCCGATGGATTGACCGCGTATAACAAGGCCCATGAATATCGGGCGCAGCAGGCGCTGCTTGCCAAGGCGGCCCAGGATGCCACCAACCTCGCGCACATCCGTTACAAGGCGGGTGTCACGACGTACCTGGAAGTGCTGACCAACGACACGACTTCGTACTCAGCGAACCTGACCCTGGCCCAGGCCGAGCTGCA
>CAZZVA010000017.1:0-25757 GCA_964657345.1 uncultured Acetobacteraceae bacterium | reverse complement strand
CCCGACCTTGGCGAACGCGACCTGTTGCAGACGATCGCCGGTGGTCTGGATGAGATGGACTTCTACCTGGTGGCCGAGGGCGCGCAAAGCCGCGGCAACGTGATCCGACTGCCAGCGGGCAAGCTGCGAACCGCGCGATCCTATCCGGATCATTCGCGTCCCTTGCTGGGCGTGATCTGAGAACCGGCGCCGATAATCGCCGGTTCCTCTTCGCCGTCGACTGCCTCCGCGGCAAGTTCGGGTTTTGTCGTGCCTGGCGCAGACTGACGGCTGAGCGCAGCCTCTGCCAGCAAGGGGTCGAGCGCAAATATATCGCAGATCGTTTTCACTGTGAGGCTGTCGCCATCACGGGCGGCAGTCTTGATGGCCGCAAGTGTTTGGTGAAGATATTTGTTCATCAGGCCACGGGTGAGTGCGTCGACAGCGGCACGCTGATCGATGGAGAGCGACTGCAGCTTTGCCTGCATGCGGCGGGTTTCGGCCTGGCGGGTCTCTTCGAATGTCTTCTGCATGGCAACGATTGCCGGCACGACGTTGAGAGTGCGCTGACTCTGTTCATAGCGCTCCACTTCTTCGGCAACAATACGCTCTGCTTTTTCGGCTTCCCTGCCCCGGGTAGCGAGATTTGACGCAGCGACGGATTGCAGATCATCGATGTCGTAGAGGAAGACGCTGTCAAGTTTATTGACGCGTGGATCGACGTCGCGCGGCACCGCGATGTCAACGAAAAAGATGGGCTGGTTGCGGCGTTTGTGCAGCATCTTCTGCACGTGCTCGGGTTCGAAGATAGGCTGCGAAGAGCCAGTTGAGGTAATGATGATGTCAGCCCGGCTTGCATGCGCGTGAAGTTCTTCAAAGCGTATCGCCTGACCGTTATATTTCTGTGCGAGGCTGACGGCACGCTCGAAGGTTCGGTTGGCCACCATGATGGGAGCCGTGCCATGCTGCAGCAAATGACGTGCGGCGAGCTCGCTCATTTTGCCGGCGCCGACCAGCAGCACCTGGCGGCCTTCGAGCGATCCATAAATGCGCTTGGCGAGATCGACAGCAGTCGACGCGATGGAAACCGAAGAGCTGCCGATCTGCGTTTCTGTCCGCACTTTTTTGGCGACGACCATGGTCATGCGCATCAGCTTGTCGAGCGCAGCCTGCACGGCGCCGACCGATTGGGCAACAGCGAAAGCCTCCTTGACCTGGCCAAGGATCTGGGGCTCGCCAACCACCATCGAGTCAAGGCTGGAGGCGACGCGGAAGAGATGCTTGACGGCATCCTGCTCGCGATATTCGTACAAGTGGGGCCGCAGACTGGCCGCGTCAATGGAAAACTGCTGTTCCAGAAATGTGAGCACGTCGGACAGTGTGGCTGTGCCCTCTTCATGAAAGGCGACAAACTCCACTCGATTGCAGGTAGACAGGACCATACACTCGCGCGTGCCCCGGGCCACCAGCAGTTGCCGCGTGACTTCAGGCAGTTGCTCGGCCGCGATGGCCATCTTCTCCCGCAACTCCACCGGCGCTGTTTTGTGATTCACCCCCCAAAGGACAATTTTCATGGTCCCGGGAACCTGTGGACGGAGCTGAATAGATTCGCAGCCCACACGCTGATGACGACAAGGAAGGTAAACGTCGAGACGTACACAGCCTTTCGCCCGCGTAGGCCGACACTCTGGCGCAGCAGCAACATCAGGATGTACAGCACCCACATGCCGAACGAGAGCAGCACTTTCGGATCGAGGAAGTAGGTCGCGCCAACACTTTCCTGGGCAATCAGCGAGCCGGCGAGCAGGCCGAGCGTCATGCAAGGGAAGCCGATCATCAGGCTGTTGTAGGCGATACGGTCCATGACCGCGAGTGGAGGAAGCCAGGCTAGAAAGCCGGCGCCATCCTTGCTTTTGAGGCGCTGCTCCTGCATCAGGTAGAGCAGGCTGCTGAGCAGGCTGAAGATGAGCGCGGCGTACGCAGCGAGCAGCGCGCCGATGTGAACGAACAGCCAGCCGGACCGCATCATGGGTGAGACGAAAGTGGCGTGGTCGTTGCCGACAGCCGGTGTGATGAGCAACAGGATCGCCAGTGGCAGGGCGAAGATGCCGAAGGCAGTTGCGCGATAGGCAAACAGCACCATCAGGTAGGCAGCGATGATCAGCAGTGAGAGGGCCGACTCCACTTCATGCATGCCGACAGGAACAAGGTGCCGGGCCCCGGCCAGCATTTCGACGACAGCGACGAAGTGAAAGAAGAAGCCGCCGACGGTAGCCGGAACAGCAATCCTCTGCAGCCGCTTACGGCTGTACAGAACCGCGGGCAGCGTTGCGACGCAACCGACGCAGTAGAAGACAGCCGCGACTCTCAACCATAGTAGATGCATGCAGGCTTCGCCGAACTTCCAGTATACCGTTCACGCCTGCAGGCTCACTCTGCTTCCTCCACACAACAAAAATCTAGTGCTTCGTTTGTACAATGTGGCCGGTGGCGCGGAAGGTGCAGCTGTCGCCTGGGGTTCTGGCCCAGGTGGTGCCGTCGCTGAAGATCACTTTATCGAACCATACAGTCTGCAGACGCGTCGTGAAGCGGCCGGCCGCAAAGCTCCACTCCATGGGCTGGGGCGATCCGGGCCGCAGGGTACCGCGGCTACTGCGCGTGATCTCTGACCAGTGCGGGAGATTGTCGAACGAGTCGGCGGGCATGGTCGAGATGCGTGCATGAATCATGTACGAGCGGATGCTCCTGGCATCGTTGTCTGCCAGTTGCACATGCAGCGTCAAGGTGGGTTGACCTGGCTTCGCCGGATCCGTCGAAGGAAGCCCGGGCCGCGAGGAGAGATATGCCTCGTCTGCACGGATGGGACAACTCGCCGCGGCATGTGGATCGGGCGCAGAGGGTTGTTGCAACGGAACAGGTACAGCAGATTGCGCGGACGCTGCAAGAAAGGGAAGAGACAAAACCAGAGCGAATAGGAACTTCATGAAACACCCTCGCTCTTTGGACGAAAGCCAGACTCATTTGTAAGCAGAAACGGCAGGAGGATGAGGCTGAAAGGCTGCTACTGCGAGCGGGCTTCGCGGTGTTCAGCCTCCCGGCTCAGTTCGTAATTCGTCTGGTCGATGGTTGCGAAGTTCCTGGTCTTCCGGGGACTGGCCTCGCTCTTGTCAACCTTGATCAACTGTCCCGTCCTGTTGAAGGTCAGGATCCAGGTGATGCTCTTCTTCTCAGAAGAGGTGTCGCTCAGCGTGATGACCGCGCTGCCGTCTAATTTCTCGAGAATGACGGGCGTGGATGCGCGTTGCAGGGTCAGGTTCCAGTTGGCTATAACACTATCGGTCTGGGTGGGAATGGCTGGCTCCCGTCCGGCGAGGGTGAGATACAGCAACGCGTACTCTAGCCAGGGCGCCCGGATCGAGAGGGGCTGCCGACCCACCTCGCTGGCGAGCAGCCGGTTGTAAACGGCATGGCTCCCTTTCGCGTTCCAGCCCGGCAGGTAGGGGTTGAGACCCCGCTCAAACGCTGGCACCACCTGCACCTTCTCCTCCGCGGCCGAGGGAACGATGACGATGAGTCGTGAAGCTTTCCTTGGGCTTGCTGCATTGCTATAAACGAGCAGGACATGATGATGAAGCAGGGGCGAATTGGCCTGTTGATAGGTCCATCCGGGGGCTTCCGGCTCGGCTCCGTAAAAGCGCATGGCCTGCTGCATGTCGGCACGACGTGAAGCAATAGTGTCCGCGTCCGAGGAGGACATCTCAGCGGCGTCGATCATCTTCAACGAAGCGATCGGCTGGCAATCGCGCTGGGATGACGGCGCGCCATCATGCACGTAATTGTTGGCCGAGCATTGCGCATGGGCGCTGCTCCCGGCCAGCGAGGCAGCAGCGAGAAAGGCAGAGGCTATGGAAGATTTGCAGCCCATGGCCTCGAAACTATCACATAGCGAATGACAAAGCCCGGGCCAGCAGGCAGCAAAAAGGGCAGCCTCGCTGGAGGCTGCCCTTTTCGATCAGGAACGAAAGCTACTGCTTGGCTGCGGGACGACGGGCTGCGGGCTTGCGCGCGGCTGGCGCTGCCTTGGGACCACCATTGCTGAGCACGATCATCGGCGGGTTCTGGGTGTAGGAGTCGAAGGTGGCGATGTACGTCACATCCGAACCAACCGCAGGAACAGTCTTCAACGGCTCCTTCATGTTGATGGTGAAGTCAGCCTTGTTCGACGCCTTATTGTCTTCGGTTACCGCGATCTGGACTGAATCCGAAGTGGCCTGGATCACCTTGCCAGGAACTTCAGCAGTGAGACCCTTCACAACTGCCCAAACCTTCTCTGCATCTTCCGGCTTGCCGTTGAAGAGAATGAATTCCTTGTCGCTTAGGCTCAGCGTCTTCAGGTCAGGCGTGGAAGAAACCACAGTCGCTGCCTGGTCGGCGGGCGATGGCGGCGGCGGCGCAGCAGTCGGCTTGTAGCTGTCGGGCGGGTTAAGGGACGACTGCACCTGGGTCTGAATGTCCGGGAAGCCGTCCATGTTGCCGTGGTACTTCTTGTAGAAATACTCGGCTGCCTTTTCAATCTGCGCCTGGGCCTGGGCCGGGGCAAAGTGAGCAGCACGTGTGAGATACCAGACGGCATTCGGATAATCCGGCGGCGTCATACTGGCATAGGCCTGGCCCAGCAGATAAGTGTCATTCAGAGCAGGGCCAGAGGTGGTCTGGTTCGGATCGGAATACGATGCCAGTTCTTTCTTGAAGGCATCGATCGCCCCGGCATAGTCCTTCTTGTTCTCATCATCTAAAGCGATGGCGCTTTCAAAGATCGGCGTGGTGGCCGTCTTCAATTTCTGGAAGTCGGCATCTGCCATGCTGGCCGGCTTGGGTGCGGCAAGACCGGTCTGTGATTGCTGCGCTGCCTTGTCGAGAATAGGCTGAGCATCGGCGGGAGCGGTTTTCGACGCCGCCTGGCTCTTCTCGATGTAAACAGAGAGAGCGAGGGCACGAAGATTGTTCGGGTCAGCCTGCAGCAGACGGTTGGCAGCATCGACAGTCTTGTCCATGTTGCCGGCCTGCTGGTAGGAAGCCATCAACTGCTCCAGCATGTCGGTCTTTACGACAGAGCTGGGATACTTCTGTAGAAACGTTTCAATGGCAGCAGCCTTGGCCGCGGGTGCGGACTGGCTGATGGCATTGGAGTAGTCGTTGTATTCGGCCGGGTCCTTGATAGTGATCTGGTTGGGCTGGGCTCCGCCCGGAGCAGCCTGGGCACCGGCGTTGGCGGGCGCTGGCTGGGCAGCAGGTGCAGGGGCTGGGGTAGTCGACTGTGCCCAAACCAGTGGCGCTGCGCAGAACGCGCCGGTACCGGTGGCAGCAGCCAGCAAGGAAGCAAACACGACCTTCTTCATTCAACTCTCCTGAGAGAACTCTTCAAATAGAGGACAGACACGTCCTTGTTATTACGCAAGCAAAGCCTGAAAACGGAAGAAGTGTCCGGTAGCAGCCCGAAGCCAAGTCAAACGCAGGCGCAACGTTGCTGGATTATAGAAAGCGCCAGCAGCCTGTGCAAGTCATGGACCCGATGTGCCCGACAGTGTTTCGTCGTTTTCGTGCTTCATTGTGTAGTCAACGTCCTCTAATAAGCAAGAGGGATGCGATTCTTCAGGGTTGCGTTACCTTTGCGCGACAATCGGAGCGGGGTAGCGATGTGCATCCCAAATGAATTGAGGACGCTGAACATTTATGACGGAAATGACGCAGTTGAAAAGCAACACGCTGGCAGGCCAGGTGGCCGTGGTCACAGGAGCTGCCCGCGGTATAGGAGCAGCGATCGCATTCGAGCTCGGCCGTATGGGAGCCACCGTCGTGTTGACCGCGAGAGACGCGCAGCAGTTGGCCGCTCTGGCAGGAAAGATAACGCAGACCGGCGGCAAGGCATTAGCCCTGCCGTGCGAACTGACGCATGCCGAAGAGATTGAGAAGTTCGGCAGCGAGGTCAAGCAGCAGTTTGGACGATGCGACATACTGGTCAACTGTGCCGGCATCGCATTTACCGGCAAGCCGCTGCATGAGCTTGCTCCGGAAGAATGGACGGCCACATTCCAGGTAAATTTGCGCGCCCCGTACCTGATGATCCGGGCATTCGCCCCATTGATGATTGCGGCGCGATCCGGCCACATCGTGAATATTTCGTCGCTTGCCGGTCGCAATCCCCTGCCGAATGGTGCCGCCTACTCAGCTTCGAAGTGGGCCTTGAACGGGCTCACCTATTCCGTCGCCGAGGAACTCCGGCCACATGGAATTCGCGTGTCGGTCGTCGCGCCGGGATCGGTCAATACGGACTTCGGGCATGCGGGTGCGTCTTCTGAACAAAGTCCCGAAGACGCCGGGAAGAATGCCCGCAAGATCCAGCCGCAGGATGTAGCTGACGTCGTGGCGCTGCTGGTGTCGCAGAGGCCGAATTCCTTCGTCAGCGAAGTATTGATGCGGCCCACCCGCAAGCCCTGATTTGGACGGAGCAAACACGAGTTTACAAGTCAGCCACTGCTAAACAGGCTCCGGGACTTCTTATCCACAATATCTAGTGGTACCGATGTTGACTCTGCCGCAGGTGAACGCTACATTCGCCTAAGGACTGCGGCGATGCTGACAAATGTATCCATCACTCCGGATCAGCCGCTGCCGCCTGGACCGAGGTGCCCATGCTCAAGTTGAAGAAGATCCAGATCCTGGGCTTCAAGTCTTTCTGTGATCGCACAGAGATCGCGGTAGCGGGACAAGGTCTGGCCGTTGTCGTCGGTCCGAATGGCTGCGGTAAATCGAACATCCTGGATGCAGTGAGCTGGGTGCTTGGCGAGCAGTCGGCAAAGTCGCTCCGCGGCACCAAGATGGAAGACGTGATCTTTGCCGGCACGCGCGATCGCAAGGCGCTGGGCATGGCCGAGGTCTCGCTGACCCTGATCGATCCGGAAGCCTATGCCGATGGTCCCCTGCTGGGTGATCCTTCGGATGTCCTGCCCCAGAACGAGTTTAAAGATGAGTTCAGGAACGCGGACTGGGACGAAAAGACGCTACTCGGCAAGCGGAATGCCGAGACCGAAGAGATCATTGCCGAAGCGCAGCCGAATCCTGCTGAAGAGGGTGATGAGGTCGAAGCAGCGCTTGCTTCGGAAGAGGGCGAAGGGGCAGAAGCCAATGCCCAGGCGGGATCGCCTGCCGGATCCGTGGTGTTGAAAATTCGACGACGCAAATTTCAGCGCAATGCGACGCGTACGGGCGAGATTGTCATCAGCCGCCGCCTCTTTCGCACCGGCGAGAGTGAATACCTGTTGAATGGCAAGCTCTGCCGTCTGCGCGACATTCAAGACATCTTCATGGGTACCGGCCTGGGGCCGGAAAGCTACGCGATCATCGAGCAGGAGCGGATCGGCCAGCTGCTGAGCTCGAAGCCGCACGACCGCAGAGCCATTATCGAAGAGGCTGCAGGGATCACTCGCTTCAAGACGAAGAAGCGGCTGGCAGAGCTGCGGCTGGAGCAGGCGAAACAAAACCTGGCACGCATCGACGACATTTTTGACGAAGTAGCGCGACAGATGAACTCGCTGAAGCGGCAGGCCGCGAAAGCAGAACGATATGCTGCGGTTCGCGATGAACTGCGCGCGAAGCTGCAGGTGGTGCTGCGCAACCGGCTCGACCAGATGGAAGCAGAGCAGTCAACACTCAAGGCAGAGTTGGAAAGCCTGACGGTGGAGATTGAAAGCGCCGCCGCAGAAATCGTTGCGCTCGATGAAGCACATGCTGCCAATGTGACGCAGGGTTATGCGCTGGATGCGAATGCAAAAGAAGCAAGCAGTCGTGCGAACCAGGCAGCAGTCGAGTTGGAGCGTGCGCATACGCGATTTCAGTCCAACGTGGATCGGATTGCCGATCTCGCAGCCCGCGCATCTGCGGCTGCCGGCGAACTGGAGCAGGTACGGTTGCAGGTGGAAGTGCTGGCTGCGGAGCGCGAGCAGAATCGTGTCTTCCTCGAAAACGCAGCCGCCGAAGCTGCTGCGTTTCGCGAGCGCGCCAACGCTGAGAATCAGCAGGCTCGGGATGCAGCGTCAGCGGTACAGCAGGCCGAGCAGCGGCTGGAAGCCGAACGCCGCCGCGTAATGCAATTGACCGCGCAGGCAAATACCGCACGCAGCCAGACCGCGCAGGCAGAGGAAGCACTGGCGACACTGGAGCGCGAGGCAGCGCGGCTTGAAACCGAAATGAGTGCGGCGAGACGCGATCTGGACTCACTCGGCGCCGAGCGCGGCCAGGCATCGCTCACCTTCGAATCCGTCACCGAGATGTTGAAGCGGCTGGAGCAGGAGATCAGCGGATTGCGCACCGAGATGGAAGCGCGCCGCAGAGACGAAGCCGAGACCAAACGCCGCGGCGATCAGTTGCGCGGAGAGCGTGCGACAATCACGGGCCGACGCAATTCGCTCGATGGATTGCTGCGTGAACACAGCTACTCGACCGACACTGTGCGCAAGCTGTTCCGGCAGAACAGCCAGGGCCGGCTTGCCGCCGTGGGTACGCTTGCCGATTTTCTAGAGGTGAACGGCGAGTACGAAAATGTTGTCGACGAATTCCTTCGTGACGAGCTGAACTATGTCGTCGTCAAGAGCTGGGACGCAGCCGACGAAGGCATGCGGCTGCTGCGCGCTGGGGTGGACGGCCGCGCGACCTTCCTGGTGCATCCACAGGATGCAGAGGCGAAGTTCTCCTTCGAGACCGAAGATGCCGTCGGCGACTATCAGCAGCATGATGGCGTGGTCCGGCTGAAGGATTGCGTTCGCGTGCTCAATGGCTTCGGTACATCACTGGAGGCCATTCTGCCCAAGCTGCGCGAAGGCTACGTGACGCCGGATGCTGCTACAGCACGAACCCTGGCACTGCAGCATCCGAAAGCATTCTTTCTCGCTCCCTCTGGCGAGTGTTTTCACAATGTGACGGTCACCGGTGGCAAGCCGCGGGCGGAAGGTCCGCTGGCGTTGAAGCGCGAACTGCGCGAGGCACAGCAGAAACTGGAGGCCGTTGAAGCCGAACTGGCGCAGACAGACATGCAGGCGCAGACCCTGAACCGCCTGATTGCCGAGAACAATCGACTGATCGAAGGCAAGAGCGAAGAACGACGGACAGCCGAACGGGAAAGCGCCAACCAGAGTGCGGCGCTGCGGCAGATGGAAGCCGAGGTGCGGCGGCTGGAACAGCGCATGCAGAACTGGAATCTCGAAAGCGAACGCAACAGGGATGCACGCAGCGCACGGCAGAACACCATCCTGCAGCGGCGGGAAGAGACCTCGCGTTTCGAAGCAGAACATGCGCAGGCCGAGCAGCTGCTGCTGCAGCTCGACATCGATGTGCAGCAGCGGCGTCAAGTACGGGACGAGCGTCAGCAGGCAGCGGCTGCCGTGATTGCAGAACTTGCCGGCCTGGAAGAGCGGAAGCGTGGAGCAGAAGCATCGTTCGCGCGCATCGACCGGATGTTCGCCGACCTCGGACGACGGCTCAATCAGCTGGAGCAGCAGATTGCCGCCGCGACTGCAGAAGAAGCCCAGCGCACGCGGGAGAACGAAGAGCTTGCCGTGACACGGGAGCAGCTGGAGGGCATTCGCCAGGTTGCCCTCGCCGAGAATGCGCAATGGTCGGAAGAAGCGAAATTGTTGCGTGCGGCTCTGCACGAAAGTGAGCAGCAGTTGAAGGCACTGCGCAATGCCGTGGATGCACAACGGGATGCGAAGTCGGCACGCAGCAATCGCCAGGCAAAGTTGAGCGCAGATCTTGAACATCTTGAGGCGACGTGCCTGAATGAACTTGGCATGCCGGCGACAGAACTTCGCTCACGCCAGGATTTGCCCACGCTCGAGCCCGAGCAATTGGCTGTCGAAGACGAGGCTTGCCGCAGCTTCAAGAGCAAGCTCGATGCCATGGGACCTGTGAACATGATGGCGCTCGAAGAGTTCCGCGAGTCCTCCGAGCGGCATGCATTTCTGGAAAGCCAGCGAAAGGACCTGCTGGATTCGATTGAAAATACGCAGTCGTCGATCCGTGAAATCGATGGCATCACGCGGACAAAATTTGAGGAAGCCTTTGCGCGGATCAATGAAAACTTTGCGCAGACGTTTCACAAGCTCTTCAATGGCGGCCAGGCTTTCATGAGGCTGACAGATGAAGAAAATACGGCGGAAAGCGGCATCGATATCGTGGCTTCGCCCCCGGGCAAGAAACTTCAGAATGTGCTGCTGCTGTCTGGCGGCGAGAAGGCGCTGACTGCCCTCTCCCTGCTGGTGGGCATCTTCCGCTATCAGCCAAGTCCGTTCTGCGTGTTGGATGAAGTCGACGCACCACTGGACGAGACGAATGTGGGCAGGCTTGCCGAGATGCTGAAGAGCATGTCCGTCGACACGCAATTTGTGATGGTCACCCACTCCAAGCGCATGATGACAGCAGCCGATATGATCTACGGCGTTACCATGCAGGAGCCTGGTGTGTCGAAGGTGGTGTCGGTGAGGATGGGTGGAGAGCGCGGTTCAGATCGACTGCCGGAACGCAGTGCCGAGCGAAGTGGGAATCGCGGCTCTGGCCGCGGCAGTCGTGCCGGTGCGGACTTTGATTCTTCGGAGCGCCTGGTCACAGCCTGAGCTTTTCCGTGTTGAGAAAAGCTTCTATTACCCACGATCGATCCTCTTTCCTACCATGAATCAGCGTCAATCTTTGTGGCCGAACAGGTAATTTTGATCCGTTGACAAAGCGGCTGTGAGTCTCGAAAATCGAAATCGACACTCCTCCGCTTCGGAAGGCTCTCCCTGTTGGCAACACTTCTCCATACCGAGTTTTCCGAGTTGTCGCTGCTGGCCCGGGGCAAGGTCCGCGATCTCTACTCCGTCGGTGCCGATCTGCTGCTGGTAACGACGGACCGCATCTCCGCCTTCGACCATGTCCTTGGATCGGGCATTCCCGACAAGGGCAAAATCCTCACCCAGATGTCCTTGTTTTGGTTCGATTTTCTTAAGGACGTGGTGGCGAACCATCTGATCGCGACTAACGTTGAAGACTATCCTCCGACGCTGCAACCATATGCGGAAGAACTGCGCGGACGATCGATGCTGGTGCATCGGGCCGATATGTTCCCGGTGGAGTGCGTGGTGCGCGGATATCTCTCGGGTTCAGGATGGAAAGACTACAGGGCAACCGGCTCGCTGTGCGGCATCGCACTACCATCGGGATTGCGTGATTCAGACAGGTTGCCGGAGCCTTTGTTCACGCCCGCCTCGAAAAGCCAGGATGGTGAGCATGACGAGAACATTTCGTTTGCCTCGATGGTCGAGCGGATCGGCCGGACGGACGCCGAAAAACTTCGCGACCTTAGCCTGGCTATCTATGCGCGGGCATCGCGGCATGCGGCATCGCGAGGCTTGATTCTCGCCGACACCAAGTTCGAATTCGGTGTGGTCGATGGGAAAATCTTACTGGCGGATGAAGTGTTGACTCCTGATTCATCACGCTACTGGCCGGCCGATGGCTATGCTCCAGGCGGTGCGCAGCCTTCATTCGATAAGCAGTTTGTGCGCGACTATCTGGAAGAAATTCACTGGAACAAGCAAGCACCGGCACCCGCGTTGCCAGACCACGTCGTGCTAAAAACGCGTGCCAAATACCTGGACGCTCTGCGGCTGATTACTGGAAGCGGCCTTGAGGAATAACAGGTGAGCGGGATGACACCGCTCGACTGGGTCATCATCGCAATTTTCGTGGTGTCCTTCATCACCGCTGCCATGAACGGGTTTTTTGTGGAGTTGTTTTCGATCGCAGGATTGATTGCCGGCATCATCATCGCCGGTGTGTATTACACGCAGCTGGCGTCGAAGTTGTTGCCGTACATTCATTCTCTGCCGGCAGCCGATGCTACGGCCTTTCTGCTGATTACCATCGGGGTATTGGTGGCTGCAGGTATCGCCGGTAGAGTGGTTCGCTGGTTGTTACGGACAGTCGGGCTAGGTTGGGCCGACCGATTGCTTGGACTGGTCATTGGATTTGTGAAGGGTTACGTATTGGCGGCAGCCTTGGCGATGGCAGTGACCGCTTTCTTTTCCGATCGGGTTTGGGTGTCGCAGTCACAGCTTCTGCCCTACTTTGTCGGAGCGGCCCACCAGGGATCGTCGATGATTCCGGGTGGCCTCGGCGAGAAGATTCGCCAGGGTGTGAGCATCTTTAGAAAAGAGTCTCCCCGGATACTGTCCGGGAGTGGTACTGTCACGTTCTGACCTGTGTGACTGTAATTTTGGCCGAGACTGGCCCGAACGAACTGAAAGAGGAACGAGTGAAGCGCGAACTAGAGAGCCTTGTCATCCAGATGCATACCGGCGGTATCCCCTACACCGAGGCTGTTCGTGAATTCAAGAAACGCTTTATCCTGGAAATACTGTCGAGTCATCGCGGCAACCAGTGCAAGGCCGCCAAAGAGCTGGGGATGCATAGAAACACACTCAGCCGTACCATAGAAGAGTTGGGTATCGATCCGGCACAGGCGCGCGTGTTGTTCAAGAGGCCGCCGCGCAGTGTAAGGCCGATGCTTCCACAGAAGCAATCGAATCAAGCGTAGCTGGAGTAGTGGATGTCGAAGGAAGTCGGGCCGGGTCCGGATGATCCGCAAGTAATAATCGGTCAAGCTGGTCTCCGGTGGGATGGCTTTGACGCCTACCTCTTCGACATCGATGGAACCCTCCTGCGAGCCCAGGGCGGCGTGCACAACGATGCCTTTCCCGACAGCGTGCGCGAGATCATGGGCGAGGAGATTTCGCTGGAGCAGGTCGTGCTGCACGGCAACACGGATTCCCGCATCCTGGCGCAGGCCTTTGAACATGCAGGCATTGCGCGCGATCGCTGGGAGCCCCACCGTCAGGCAATTCATGCGCGCATGTGCAGCCTGGTCGAAGAGCGTCGGGCTGGTATGCGGATCACCGTAATGCCGGGCATTCGCGAGTCGCTTGAACATCTGCAACGACTCAACCGGGCGCTGGGAGCAGCGACGGGAAATCTCGAAGCGATCGGCTGGACAAAGATTGAGCTCGCCGGGTTGCGCAACTACTTCACCTTCGGCGGCTTCAGTGATGCGCATGAAGACCGCGCTGCGATGGTGAACGCAGCAGCAGGGCTGGCACGCGCGGCAGCAGGCACGAACGCGAGGATCTGTGTTGTGGGCGATACCCCGGCGGATGTGGCTGCGGCGCGGGCGAACCATCTTCCCGTGATCGCAGTGGCGACCGGCGTCTACACCATGGAGGAGCTGCTTGCCTGCAGGCCTGAAATAGCAGCAACCACGATGGAGGCGCTGCTCGAGGGTGTGCCTGCCGGTGCAATCGCTTGAGACGGACCATCGTCCATCTGCCGCTTGTCGCGCTGGGTCTCGCATGCGTTTCCTACGCGCAGGATGCAACACCTGTTGCTAAGCAGCAGACTACCGACGCGCGGCCAGCCAGCCTCGCGTCACGGCATAAAGCAGAACAGGCTTACCTTGCCGGTGCGAAAGCAGTGAATCACAATAATCTCCAGCAGGCTTACAGCGACTTTTCCAAAGCCATCTCCCTCGACCCGCAAAATCGCGACTACGCGGCTGCCGGGCAGATCGCGAAAGCCAACCTTACGACGCAGTTGCTCCAGGAAGCGGACAAGGCGCGGCTGCTTGGCAAGGACGAAGAGGCAAACGCGAAGCTTCGGGAAGCGACCGCACTCGATCCGAATAATCCCGCAGTACTGCAGCATGAAGACAGCCTGCTCAGCACGGCTGTCGCGGACCGGGACGAGAACGGCGTCCAGCTGGCCGGGATGATTGCGCTGCAGCCATCGACGGACAAACACAGCTTCCATATTCATTCTTCAGGACAGAGCATCCTGCAGCAGGTCCTGTCTGCCTATGGAATCAGCGCAACAGTCGACGCGAGCGTGCAGGTAAACCGGACCAGCTTCGATGGAGACGAGATCGATTTCAAGCAGGCATCGCACATGCTTCAGCTGGCGACGAACAGCTTTTTCGTAGTGCTCGATCCGAAGCGCGTACTGGTGGCCAAAGATACGAAGGAGAATCGCGATCGCTACCAGCGGCAGATGCTGGAGACAGTTTACCTTCCCGGCCTGACGGCTGCGGAAATGACGGATGTTGGCAACATGGCGCGGACGCTTTTCGATGCCCAGCAGACCAATGCACAAAGCAATGGAACGTTAACGGTGCGTGCGCCGGAAAGTCGCCTGCTGGCGCTGAATCATACCCTGGCAAATCTGCTGGACGGAAAAAGCCAGATCGACCTGGAAGTGCGCTTCATCGAAATCGATACCTCGCGCACAACCAACATCGGCGTACAGTTTCCGCAGTCATTTACTGCCTTCAACGTGGATAGCGAAGTGCAAAGCATCATCAACAGCAACCAGAGCCTGGTGCAGCAGATTGTTGCGAATGGCCTGGCACCCGCCGGAGACCTCGAGGCAATTGTGGCCGTGTTGATTGCTTCAGGAGAAGTCAGCAGTCCGCTGTTGAACCAGGCATTCGGAGTCTTTGGCGGAGGTCTGACGCTGACGGGTGTAACGATCCCCTCGGTAACTGCGAACCTTGCATTGAACTCCAGCGAAACACGAATGCTTGAAGATATTCACCTGCGCCTGCAGGACAAGGATGCAGGAACAGTGGTGGTAGGTGAAAAATATCCTATTGAGACTTCCAGCTACTCGGGACTCACAGGCAGCGGAACAAGCATCGCCGGTATCTCGACTGCAGGATTGTCCAGCGAACTGGCCGCGCTTGGCTTGAGCGGAAGTTCGACCACCCAGCAGCCGATTCCGCAAGTGCAGTATCAGGACATCGGACTGAGTCTGAAAGTGACGCCGCATATTCTGCGGGCGAAGGATGTGACGCTTGAGCTTGAGTTGAAGCTGCAGGCGCTTGCGGGTGCGTCGTTGAATGACATTCCGGAGCTGACTAATCGCTCCTTCAATGCAACACTGACGGCGCGCGATGGGATCACCACAGCCTTCGTAAGTGACCTGACCAAGCAGGAATCCGCCGCAGTGAGCGGCATTCCCGGCTTGAGCGAACTTCCCGGCTTTCGTTCGACCACCGATTCGACACGTCAGCTGCAGAAGAACACGCTGCTGATCCTGATGACGCCGCATCTCATCCGCCGGGATCATACCGAAATGGCGGGGCCGGCGATGATGCTGCCCCACCATGAATAGCCGCCTGGATGAACCGGACTACTGCCCCGCCGGTACTCCATCCAGCGATGCCTGGTAGGCCACAATCTGCTTGAGCGTGTCATACGGAATGCCGCCGAGCGGCAGACCGCGCCCATTGACGTAGAGTGTCGGCGTCTGGGTGACGCCCAGATCGTGCGCCAACTGCACGGACGCGTCAACCGCCTTGGCAGCTTCAGGGGAGGCTGCGCAGGTCGCGGTTTTCTCAGGATCCTGGCCTGCGGCCGTTGCTGCGTCCTTCAGGGCTGCGACCGATGCCTCCGGCGTGAGTTTTGCCTGGTTGCTGAAGATGTTGTCAGCGAACTTGAAGAAAGCTTCATTGCCGCCTTCCTTTGCGATGCATGCGCTGTATTGCGCGGACTTGAGTGCCTCGGTGTGGATGGCCTTCAATGGATAGTTCTCATAAACAAAATGAGCGTTGGGAAAGTCTTTCAGCAGGCGATCGATGGTCGGCTGTGCATCCTTGCAATGCGGGCATTGAAAGTCGGAGAACTCCACCATCAACAGAGATTTGGAGGCCGCGCCGCGTGATGGACCCTCGGCACGAGCCTGCAGCAGCTTGCGATAGTCGGCATATGGGTCAGCACCGAACGGAAGCACTTCCTCCATGGTGATGAGGTGATTGCCGTCGGGTAGAACGAAGAACGACAGGGCCTGCGGCTGCTGCTGTTGCGCGCCCTTCTCTTCCACCAGGACAACGACCTTGCTAAGTCCCTGCACCTGGGTCTTCTGGATGGCCTGCACCTGCCAGAGACGGTTCGGATCATAGCCCCAGGATGATTTCAGAAAGGCGTTGACGGTGTCCGTCGTCGGCGACGTCGCAGTGAAGTTTGCACGGTCGACCATCGGAAACGGCGGCGGCGCTGCGGGTGCTGCCGGTGCTGCTGTTGAGGGTTGGGGCGCGGGAGCCGATGGCGGGGCCTGCGTTTGCGCGAAGGCAGAGGCTGTGACCGCGAGCGCAATGCTCATTGTGGCGAAAGCCAGAGGGTGGCGAAGCTGCATGTAAATCCTTTCGTGGATCAAACCTGGACTTTGACGGCGATGGGAAAACGGCGTCCCATGCCGAAGGATTTTGGCGTGACTTTCAAGACTGGCGCAGCCTGCTGGCGCTTGTATTCGCTGCGCTCGATGAGTTTGACGACGTGTTGCACCAGTGCAGGATCAATTCCCTTCTCCTGCGCAATGGATTCCGGCGTTTCATATCGCTCTACGTAGGCTTCGATGATGGGATCGAGCACTTCATAGGGCGGCAGTGAATCTGTATCGACCTGGCCTGGTCGCAGTTCCGCAGAGGGCGGCTTATCGATGATGTTCTGCGGGATCACCTCACCATTGCGATTCACATACTGGGCGAGACGATAGACATTGGTCTTCACTACATCCCCAATCACTGCGAGCGCGCCGACCATGTCGCCGTAGAGAGTGCAATAGCCGGTTGCCATCTCTGACTTGTTTCCTGTAGTCAGTACCAGCGAGCCGGTCTTGTTCGACAAGGCCATCAGCAAGGCTCCGCGAATGCGGGACTGTAGATTTTCTTCCGTGATGTCCGGCTCACGACCAGCGAAGAGCGGTTCCAGGGTAGCGGTGTAATCGGCGAAAATCTGGCCGATCTTCACGATCTCAAACCGGACGCCGAGATTTGCTGCAAGTTCTTCACTGTCATGGATGGAACCAGCTGACGAATAGGGACTGGGCATGCCGACAGCACACACATTCTCCCTGCCGACAGCGTCGACAGCAATAGCCGTGACCAGGGCTGAGTCGATACCGCCGCTGAGGCCCACGATGGCTTTGGAGAAGCCGCACTTGCGCAGGTAGTCCCGGGTACCGAGGACCAGGGCGTTGTAGGCACCGGCGTCGAGCCCTTCGTAGGTGGAATGAACCTCACCGTGCATGCTGGCCGTGTCGACAACGATCAGGTCTTCGTCAAAGGAGCGGCCCTGGCCGATGATCTCGCCCTCACTATTAATGGCCAGACTGGTGCCATCGAAGACCAGACTGTCGTTGCCGCCCACCTGGTTGACCATCAGCACGGGCACACGGTGCCGGCGTGCCAGTGCCGACAGCATGGCCTCGCGCGTCCTGCGCTTGCCTCGCCAATAGGGGGAGGCTGAAATATTGAGGATGATACTGCCGCCGGCTCGCACCAGCTCGTCGACGGGATCGACCGCGTACCGGCGAGACTCCCAGAAAGCTTTGTCGTTCCAGGCGTCTTCGCAGATGGTCAACGCGACGTGTTCAACGTTCCCTGGAGTTTCAAACGAGAAGAGCGATTGCCTCGCCGCAGGCTCAAAGTAGCGCTGTTCGTCAAAGACGTCGTAGAACGGCAGCAGCATCTTTTGCTGGCGAAAAATCACCTTGCCGTTCTTCACAATGACCGCGGTATTGGACAGCTGTTTGGCGTCGCCCGCAGGGCTGGCCTGCACGGTGCCGCACAGGATAGCGATGTTTAGCCGTGCGGATGCCGCAGCGATCTCCTGGACGGATTCTTCCGCACGCGCGATGAAGGATGGCTTTTCCAGCAGGTCGGCAGGCCAGTAGCCGCAGACGGACAGCTCGGGAAACATGACCAGGTCAGCCTCGCGTTCGGCTGCCTGCGCACTGTAGTCGAGAATTTTGCGGAGATTTCCAGAGAAGTCGCCAACGGTTGGATTGATCTGGGCAAGCGCGATCTTCACCTCTCCAGTGTATCGAAGGAAGCGCTTGCCGGTGAGACCGGGCGTTACGCAGAATGGCGCTTATCCGTCTGGTTATGCGCCGGTTCCGCCAACCACAACGGCAAAGGTCCGGATAAGAATCTTGAAGTCAAGCCACAGGCTCCAGTTCTCGACATACGCAGTATCGAGCGAGATGTAACTGTCGAAAGACGGGTCCTGCCGGGCCTGCACCTGCCAGAGACCGGTGATGCCGGGCGTGACGTCGAGACGGCGAAGATGGTTCAACTGGTATTTCTTGACCTCGCTGGCAATCGGCGGACGGGGCCCGACCATGCTCATATCACCGCGCATGACGTTGAAGAACTGGGGAATCTCGTCCAGCGAGTATTTCCTCAGGATGCTGCCGACCCTCGTGATGCGAGGATCGTTGGCGATCTTGAACAGTATCGAATCACGCTCGTTCATGTGCAGGATCTCGGCACGCCGCTTCTCGGCATCCGGGACCATGGTGCGGAACTTGAAGCAGCGGAAGACACGACCCTTCTTGCCGATTCGCTCGGAAGCGTAGAAGATCGGACCCTTGGAATCCATGCGGACCGCGATCGCGATCACCAGCAGGATCGGCGAGAGTACTACCAGGGCGCAAGACGCAAGCAGGATATCGACGACCCGCTTCATCATCAGGCCAATCACCGGCACATCACTCCGGTGAAGCGAAATCGTCGGAAACTGGCCGATATACTCTACCGGGCTGTTCCACGCGAGGCCGTCGTACATCTCGGGGACCACGCGAATGTCCACACTTACATCACGCGCCTGCTCCACCAGCTGCTTCACCAGGCCCCGTTCGACCGGGGAGCACAAAAAGATTTCATCGACGAAATGGAGACGGGCGACTTCAAGCACCTCTTCGAAGGTGCCAAGAATGTCTTCGTCTTTCGCACCGCCATCCACATCCACACCCGGAATGTGAATGTAACCTTTGAAGGTGTAGCCCAGATGGCGAATCCCTTCAACATGATGCCGAAGCGCCTGGCCGACCCGGCCCGTACCGACGACGAGGATATTTCTGGCCTCCATACCTCGCTCGTAGCGCCGGTAGACAATGTAGCGCCAGACCAGGCGGCGAACGACGATGAGGACAGTGGTAAGCAGGATGGTGAGCAGCACGACGCCACGGGAGATCGCCTCACCGCGGGAAATATAGAGGGCCCCGCTCAGGAGCAGACCGGCCGTGAAACAGGCCTGGATACTCAGGCGAAGATCATGCAGGGTATTGCGCGCTTCAATCGGCGCATACAGGTGCATGCGTCGGCTCACGATGATCAGAGCCGCAATAAACCAGAGCAGATAGCCGGCAGACAGCATGCGGCCATTGGTCAGCATCCCCACCCGGTGGGAGACAGCTTCCTGTCCGACCAGCGGTCCTAAATACTCCCGGATGGACACGGCTGCCGCGATCAGAACGCTTAATACGTCAATGCCTACCCAGAAGAGTGTGACCTTGAGGTGCCGCGTCCAGACCTGTTTTGCCGCAGACCTGGGATTGTCGCCTATCGCCACGGTTCGGCCGCGAGGAGACACTGTTTGAAAGCTTTGAACAAAGCCTGGATCTGCCATTGCTGTTCCTGATCAGTGCTGACACCGCGCTGTAGGCGCAGTAGAAAAGGTTCATCATCTCTGGGTTGTTGAACGATCGGAGACATACCGAACATCTTCCTCCAACCGTCACATTGCGGCTGCTACAGGGGTACGCGCTGGTTCCCCCGTCGTCTGATGATCGCCAAGTCTAGCATTGCTCAAAGTACCCGGTAATAACCCCTTCGGGCTAACTCAGAGTACCAGAGGGGCATGCCACGAAGGTTTCATTTCCGTGGTTTTCAACCCGCTTCGAACCCGATTTGGAACCGCGCAGGCCGGCTGCCCTAGACGTGAGGCAAAATGAGGGCGTCGAGGTCCAGAAACTGCCTCACGATGGGATCGTCGCAATGGTGCATCTCCTCCATGGTGCCGAGAAAATGAACCTTGGCCTGGTGCAGGAACATGACGTGGTCCGCAAGGTGCTCGGCGAACCGCATGTCGTGGGTGACCACGATGCTGGTCAGATGAAGCTGCTGTTTCAGTTTCTGGATCAGGTCCCCCAGCAGACGCCCCATCATCGGGTCCACCATGGTGGTGGGTTCGTCGTAGAGAATGGCCTCGGGCTGGGAAGCCAGGGCGCGGGCGATGGCCACGGAACGTTTCATCCCGGTGGAGAGATCGGATGGGGCCAGATCTCCCATCCCGGCAACCCCGACCATGTCGAGCAGACCGCTCACTACCTGCTGGATTTGATCTTCCTCCAGTTCCCGCCGTTCGCGGAGTGGAAAAGCGACATTTTCGCCTACGCTGAGCGAGTCGAAGAGTGCGCCGCTCTGGAAGACCATGGTGACCTTCTTGCGAATCTGCTCCATCTCCTCCTCATTCATGGTGGTGATCTCCCGCCCGCCGATGCGGATACTGCCCGAATCCGGCTTGAGGAAGCCCATGATCTGCTGGAGCGACACCGATTTACCCACGCCGGAGCGTCCGAGAATGCACAGAGTCTCACCAGCGCCTACCTGAAACGAGACATCATCCAGCACCTTGAGATCGCCAAACGATTTGAAGACGTGCTCGAACGCGATGAACGGTTCCCGTGCGGAAGCGCTCTCGTGCTCGGGGACCATCCCTGATGACGGGGGGGCCAAGCGATCGTCGTCGGGCCGCCGGCTGCCAATCACTTCGACAGGCAGATCCTTCGGAAAGCTCCGGGCAGCATTCCCGTTGCCAGTTCCATGCTGCGAAGTGTCGGTTTGCTCTCCCTTGT
The DNA here is from genome assembly GCA_964657345.1 of uncultured Acetobacteraceae bacterium. Lineage (GTDB taxonomy): Bacteria > Acidobacteriota > Terriglobia > Terriglobales > Acidobacteriaceae. Next base: position 5,003 of record CAZZVA010000017.1, on the reverse strand, counting down.
TGTTGTCCATGCGACTTCGTCCTTACCTAATGTACCTGCTGCGCGATCCTGCCAAATTCGACAGGCGTATTGCAATTCAGGAAGATGTTGTGTCTTACTGCCGGCCAGGTTGCTGTGACCCCTGCTGCAAGAACAGCTTCGAGATCGAAGCAGTCGACGGCGCCCCATGCCTGCAGGGCCCCGGAGGCTCGTTCGACCACCCGCATGACTTTGTAGTCGCCCGCATCGAGGGATGCCGTGATGCCCGGAAGAAGAGTGCAGTGGTAGACAGCACAGAGAGGCTGGAACGCTCCCTGGAAGCGCGGGATCGTACAGAGGGCGCCGGTACACGCGACCCGGGCGACTAGCAGTTGGAGCAAGGCAGCTGGCAGCAACGGCAGGTCGACCGGGACAAACACGGCATAATCGATGCTCAAAGCAAGCGCTGCCTCTATGCCGGAAAGTGGTCCACACCCCTCGCGAACATCGGGGACTATGGGCGCATAGGTGGCGAGATCAGGCCGCGAGCCCACGATCCTTACATCGTCAAACACGGTATGCAGCAGTGCAATGGCCTGCTCCACCAGGGGACGACCATTCAGGCGCAGCGTGGCTTTATCCGTACCCATGCGGCTGCTCGCACCGCCGGCCATTACCCATGCAGTGAAGTGCGGCGACATCGGCGTTGACGCATCGTTGCTCAGAATTGTCTCGGTTCCACCACTGCGTCTTCTCCAACTTTCTCAAAGAGCAGGATGATCGATTCGATGCCGCGATAAAAATTCTGGATATGAAACTTCTCGTTGGGGGCATGCAGGTTATCGTCGGGCAGGCCGAAACCCATCATCACACTCGGGATTTTCAGATGCTTCTCGATGTCACCGACAATCGGGATCGAACCGCCGGAGCGAATGAAAACCGTATCCTTGTCGAAGACCTGGCGCAGTGCATCTTCCGCAGCCTTCACGTATGGATTGTCCGTGCCGATGACCAGTGGCTCGCCACTGTGAATTAGCTTCACGCTGACCTCGACACCCGCAGGACAAATGCTTTCGACGAAACGCTTGTACTGCTGGAACGCTTCTTCTGTCTGCATGTCCGGCACCAAGCGCATGGATACTTTCGCCACCGCCTTGGCTGGGATGACAGTCTTGGCGCCGGCCCCGATGAATCCGCCGGGCATGCCATGGACATCCAGGGTTGGTCGCGCCCAGGTGCGTTCCATTACGTTGAACCCCGGTTCGCCCACCAGCTCGCGGGAACCGACTTCGCTGGTCCGGTAATGCTCCTCGTCGAAAGGCAGCCGCTGCCACGCCGCAAGTTCCTCTTCAGAAGGCGTGGCGACCTTGTCATAAAAGCCGGGGATAAGAATTCGCCCATGCTCATCTTTCAACTTTGCTAGGATCTGCGCGAGGGCGAGGAAAGGGTTGGGCGCCGCTCCGCCATACATGCCGGAGTGAAGATCGGTCTTCGCACCTTTCACCTCAATTTCGGTGTAAATCATGCCGCGCAAACCGACACATAAGGTCGGCAGATCAGGCGCGAACATCTCGGTATCCGAGACCAATGCAAAATCTGCCTTGAGCTTTTCCGGATGTTCACGAACAAACCGCGCGATGCTCTCGCCCCCCACTTCTTCTTCGCCTTCTAGGATGACGCGAACATTGATGGGCAGCTTACCCCCATTGCCCGCTTCCTGTTCCTCCAGGCCGCAAGCAAACAGCGATTCCAGCGCCTTGAGGTGCATGTACATCTGGCCCTTGTCATCCACCGCGCCCCGGGCATACAGGTTGCCATTGCGCTCGGTCGGTTCAAATGGCGGGGTCAGCCACTCGTCAAGAGGGTCGGGCGGCTGGACGTCATAGTGTCCATAACAGAGGCAGGTCGGTTTGTCCTTCGCATGAAGCCAGTCTCCGTAGACCAGCGGGTGTCCGCCCAGTTCGATCAGCCTGACATTTTCGAGGCCGATGCGGCTTAGTTCCTCGGCAAGAACCTCAGCAGTGTGCCGGCAATCCTTCGCATGTTCCGGCAACGTGGAGATACTGGGAATACAGAGCAGACCCTTCAATTCTTCCAGGAAGCGACCCTGCCACTTCCGCGCATACTCGACTGCACTCATGCTTCCCTGCTCCCTTTTGCGACTCGTCTCCGACAAGTTTAACGCTGTACTGGCGCAGGTGCCGGAACCCTAGTGAACCGCGCCGGCCGGAGCCCCGCCAGCCTTGGGATCGTTCTTATCCAGCATGAACGTCAGGAAGATCATGATGATGGAAGCTGCTCCAAGCACGTAGTAGATGTCGACATAGGCGAGACTCTCTGTTTGCGCGCGAAGCTGATTGTAAATGGTGGTCTGCGCCATGAGGCCTGCATTGGCCGCGCCGCCGATTCCCTTGAATGCGTTGGTGTAGCCGTTGATCGCCGCCTGGTAGTTCGGCGAGTCTGGCGTCAGGTGCTTCAGCAACGCTGACTGGTGAAACTGGCCGCTCTCCGTAACATACGCATTGCTCAGCGAGATGAGAATACTGCCGCCGATATTACGGGCAAAGTTGATCAGGCCGGCAACCTGGTTGTTCTTTTCCGAAGGCAGACCAAAATAAGCCGCAGTCGTGACCGAGATGAAAACGAACGGTATGGCCACGATCTGAATGACGCGCAGCCACGACGCAAACCCAAAGCTGATGCCGAGGCTGATATGCGTCGCCGAGTAGAAAAATCCTCCGGCAAACAGGATGAAGCCGAAGGCAATGATATTGCGGGCCGGGAAACGCGTGACTGCCTGCCCGGCAAGCGGCATGACGACAAGAAGCACTAGGCCTCCGGCCGAAAGCGCAAGCCCCGCGATGGTGGCGGTATACCCCAGATCGCGCTGCAGAAACTGGGGCTGCAGCACCGTAGACGCATTCAGAATGCCGCCTGTCATCATCATCAGGAACGAACAGACCGCAAAGTTCTTGAACTTGTAAAGTCGCAGCTCCATCAGCGGCTGTTTGGCGTTCCACTCCCAATAAATCAGTGCGACAAAAGAGATCGCAAACACGATCATGAAGCTCACTACGAAGTGGGAGCCGAACCATGCACGTTCTTCGCCCTTGTCCAGAAAGATCTCGAGCGAGCCCATCGACAGGGCCAGCAGCGCGATGCCAATGTAGTCCACCTGCTTGAAATTGGACCAGTCATGCTTCAGGTACGGTGGATCTTCGACCAGCCGCTGGGTCAGGAACAGGGCCAGCATGCCGACTGGAATATTGATGTAAAAGATCCAGTGCCAGCTGTAGTTGTCTGTGATCCAGCCCCCGACTGTTGGACCGATGGATGGTGCGAGAACGGCGACCAGTCCGTAAAGTGCGAAGGCTAGGCCGCGTTTACGCGGCTCGAAGGAATCCGCCATGATTGCCTGCGCCATCGGCTGCAATCCGCCGCCGCCCGCACCCTGCAGCACGCGGAACACCAGCAGCAATGGGAGGGAGGGAGCGATGCCGCACAGGAACGAGGAGACGGTGAAAATGATGATGCACAACATGAAGAAGTTCTTGCGGCCGATGACACTGGCAGCCCATCCACCCATGGGCAGCACCACGGCATTCGCAACAAGGTAAGTCGTCAGGACCCATTCACTCTGATCCTGGCTGGCTGCCAGGCCACCAGCGATATAGGGCAGCGCCACGTTGGCAATCGAAGTATCGAGCACTTCCATGAAAGCAGCAAGGGCAACGGTTGCGGCGATTGCCCAGGGGTTCACCCTGGGGCGCCATGGCATGCTCGCTGCACCTTCCATCGTCGTTGTCGCGGATGCCATGCCTTGCCGGCTGCCTTTCGATGTGCCTGGGATGATGCAGCTCGCAAAGCTGCACAAGCTGTTGCATGGAACAGTCCAATAGATGTCGAAAGGTAGGTCGACGACGCGCAAAAGAAGCAGAAAACATCTCAACCCGCTTCTAAAGACAAAGGGCGCTCCTGGTGGAGCGCCCTTATGCACAACAAATCGCAGTGAATCTGCAATTATCCCGCGATATGTTGCTTCAGAAAGGCCAGCGACCGTTCCCGCGCCAGCGTGGAGGATGGAGCGTCGTAGCTGCCGCGCATGTCACAGTTGAAGCCGTGGCCGGCGTCGTACCAGTAAATCGGCACATCTGGATTGGCCGCAAGTACCTTGTCAACCTGCTCCTTCGGAATGTGGGTGTCCTGCTTGCCGAAATGCAGAATAGTAGGCGCGTTCGGCTTCTCTTCCGCGAACTCACCGATGCCACCGGCATAATAACCGACAGCCGCTGCCGGATGAAGCCTGGTGGAGGCAAGCCATGCCAGCTTGCCGCCGTAGCAGTAGCCAACTACGCCGACCTTGCCGTGACTCTCCTGCTTCGCGTAGGCAATTGCTGCATCCACATCCAGGAGCGCCTTCTCGATATCGAGCTTTTGCATCAGTGCTACGGCGCGCTGCATGTCCTGGCCTTCATACGTGAGCTCGACGTGCTTCTCGACGCGATCGAAGATCGCCGGCGCGATGGCAACAAAGCCATCTTTCGCATAGCTGTCGGCAACATTCCGGATGTGCTGGTTGACGCCGAAAATTTCCTGCACGACCACCAGGCCGCCGATCGGCGTCCCTGTCGGCCTGGCTACATAGGCATCCAGCTCGTGGCCATCGCTGGCGTGCAGTTTGACTGTTTCACTCATAGTATTTTTCCTCTTTCCGAATATAACGGTGCTCAATGACTCTCGATGCTGCTCTCGGCCCAGTAGTTTGCTCTCGTCACAATACGGGCATCCATGTCGCGTATCAGTTTCACCGTCAGCGGATGCAGACCGGGAGCGGCATTGCTTGGACTGAAGCTAAGTAGGTAGCGATTGCGCGCGTGCTGAGATAATGTATGCAGATGTTCTTCGAAGGTGCGTTCCGTGGAAAACGGAGCGTACTCGCCACCACTCATGGTCGCGATCTCCTTCGCGACATTCTTCCTGGCGGCATTCACGGCCATCATCATCACAGTCATCAAATTCGCACTCGAGCCGCCTCCGCCCCCATG
>CAZZVA010000016.1:0-25909 GCA_964657345.1 uncultured Acetobacteraceae bacterium | reverse complement strand
AGGTCCGGACTGATGATGGCGCAGACGCGTGCGCCCGTCGTCCGCGAAAGAGCAAACAGACTGCTGTAAGTAGAGCCCGAAGTAAGCCAGCTTGCCCCGGCAGCCGAAGCGGCGCCGGGCTTATAGGACACCATGCGGACCTTGGCCGCGTCGCCAACACTGCCCACTGCCTCCAAACCCTGTCCCATGTCGAGCAACGCGAGCGCGACTCGGGCCTCCGGCATCGCACGCGCGAAAACAGGAAGAGCCTGGTCCATCGACTCCTGCAGGCGCGCCTGGTCGACTGCACCCGTCACACCGATCAGCAGATCGGTTGGTCGCGTTTCCGTGCTGCTCGTGGTCGCCTCTTCTGTCAATTCTGCTTTTGCCATATGCCTGTCATTATCCCGATCATGGTGCGCTCAATCTGCAACTATTATTGTTATGTATAGCCGTCACGCCCGAAGCGAAAGTATGCCGCTGAGCGGAATGCGCACCCAGGCCGGGCGGTTATTCAACTCATACACCAGCTCATACAGTGCCTTATCGAGGAGATATGCATCCAGCAGCTGCTGCAGTGCATCCGCCGAGCCGGGAATCACTGCGCTGCCGGCCACAGCCAATCGATAGGCGCGTAGAAACTCTGCCGACACCGCCTGCTCCCACAGCCGCGCCCATGGTTCCAGCCGTTCCGCGTCCTGTGGACGACGCGTCACGTGCTTCATCCATCCGGTATAGGCTGCGTAACTGAACGACCGCAGCATCCCGGCTACATCCTTCAATGGCGACTGTTTGCTGCGCCTTTCTTCCAGCGAGCGCGCAGGTTCACCCTCAAAATCCAGGATGACAAAATCGTTCTTCGATCGGAGCACCTGGCCAAGGTGGTAGTCGCCATGCACACGCGTTCGCAATCCTTCAATCTCGCCTGACTGCAGACCTGAGAGACGCTCCATTACACCTCTGCGCTTGCTCAACACCAGTCCGGCCAGTTCTACTGTGGGATCCGGAAGGCTGGCCAGATTTCCTTTCAACGTATCGAAGGCCGCTGTCGCATGCTTGAGCAGATCCCGTTGCAGTGTGGACAGGTCACCGGCTCTTAGTGGCTCCGGGGCGAATGCCGGGTCCGTATTCGCCTTTGCCAGCGCGAGATGCATCTCTCCTGTTCGACGACCCAGCAGCCCCGCCGCATCCAGGTAGCCGCCAATGTTCTCACGTTCAAAATCAGTCGCCGGCTTTCCGCTCAATTCCACATAGCTAACCCGTTGTGGAGGCACACAGTCTGCGGGGAAGTTCCGACCCGCATGCTCTTCGAAGTAGCGGTCGATTTCATCCAGCGACCATTCCCATCCGTCTCCTTCGTTTGGAACCAGCCCCTGCAGCATCGCAATGGTAGAACTCAGCGGATTCGGTGTTTCTTCAGTCGGCGCTGGCGTGTACTCGATCGATCCCGCAAATGGCGCAATATGATCGAAGGGAGAAACCTCTGTCAGGAAGTTGCCGATCTCGGTATCTGGATTGGGCCCCGACTGTTGCCGCCTGAACAGCTTCATGATCAGCCGGCGACCAAACAAGACGCTCGTATTGCTCTGCTCCGCCGATCCACGCTTGGGATGCAACCCCGCCGCATCGGCCCCGGCAAGCTCTTCGAGACGCGAACTCGGTAGGCCACGCAGAACGCCCTTTTGCGTCGCCAGCTCGCCCTTGTCGCGTATCAGCGCAAGCAGTGCCCGGCTGCTTTCATCGTTGTACATCGCGTCGTGCAGAACACCTTTACCCTTGGGCGTGAACACGTCTGTCACGATAGAGCCCGGAGAGCCCGCGCACAACGTCTCGCCTGCTTCACCCAGCATGATGCCGAGCGGCACCATGTAATGATCCGGCTCGCCACTCCCATATTCAATGCGCAGGAAAACCATGGCGACGGATCCATCCGCGAATGGCGCCCAGTCTTCCACCACTGTCTTTGAAATGTTCCGCGATTTGCCGCCGAACCAGCGCTGCTTCGGGATGAACTCCGGCAGCAGTCGCGACTCCAGCACCTGGCGGCTCTCACCTTCCAGGATATTCTTCCAGTCCCCCGGACCCGTCAGGTGCAATGCGCGATCAGGCTGCCGTTCCACTACCTGCAAATCGGCTTCGGGCGATGGCTGCAACTCCAGCCACAAAAAACCATACGGCGCGAGCGTCAGTGGATACGGCTCAGCCGTAATCTTCGGGAACTCCACGTACCCTAGCATTTCGACCGGGATCATTCCCTCCATGCCCTCAAGATCCACCTGCACCGGCTGCGCAAACCGCGACAGGTTCGCGACACACAATACTTTCTCTGCTCCCAGTTCGCGCACGTATGCCAGGATCTTTCGGTTGGGAGAATTCAGGAAGCGCAGGGTCCCGCGACCAAAAACCTGGAACAGTTTTCGCAGCGCGATCATGTTGCGCATCCAGCTCAGCAGCGACGAAGGGTCACCCGCCTGCGCCTCTACGTTGATCGCCTCATAGCCCCACACCGGGTCCATAATCACCGGACTGTAGAGCTTTGCCGGAACAGCACGGGAAAATCCGGCATTGCGATCGCCGGTCCACTGCATCGGCGTGCGCACTCCGTTCCGGTCGCCCAGATAGATATTGTCGCCCATACCAATCTCGTCGCCGTAATACAGAATGGGCGTTCCCGGAAACGAAAAAAGCAGGCTGTTCAGCAACTCGATTCGCCTGCGATTGTTGTCCACCAGCGGCGCAAGCCTTCGCCGTATCCCGATATTGATCCGCATACGCGGGTCCGCACTATAGGCGAGATACATGTAATCCCGCTCATCGTCGGAAACCATCTCCAATGTCAGCTCGTCGTGGTTGCGAAGAAAAATGCCCCACTGGCAGTTCTCCGGAATATCCGGAGTCTGCGCCATGATGTCAGTAATAGGCAGGCGGTCTTCCTGGCGCAGCGCCATATAAATGCGCGGCATGAGCGGAAAATGGAAGGCCATGTGGCACTCATCGCCATCGCCGAAGTACGGCCGTACATCCGCGGGCCACTGATTGGCTTCGGCCAGGATCAACCTGCCCTCATACCCCTCATCGATGGCCGCGCGAATCTGCTTGATGGCTGCATGCGTCTCCGCCAGGTTCTCGCAATTGGTGCCATCGCGCTCGATCAGGTAAGGAATCGCGTCCATCCGCAGGCCGTCCACGCCCATATCCAGCCAGAAACGCATGATGTCGATCACTGCCTCGATGACCACTGGATTATCGAAGTTCAAATCCGGCTGGTGAGAAAAGAAGCGATGCCAGTAATACTGCTGCGCCTCCGGGTCCCAGCTCCAGTTGGATTTTTCGGTATCCGTGAAGATGATGCGCGCGCCCTTGTATTTGTCATCCGTGTCGCTCCACACGTAATAATCGCGCTCGGGCGAACCCTTGGGCGCACGCCGCGCACGCTCGAACCACGGGTGCTGGTCCGAAGTGTGATTGATAACCAGCTCCACCATTACCTGCATGCCGCGTTCATGAGCAGCTGCCAGGAAGCTCTTGAAGTCGTCGAGCGTTCCATAGCTGGGATTCACATCCAGGTAGTCGGATATGTCGTATCCGTCATCCCGAAGCGGCGAAGGGAAAAAAGGTAACAGCCACAGGCACGTAACCCCAAGATCTTGCAGATAGTCGAGCCTCTGGATCAATCCCTGGAAGTCACCGATGCCATCGTTGTTGCTATCCATGAACGCACGTACATGCAATTCATAGATCACTGCATCCTTGAACCACAGTGGGTCGGACACGCTTCCCTGCTGCTTTACCCGAGGCTGCTCACCCACACTTGCCATCCATTCCTCATCACTTTCCGTGTTGCCCGCTGTCTTGATACTTCACTCCTACGGCCGGTCCATCGAACCAGCCTCTTCAGACACTCGCATTCACTACGAAGACATGGCCGGGAATCAGTTGCGGCCTCAGTTCCACGTAGTTGCGGCTTCCAGTCCATACATAGGCATTGTCCGTCATCTCGTCCGTCACCCGGAATGGCTGGCCCGGTTCGATGCCCAGCAGCGCCAGGTCCAGATCCACAAAGCCCGCCTGTGTTCCATATGGATCGAGATTCACAATCGTCAGCACCACGTTGGCACCATCGTCCGTCGCCTTGCTGTAGGCAATGAGTTGAGGATTGTCTACCGTGTGGAAGCGCAGATTATTGGTCATCTGCAGCGCCCGGTTGCGCTCCCGAGCCTGGTTGAGCCGCGTCACCAATGGCCGCAGACTCCGCGGATCGTCGCGGTTCCACTCCTTGATCTCGTATTTCTCGGAATGCAGATACTCTTCGCTCTTCTCTTTGCGAAAGGGCGTGTTTTCACCAAGCTCATACGCAGGCCCGTAGATGCCGTAATTGGAAGACATCGTTCCAGCCAGGATCAATCGCGACTTGAACGCCGCCAATCCGCCCTGCTGCAGAATGCCGGGAAGAATATCCGGCGTATTCGGCCAGAAGTTCGGCCGCATGTAATCCTTCACCGGGGTCTGCGTCAGTTCCGTCAGATACTCCGTCAACTCTTCCTTGGTTTCTCGCCAGGTGAAGTACGTGTACGACTGCGAATACCCGACCTTCGCTAGCCGCTGCATCACCCGGGGCCTTGTAAAGGCTTCCGCAAGAAACAGTGCTTCCGGATACTCAGCCCTTACTTCGGCAACACACCACTCCCAGAAGGGAAAGGCCTTGGTATGCGGATTGTCCACGCGAAATATCAGGACGCCCTTTGCAGCCCAGAACGTGAACACATCTTTCAGCGCCTCCCACAATGGCTCCCAGTCCTCCGATTCAAAATCAATCGGATAAATATCCTGGTACTTCTTCGGGGGATTCTCCGCATATTGGATCGATCCATCGGCCCGCTTCTTGAACCACTCCGGATGTTCTTTCACCCATGGATGATCGGGCGCGCACTGGAATGCGATGTCCATCGCCAACTCCATCCCGGCATCCTTCACACGGCCCAGCAGGAACTCAAAGTCCGCCATCGTGCCCAGCTCCGGCAGGATCGCCGTGTGGCCGCCCTCCTTCCCGCCAATCGCCCAAGGACTGCCCACATCACCCGGCGCTGCCTCTGTCGTATTGTTCTTACCCTTGCGGAAGCCAACGCCGATGGGATGAATCGGCGGCAGGTACAGGACATTGAAGCCCATATCCTCGACGTAATCCAGCTGCGCCGCCACATCCCGGAAGGTTCCATGCTGGCCCGGCGTTTCAGCCCACGACCTCGGAAACAGCTCATACCAGCTCGAGTAGCCTGCCCTTTCCCGGTCCACCCACACCCTCAAATCCTTCTCATAGCGGGTCTGCAGGTTTTGATCCGGATACAGGCTCATCGTTGCCAGCAACTCCGGATCGAGAGCCGCTTCGGTCGATTGCTCTTCGCGTATCTGCTTCGCCCAGTTCAGCAGCTTCTCTTTATCCGGACCCTTCACGCGCGCCGCGGTCGCGACGATCAACATCGCCCCGGTCCGCAGAGGCAGCTCCAGCTCCTGCGCAGCAGCGATACGCTTTTCAAGCTCGCTTCTCCAGGTTTCGAAGTGATCCACTTCCCCCACTACCGTGAACTCGTAGTACCCCATGCTCGGCACCGGAAAAGAAGCGCGCCAGCGATCATTGCCCAGCGGCTCCATTTCTATCGCCTTCCATTCCTTCGCATCCGCACTTCGGTACAACACGCGCGCCCGCACATGATCATGGCCATCGCCGAAAACATCGGCCTCTACCGTCACACTTTGCCCGGCGACGCCCTTTGCCGTGAATCGCCCGCCATCCACTTGGGGAGTCACGCCCTCAATCACGACCCGCGATCTCCCATTCCGCGGCTTAGGCAAGCCTTTTGATGTGGATGGCGTATTCAACGGCTTTGACGATAAAACCTTCGGCATGCGTTCCAACTCCTTGTCTCTGCAGCGCGTTACAACTCTGAGACCTGCACCGTGCAGACAGGCCTTCTCTTTGCAAGTTCCTGGGTTAAAGGGCGCTCAGCGAGCCACCACCGGAGAGATGCGCGTTTCACCCGAATCGTTCTCCTCGAATGCCATCTTGTTCTCGAACTGCCAGGGTTTTCTTCAGAAAGTCGCTCTGCGGCCCCTCGGAAAAGTAAGATTACCAATTTGCAGGGATCCCAGCCCTCCTGGTACTGCAAATGCGAAAAGCGCTTGCAAGTCCGATAGAGGGAGTGCCATTGTAATTCCGGCTATTAACGATCCTGCAATCCAACCAGTTACCCGAAATTGGCAGCAACCCGGCGACTCATGAGGCGCGCGATGATCTCAGTCGACAATTCCAACGGGGACACTCATAGTTCAGGCCTGCGCCTCATCTCCGGGAGGTCGGCTAGACGTCGCAACACAGACAGCGGCATCGTGCACGCCCGCTCACAGGACGGCCTTCTTACCTGGTCCTACACCACATTCCTCGCACACACTCACCAGCATCCTGAGATTCTGGTAGCCGGTCTTGACCCCTTCCTCTCAAATTCCCTGCTCCGCCACATTACCGACATGGTGGCCCACCACCACGTCTACTCGCGGCGCTCCACCATACCCGGCCTTCTGCCCCATCTTACCTGCGTCTTCCGAGATATGGAGCCGCTCGCCGCTGCCCGACTCATCCACGGACTCGGCGTTTCTTCTGCGCTCCAGCTTATCTATCCCGATCCACACAACCAGCTCCCTTGGCAATCCGGCCACAATCGCAGCTGGCGCCGGGCTCAGCCACTGTTCCTGACAAGTTTCGCTATCGGCCCTCTGGAGCAGCAATATCTGGACGCAGCCCTCGACCGGCCTCTGCAGGCCGACCGCCGCGCTATAGCCTGTGTCCGTGCGGACCTCAGCACGACACGCTGACGCCATCGCATTCACGAACTCCCCTTACTTCTCATCCTCAAAACTACCGAAAAGATTGTTCAGAGCCTCGGCATACAGCGGATGCGCGAATGTGCCATCCCGTAAAGCACTGTATTTCACCTTGCCCATCATGGCGATCTCGATCATCGACATAATCTCGCCACCCTCCTCACCCAGTACCGCCGCCCCCAGGATCAAATCGCTTGCCGGATCGACCAGTGCTTTCAGGAACCCTGCCGTCTTGCCGTTCTCGATAGCCCGCGCTACAGACGTCATGGGCAGCTTTGCAATGCGCACCTTCCGTCCCGCCTTCGCCGCCTGCTTTTCGCTCAAGCCGACTCGGCCCAGCTGCGGATTGAGGAATACGCAATAAGGAAGCATACGGTCTGCGATGGTCAGGCTGCCGCCATCCAGCAGGTTCGCCTTCAGCACCCGGTAGTCGTCATAGGAGATGTGCGTGAATGCCGGGCCGCCTTTCACATCTCCCACTGCATAAATGCCGGCCACGTTCGTCTCCAGCCGATCATTCACCCGGATATATCCGGCTTGATCGACGGCCACCCCCGCGGCCTCCAGTTGCAGCGGCTGCGTATTGGGCGTCCGGCCGGTAGCCACCAGCAGGTGCGTCCCTCGAATCGATGACGAATTCCCCCTGCCCGCAATCTCCACCACAACATCGCCAGCACCCCCTCTCACCCTGGTCGCTTTGGTGCCCAGCAGGATCTCGATGCCATCATCCCGCAGCAGCTTTTCAACCTCCTCCGCGACATCTGCGTCCTCCTGCGGCAGGAGTTGCTCACTACTCTGCAGGACGGTGACGCGACTGCCGAAGTGCCGGAACATCTGGGCGAACTCCAACCCGATATAACCGCCGCCCAGAACCACCAGATGTTCGGGCACCGTGTCCAGTTCCATAATGCTCACGTTATCGAGAAATGGCACATCGTGGATGCCTTCAATCGGCGGCACCGCAGGGGATAGCCCGGTGTCGATCACGATCAGGTCCGCGGCCAGCAGCCGTTCGCCGCCTCCATTCAACTTCACCCTCACCTGCTTGGCCGATGCGAACGATCCCTCCCCGCGAATCAATTCCACATGTTCCGCCTTGGCCAGCCGCCTTTCGCTGCCCTCCCGCCATGTCTTCACCATGCCCCGCTTGCGTTCGCGCACCTCTGCCATATTCACGGAGACATTCCCCACATGCACCCCATAGTCCGCCGCCCGCCGCGCCATGGCTGCAACATCGGCGCTTGCCACCATGGTCTTCGTCGGGGTGCAGCCATAGTTGCCACAGGTTCCGCCTACAGCCGCCCGCTCCACCATCGCCACGCGCTTTCCCTTGTCCGAAAACGCGGCTGCCAGCGGATTTCCCGCCTGGCCCGAACCCAGAATGATTACGTCAAACTGCGTCATCTCCGACATAAAACTCCTTGTGACTTGTAATGTTTAAGCCGATCCCGAAAGGATGGTTCAGCCTACAGGTGCGAAACCAGGAAGAACCCCAGCGCAATCGCAACCAGGTCCTCGATCAATGCCACGGGAAGATCCGGTAGCTTGCCGGAGGCCGTCACGGCATGTCGCGCCGCATAGCCGCCATAGGTCCCCGCCAGCGCACCCAGCACACCAGACAGCACCGCGGCACCAAGGCTGCCCCCGGCACTGACTGCCAGGACCGCCGCGCATGCTGCACCGAAGACCACCCGCGCAATTAATCCCGGAGGCGCAGTTCTGGCAGGTGTCATTGGCAGCTTGTCCGCCACCAGTTCCCCCAGCGCAAACAGGGTAAACACCACCAGCGTAATGGGATTGTGAATGAACGCAAACTTGGTGCCCTCGACGTGCAGCCATCCCAGGCGCACCCCCCAGCACACAGCCGCTGGAGCCATCATCGAACGCAAACCGCAGACCACACCCAGCAGGAAGCAGAATAGAAGTAAATGCATGACGGCTTGGATGCTCGCTTTCTGGAAAGCATGGACCGCAGCCTCCGGCCGCAGCCAGGCAACCGTAGCACGCCTTTAGGCCGGCAGTGAATAACAAAGCATCTTTGCTCCCTTCGCGTCCGCTCTGGTAGCCTCGGATGTTTGGCATTTATGCCCCAACTTCTGAAGTCAGGACAACTGCATGGCGTATCCATTTAAAGGCGTCGACTTCCTCGGCATCGACGCAATCCTTTCAAGCGATGAGCGCCTGGTGCGCGACACCGCTCGTGACTTCATCGAAGACAAGCTCATTCCCATCATCGAACAATGCAATCGCGATGGCCGCTTCCCCCGCGAGTTGGTGCCCGAGATGGGTCAGATGGGTTTCTTCGGCGCCAATCTCCAAGGCTATGGCTGCGCCGGTATGTCCAATGTTGAATACGGGTTGGTCATGCAGGAATTCGAACGTGGCGACTCCGGCTTCCGCAGCTTTGTCAGCGTACAGTCCGCTCTGGTCATGTATCCCATCTACACCTTCGGATCGGAAGAGCAGAAGCAGCAGTGGCTGCCGAAACTGGCCACCGGCGAAACTCTAGGCTGCTTCGGCCTCACTGAACCCGACTTCGGCTCCAACCCGGGAGGCATGCGGACCCGCGCCAGGAAACAAGGCAGCGAATACATCCTCAACGGCGAAAAAATGTGGATCACCTCCGGCTCCATCGCCCACCTCGCCGTCATCTGGGCCAAGGTAGACGACCCCGGCGCTCCCGATCACGACAAAGTCCGAGGCTTCCTCGTCGAAACCGATCGCCCCGGCTTCTCTGCTCACGATGTGAAGGGCAAATGGTCCCTGCGAGCTTCCATCACCTCCGGACTCTCCATGCAGGACGTACACATCCCCGCCGCTAACCTGCTCGCCGGCTCCGGCGGCCTCAAGTCTCCGCTCATGTGCCTGAACCAGGCCCGCTATGGCATCAGCTGGGGAGCCATCGGCGCTGCCATGTCCTGCTATGACACAGCCCTGCAATATTCCCTGCAGCGCAAGCAGTTCCGGGAGCAGCCCATCGCCAGCCATCAACTCGTCCAGGAAAAGCTTGCCTGGATGATTACGGAAATCAGCAAGGCCCAGCTGCTCTCCCTGCATCTCGGCAAAATGAAGGACGCGGGCACCATCAGTTTTGAACATATCTCGATGGCCAAGCGCAACAACGTCTGGATGGCCTGTGAATGCGCACGCATGGCCCGCGAGATCCTGGGCGGCGCCGGCATCACGGATGACTTCCCGATCATGCGCCACATGATGAACCTCGAGTCTGTCAAGACCTACGAGGGCACTCACGACATTCACGCACTCATCATCGGCCAGAGCATCACCGGCATCCCCGCATTTTGAAATGCAGGCATCTCACCAACATATCGGTGTTTAATTCAGCAACCTATGCCGGCACTTTGCGTCTGTAAGACAAGGGAGCATTTTGCGAGCATGATTTGCAGGTCTGCAGTATGAGTGTGAAAAGCGCATCCGCCGCCATCCTTCACAAGGTGGCGATGCCGCGCCGCCCTGAACTGGACGCGCTTCGAGGCCTGTTCCTGGTCTGGATGACCCTCACCCATCTGCCGACGCGCATGAGCGACGTCGTCAATACACCCTTCGGCTTTGTGTCGTCGGCAGATGGCTTCGTCTTTCTTTCCGCCATGCTGGTCTCGCAAATCTACATTCGACAGGCAGCCGGCGATGCCGATGTACTTCGCACCAAGCTGTGGAAACGTGCCCTGCGCGTCTACATCTACCACGTCATCCTGCTGACCGTGGCCTTCACCGTAGTTGCCGCAGTCGCTGTCACGCGACACCGTCCAGCACTCACCAACCTGCTTGACTTCTATCTCGCGCATCCCGTCGTCGCTGTGGTCGGCTCGCTCCTGCTGATCTACTGTCCGCCGCTGCTGGACATCCTCCCGATGTATGTCCTCTTTCTCCTGTTGTCGCCCTTCGTTTTATTCACCGCAATGAAGCGTGGCTGGACAGTCGTCGTCAGCGGCAGCCTGCTCGTCTGGCTGCTGGCACAATTCGGCCTGCGCGTCTTTATGCACAACCTCGTTGTCCACGTCACCCATCTGCCGATTCCCGTACAGGAGACTGGCGCCTTCGACCTCTTCAGCTGGCAGTGGATCTGGATCTCCGGAATGTGGATCGGCGCTCGTTCCGCCGAAGGCCACAATCCACTCTCCCGCATTACCGGCAAATGGACTGTCCTCTGCGCCCTGCTGGTCCTGTTCTTCATCGGTGTCCGTCACGAATGGTTCGGACCGCACCTGACACCCCAGGCTTTCGGATACAGTCTCGACAAATGGCGCATTGGCCCGCTGCGTCTGGTAAATCTCGTTGCCTGCACCGGGGTCATTTACTGGCTGCGCAAATACGTCAAAATGGCAGTCTCCCGCGAGCCCTTCCTCACCCTCGGTGCGGCCTCGATGGAAGTCTTCTGCACCCACCTGCTCTTTGTCTTCGTAGGACTGGCACTGCTCTACAACGAAGTGCCGCAATTGCATGGCATCTATGCCATCCTGCTCCTCGCCGTCACATTCGCCGGCCTGCTCTTCGTGGCAACGCGACAGGTGAGAAAAAAGCAGCAGGAGAAGCGCGCGAAAAAAGCCGAAGCCGATGCCCGTAGGGCAACGACCCAGGCATTTTTCTCACCAGCACGCATGGAAGACGATTCACCGTCTTCCAACATCGCCTTCGTGACAATGGAACCTGAGCCAGCCAATCTCAGCGACCACTAGGAGCCGACCGCTACACTCCGACCGTAAAGCTCTCTTCCGTTCGCGTCACCGGGCGATACAACGTATCCCGTTCGATCGGCACCCGGCCGGCCTCGCGAATCATGCGCTCCAGGTCTTCCCGTCGCATCCCCTGTGGCGTACTCGCCCCGGCATCGTGATAAATCTTCTCCTCCACCACCGTGCCGTCCACGTCGTCGGCACCGAAGCGAAGCGCGATCTGGGCCATGGGCGCACTCACCATCTGCCAGTAGCTCTTCACATGCGGAAAGTTGTCGAGCATCAATCGCCCGACTGCAATCTGCCGCAGGTCCTCAAGCCCCGTCGTCCGCGGTAGATGATCGAGCGCCGTATTATCCGGATGAAACGCTAGCGGAATAAAAGTCTGAAAACCGCCCGTCTCATCCTGCAAGGTACGCAGCCGCATCATGTGATCGACCCGGTCTTCATTGTTCTCGACGTGCCCGTACAACATCGTCGCATTCGACCGCAGCCCGGCCTGGTGCACCAGGCGCGCCGTCTCGATCCAGTCCCCGCCATCGATCTTGTGATCGCAGATGATATGCCGCACACGATCCGAAAAAATTTCCGCCCCGCCGCCAGGCATGGAGTCGACGCCAGCCGCCTTCAACCGCTCGATCGTCTCTGCCGGCGTCAGCTTGGCGCGCTTCGCCAGGAACGAAATCTCCACCATTGTGAAGGCCTTGATGTGTACCTTCGGAAAGCGCTGCTTCAACCCTGCAATCAACTCCGTAAAATACTCCAGCGGCAGATCCGGGTGCAGTCCACCCACCAGGTGAAATTCCGTCACCGCCTCGCTGTACCCCTGTGCAGCCGAAGCCCACGCTTCCTCCAGCTCCATGGTGTACGCGCCTTCCGCCCCTTTGCGGCGACCGAAAGCACACAGCCGGCAGGCGGCCACGCACACATTCGTTGGATTGATGTGGCGATTCACATTGAAATACGTCCGATCGCCATGCATCTGCTCGCGAACCCAGTTCGCCAGCCAGCCGACCGCCAAAATGTCCTTCGACTCATACAGCGCGACGCCATCATCGAACGACAATCGCTGCCTGGCAAACACCCGGTCCGCGAGCGTTGCCATACGCGCATCGAAGGTTCGAAATCCCGAAGCCCTCTCTCCGCTGTTGCCATTCATCTGATTACTGTTTGTCACAATCGCGCTCTTCACACTGATATGATACCGCTGCTGCCGGAACGACTCCATCATCCCCTTCGCTGCCGCCGGCAAATTCAATAGAGTCAAAGACACGGGCTTTCGCCGACCATCATGCTTTACTATGCTCGGATAGAACCAGAAGCGTCGCAGGCAAGACGGCAGACGGGATGCCACAGAAAGTTCAACAAAGTTCATAGCCGCCCCGGATCGCTGGCAGCCATCACCCGCCAGTCAACCGGATCGTAATTGTGTATTGTTCTTCTTAGTTTTCCCTGAAGGATGCATGCGCTTGCCCCCGCTTCTGTGCCAGACAATCCTTCTTTGTACCGCGGCCTGGCTCGGGTCCGTTGCGGCCTCCCTGACCATGGCGCAGGCGCTTCCCATACTCCCTTCCGTTACCTCCTATTCCCTCGACAAGGTGAAGGTCACCATCCCGGATGAACTCGCCGGCCAGCAGAATGTCCTGATCCTCTACTTCAAGCCCGATCAGGGGGATGCGGCCGTCGCCTGGGCCACCGCCCTGCAGCCCGTCCGCTATAACCATCCAGGCCTGCAGACGTATGTGCTCCCCGTCTACTCGCGCGAGAACTTCCTCTACCGCTGGTGGATCAGCGCGGCCCTCCGCAGCAGTGCTCCCCCGGCCCAGGAATGGCGGTCGACTATTCCCCTCTTCGTCGACAAGAACGCGTTCCTGCCCGCCTTGCGGATCGACAATGAAAAGAAGTTTGTCATCCTGCTGGCCGACAAAACCGGCCACGTGGAGTGGCGTACCGACGGCCCGGTAGACGACCATAAAATCGCCGCCCTCGTTTCCGCCGCGAATCCGTTCCTCGCTCCGGCAGCCCGCTCTCAGCACAATCCGGCGCCGTAGCCGAATCAGGCCTTCTGCAGCACCTTCCTCATCGACACGGCATCGAGCAGGCCGTTGTAATAACCAGCCAGGCGTTTCCCGGTCACAAACCCATGCTTGCGATAGAAAGAGATCGCTGCTTCATTGTCGACAGCCACCTCCAGATCAACTGCATGGAAGCCCAGGAAACCGTAGTGCTTCTCTGTCTCCGCCATCAGGGCCGCCGCAACCCCAAGTCTGCGTTCCGCAGGCGCCACATCCAGCGTCACAATATGCGCCGTCTTGCCAGGAGACGAAGGCAACCCGTCTTCATTCGCAACAAGAAAGCCGGACACACCTGCGTGCCCGGCTTTCTCCGCAATCATTGCAAACGCATTGCGCCTCGTCAGGAAATGACGAAGCTCGGCGCGGCTGTAGGCGATATCCAGCGGAAAGCACACCTGGTCCAGCGCATAACACGCCTCAAAGTCTGCTTTCTGATAGGTACGGATCACCATACCGCCTGTTAGACAACAGCCCTACTTCCCTCCAGCGCTGCCCGCGGATCCCTGCATCTGCGGCTGCATCACCACGCCGTTGAAGAGCGAAGCACCCATCAGGCGTCCACCCTGCGAGTGAACAGAGCGGACGTTCCAGCCGGCATCCCACCACTTGAACTCGCGCGTGTGTTCATCCACAGCGAAGATCATGGTCGAGTTCCAGGATGTAATCATGATCCGCTTCAGATCGTTGTCATAGCTGAGATTGTTGATGTTTGAGATCGGCAGCGTCTTCATCTGCGACCACGTCGCACCCTTGTCCTCGCTATAGAAAGCGCCTTCGCGACCACCGACCCACAACGTACCTCCCGGCCCCACCGCAATCGTATTCGCTGCAGTCAACGGCGCGGGCAACGGAGTAGCCTGCCACTGCTTACCGCCATCCTGTGAAATCACCAGGCTTTCGCGCCGCGAAGCCAGCACTACGGGCCCTGTTCCGCGCACCGCCAGGAAGTCGGTCTTCTCGAGCACCGGACCGCCATGCCAGCTGGCGCCTTCATTGTCACTCTCGTAGATACCATTCGTAGTCGCGGCGTACCATGTGCTGCCCGTCAGGTCCAGGTAGTTGACGCGCACTTCCAGCGAGCCACCTTCCTTCTCGCTCGTCTTCGTCTCCTTCACCTTCTTGCCCTTGCGAACCACCGTCACCGTCTTCTCAACCGTGGTCGTAATCTTGCCATCGGGCACCCACGCATTGTTGTTCCAGCGGAAAATGCCATGACCGGTCCCGACCAGCAGCGTGCCGTTCGCAGCCTGCGCCATGCTGAAGACATCGCGGCCATCCAGACCGGTACTGTGCTGCGACCAGGTCTTGCCGCTGTCGTTCGAAATGAATACGCCGCCATAGCTCTTATCATTGACGACGCCGACGTACACAGTCGACGGATCTTTCGCATCCACCAGCAGCGCAGACACCTGCCTCTGCGAGAAGCCGTCATTCGCCGCGCGGAACGATGCAGCCTGGTCGTTGCTCAGCAGCACGCCGCTGCGATCCGTCGCCAGCAGCACATGCTGATTGTTTTTCGGGTCAATGTAAACGTCGTTGATGATGACGTCCGGCCCGGTCAGGCGCGACCAGTTGGTACCTGCAGTCGTCGTCCTGTACAAGCCTTCCGTGGTTCCGCCGTACACGATACTGCTGTTCGTCGGATCCTGCATCAGCACCCGCGTCCGGCGCGCCGTCGACGGAATGCCCTGGATCTTCTTGTAAAGCTCGCCGCCATTGTCACTCTTGTAAATTCCCGAGCACGCACTCGTATACACCGTATCCGGCGCCCGCGGATCGATAATGATCGAGAACACATCGGAATCGTCGATCAAACCATTCTTGATATTGTGCCAGTTGGCTCCATCATCCGTCGTTTTCCACGGCAGATGCCAGGTTCCTGCATAGATCGTGTGTGGGTCTTTCGGATCGATGGCGATCGACTCTACTTCATGCAACTCGTTGCTGCTGGCCGGACTGATCTGCTTCCACGTCACACCCGCATCGTCACTCTGGAAGATACCTTTCAGCGCGCCCGCCACCAGTTCCTTTGGATTCGACGGCGCCTGTGTCAACGCACGCACCGATTGGCCATCCATGTTCGCTGCCTTGGTCCAGGTCTCTCCACCATCGTGGCTGATAAAAATACCGCCATCCGGATGATCCACCACCCACGCACCGACATACAACGTCTTCGGATCCGACTCATCGACCACGATGTTGTCGAGAATCAGGTCGTCTTTCTTCGATAGCTTGGCCAGCCTCTGCCACGTCGATCCATTGTCTTTCGACTGGTAGATCCAGCTGTTGGTCGTGCCCAGATAGATATGCCCGCTGGTCGTCGGATCCCCGGCAAACGCTCGCGCGTCGCCGCCGTCCGGGCCGACCGGTACCCATGAATTAGCCAGCAGGTTAGCCGCTGGAGCCGGCGTCGAAACGGCAATGGCACGAAGCGAAAAAGCAGTAACAGACAAAGCGACAGCAGCTGCCAGACGAATTCCGAGGGAGAGATTGCGATGACTCAAAGAGACACTTCCTTCAACACAGATCAGGTTTCCATTTCGAGCATACGGGGTACCGATGCCTGCTATCAACCAGCATGCCCTTGCAGGTATCCAGCTTGGAATCACCCGTTTGGTGTGTGGCACAGTTCATAGCGAAAAAACAGCACGCAAAAAAGAAGGCTGGCCCCGGAGGGCCAGCCTTTCTTCCGTTTCAGCAAACCGTATTACTGGGCTGCCTTCTTCTTGTGGTGGTGACGGACCGGAGCTTTCGCCCGGGCTTGAGCAGCCACACTCGACTCGTTTACCGGCGTGGTGCCCGGGATGTCGGTGTCGAAGTTCGCGCCGGCTGGGACAAGGTAGTCTTCCACTTCCTTGTTACCCTGGGTTCCGGTGCTTACCTTGATGCGGGAGGCGTCAATACCCTTCTCCTTCACCAGGTAATCCTTCGTATTGACTGCGCGCTGAGCTGCCAGCTTCGCTGCCATCTTTTCACTCGGATCCGCCTCACCCACTACAACCGCCGTGGCATCCGCCGAGCGTTGCAGGTTCAGTGCGACATCATCTAGGCAGGCCTTGGCTTCGTTATCGACACGTGCCGGACGCTTCTTATCGCGGCCAAACGTGATCGAGCAAAGGGTCTGCGTTTTGGGTGCTGGCGGCGGCGGCGGCGCTTGGACGTTCACGCTGGTCGTCGCAGTTGCTGTCTGACCCTTGTCATCCGCAACGTTGCAGGTGACAGTGATCGAGCCAGCCGGTGCACCAGTGGTTGCCAGGGTCGCCGTGTTGCCGGTGCCGTTGACTGTGCCAGCCGATGCGCTGTACGTGTAGGTCAGAGGACGATTCTGCGGGCTCACACCTTGTGATGTGATCGTCGCGCTATCACCCGGATTGACCGTGGTCGGGTTAGCCGAGCAGGACAGTGTCGGCGGCTCGAACTGCTTGACCGTAAAGGTCGAGGTGCAATCCGCAAACTGGCCGGCCTTCATGCCTTCGGACACATGTCCGGTGACAGTATAGGTGCCGGGCTGCAGGTCATGCGTATCCACGTTGCCGGTCGAGTTGTCGCCAGTGACCTTCACACCATTGGCGCCAGTCCAGGTATAGGCAGGCGTCTTCTTGGGATTCAGGTTGCTGGCAGTACCGGTAATGGTCACAGGATCGCCGGGGAACACGGAAGCAGGACTGGCCGTGCAGGCGTAGGTAACCGGCGGCGGTGGAACGATACTGCCGATGTGATACAGCAGGCCAGCGCTTAACCGGGCGTTGTTCAGGTTCGCGCGTCCGCCTGTTGGATAAGGGAACTGTGGACCGAAGTCCGCGTGATAGTAGGTGTAGTCCGCCTGGAACACGCGGATTCCGAAATGCTTGCCGAGCGCGTAGTCAAGACCACCGCCGGCTACCAGCATCGGTCCCCAGGTGTAAGGCTCTTTTACCGCGCCACCCAGCTTCACCGCGCCGGCATCGGCGTGAACGAAGGGAGTAATGTCGGCCATCGGGTAACGAAACACCAAGCCGGCATCTGCGTCGGTCGCGCCATCGTTGTTGCCATCGGGATGGGAAGCGAATTCGACCTGCGCACCAACATAGCGGTTGAAGAAATACGTAGCGCTACCGATCGCACCATAGTCAACGGAGGAATACTTCACCGGACCGAGCACGCCGATAGTCGATCCACCAGGTACTGTAATGTTCCCGTGGGGAGCAAGATACGAGTAGCCGGCGAAGATGTCGATTCGCGAAGCATATGGCTCTGTTGGAGCCATCGGCTTCGATGATGTAGGCGTTCCCTGAGCTGGAGTCTGTGCCGAACTGGATGCAGCAGTCGACGCGTCTTGGGCCAGTAGGCTCCCAGTTCCGAGTCCTGCTGCACAAGTAACGATCAGAATCCGGCTGAGAGAAGACAACGAGCGAAATTGCATGCGTCTATCCTCCGCAACCTTACTGAAAATCAAACAAAAACTTGCATAATCTGCCGGGATTTACTAAATATCCATCCCGATTTGGTGCCACATGAAACTGAAAATACGCGAGTCCTTCAACGTTCTCTACTTTAGAGCACTTTTTCAAAAGAGAGTTGCCTAGCGCTTTCAATAGCTTAAGCAAAGAATCAGGTAAGTAACCAAACGCCGGCCACAACTCCACTTTCACTTGCCATAGGCACGGCATTCGTGCTGAGCATACTGGTTTAAGGCACCTAAGTCCAATCAAAAGATGCTCTTATTGCAAATTCAGCGTACGCCGCAGACTGTTCTTCTCACTTTGAATCTTTTCCTGCAGCAGCGTGATGGCATACATCAACTGCTCCGGACGCGGCGGGCAACCCGGCACATAAATATCCACAGGAATAATCTGGTTCACGCCCTGGACCAACGCATAGTTGTTGAAGACTCCGCCAGACGTCGCACACGCACCCATCGAGATCACCCACTTCGGCTCCGGCATCTGCTCATACAGACGACGAATTACCGGGGCCATCTTTTGTGATACCCGCCCCGCAATCACCATCAGGTCCGACTGCCGCGGCGACGGCCGGAATACCTCTGCACCAAACCGTGCAATGTCAAACCGCGACGCACCCATCGACATCATCTCGATTGCACAGCAGGCCAATCCAAACGTCATCGGCCACACCGAGTTCTTGCGCACCCAGTTCACCGCAAAGTCCAGCGACGTCATAATGATGCCGTCCGTCTGCTCCTGCCCGAACGTGACTTCCCGAACCTTCTGCTGGTTCTTCGCGCTCGACTCCAGCGCACCAAAAAAATACTTGTCGTGGGTTTCCGTCGCCATAGCGTCAGTATAAGGCAATACCCTTCTGAACGCGGCAGCCTGCCCTCAGCGTCTTGCGACCAGTCAATCCGCGCTCCCGCATTTCCAGGTTGATGAATTCCTTACGACTCCCGCCCTGCTTTGTGGCAAAGTAAACGGAACGCGTAGCACCACTTCCAGCGGCTTTCCTGCTCAGTCCACGTCAGCCTGAGCCAACAGCAATTTCATCCCGACCTCGGGGAATGCTGTCGGCCCGGAGCCGTGGTCTACCAAGTCCCAATTCGATGCTACGGAGCCGCATGCGCCGCCTACTTTCCAGAACGCTTCTTCCCTTCCTCCTACTCACCGCCTGCTGTTTCAGCATCCCGACGCCCGCCGCACACGCCCAGGCCGCACCCGCTGCCATCACCGATCCAAATGGCGGCCCGGTCACCCCGGAACGACTCGCCAAGGTCGAAGCCGCCGTCGCCGATGCCAAATCCTCTGCCGACAACAGCTGGATGCTCACCAGCTCCGCCCTCGTCCTGATGATGACCGGCCCCGGACTCGCCCTGTTCTACAGCGGTCTCGTCCGTCGCAAAAACGTGCTCGCCACCATGATGCAGAGCTTCGCCATGATGGCCATCATCACTGTCTCCTGGGCCTTCCTCAGTTACAGCCTCGCGTTCGACTCCGGTACCTCCTTCATCGGCGGCCTTCACCACATCTTCCTGAAGGGCGTTGGCGCCGCGCCCGATCCTGACTACTCCGCGACCATTCCGCTCCAGACATACATGGTCTACCAGCTGATGTTCGCCATCATCACGCCCGCACTCATCACCGGCGCCTTTGCCGAACGGATGAAGTTCAGCGCCATGGCCGTCTTCCTGCTGCTCTGGTCCTTCCTCGTCTACGACCCCATGGCCCACATGGTCTGGGGCAAAGGCGGTCTCCTGAACGCCTCCCTCGGCGGCCGCTTCCCCACCCTCGACTTCGCCGGCGGCACCGTCGTCCACATCACTTCCGGCGTCTCCGCGCTGGTATGCGCTCTTTATCTTGGCAAACGTCTCGGCTACCCCAAGGAGCACATGGCTCCGCACTCGGTCGTGCTCAGCTTCATCGGCGCCTGCCTGCTCTGGGTCGGCTGGTTCGGTTTCAATGCCGGCAGTGCCCTTGGCGCCGGCCCACTCGCCACCAGCGCCTTCGTCGCCACGCACTTCGGAGCAGCCGCAGCCGCGCTCGCCTGGATGGCCTGCGAATGGATCAAGAACGGCAAGCCCAGCGCACTCGGCGGCATCTCTGGCGCCGTTGCCGGCCTGGTCGCCATCACGCCCGCCTCCGGTTTCGTCTCGCCCATGTCCTCGCTTGCCATCGGCCTCGCCGCCGGCATCGGCTGCTACCTCATGGTCACTAGGGTCAAAGCCCGTTTCGGCTATGACGATTCACTGGACGCCTTCGGTGTCCACGGCGCAGGCGGCACCCTCGGCGCCATCCTGACCGGCATCTTCGCCTCCAGCGCTGTGAATCCCATCTTCAAGGATGCCAAGGGCAACCCCCTTCCCTCCGGCGCCGTCGACGGCAATTGGCACCAGGTCCTCAATCAATCAGTTGGTGTCGCCCTCGCCTGGATCATCTCCATCGTCGGCACCCTCATCCTGCTCAAGCTGATCGACATGACCATCGGCCTCCGCGTCACTGCCGACCAGGAAGCCGAAGGTCTCGACCTCAACCAGCATGGCGAAGAAGGCTACGACTTCGCCGCGTAATCCATTTGCCCTGCCGTGTAGATTGACATCTGAGAGATCCAACCATGCAAAAGATTGAAGCCATCATTCAGCCCTCCAAACTCGACGCCGTCAAAGACGCCCTGCTCGAAGCAGGAGTCGAGGGCATGACCATCCTTGAAGCCCGCGGCCATGGCCGCCAGAAAGGGCACACCGAGTTCTATCGCGGACGCGAATACACCGTCGACCTCCTGCCCAAGATCAAGATCGAAGTAGTCGTTGCCGACGAGCTCGCCGAAAAAACAATCGCGGCCATCGTCGCCGCCGCACGCACCGGCAAAATCGGCGATGGCAAGATCTTCGTCTCCCGCATCGACGAAGCTATCCGCATCCGCAACGATGAGCGCGGGCCCACCGCCCTGTAACAGTCATATCCACCGTCGGGAGAGCAGCCGGATGAAACAGTCGTTCTCCTCCACTGAAGAGGCAAAGACGTTCTACGCCGCCGAGCAGGCGGCGCTGGAACAATCCTTCGCACGCACCGGCGACGGCATCGCCACCATCCGCCGTCGCTCCGTGCTCATCGACAACCTGGTTCGCCAACTGCTCGCACTCACCAGCGCGAAGACCACCCAGACTTCCCGCATGGCTCTCATCGCCGTCGGCGGATATGGCCGCCGTGAACTCTTCCCCCACTCCGACATCGATCTGCTGTACATCTTCGGCAGTTCTGCCGACGAAGAAGCCGAACGTGAAACCGTCCGCACTATCAATCAGCGCATGTGGGACATCGGGCTTCGCGCCAGCCCCGTTACTCGCTCGATCAAGGACTGCGAACGCTTCGCCCCTGAGAACGTCGAGTTCACTCTCTCACTCATCGATCAGCGCTTCGTCGCCGGCAGCGAAGCCTTGCATCAGCAGCTCCAGACTCGTGTCCTCCCGACTCTCATTCCCCGCGAGTGGTCGCGCATCACCCAGAACGTCGCCGAGCTCGCCCGGGCCCGCCACAGGAAATACGGCGACACCATCTTTCAGCTCGAGCCCAATATCAAGGAGTGTCCCGGCGGTCTCCGCGATCACAACCTCGCTCACTGGCTGCAGACCCTCAATTACATTCGCGAACAGCGCGGCCTGCCCGGACCCGCCAACCCTGTCTTCCCGCCCCGCGACGACGCCGAATCAGCCTTTGAATTCCTCGCCGCAGTCCGCTGCTTCCTTCACATTCGTAACAGGCGCGATGACAATGTCCTCAGCTGGCAGGCGCAGGACGACGCCGCTGCCCGCAGCATCGGACTCGAAACCGCCGGCACCTCCGACCCCGCCTACTGGATGCGCAACTACTATCGTCATGCGCGCTCCGTCTATCGCCGGGTCACGCTCATGCTCGACGATCTGCCGCCGGCCCGCCAGTCGTTCTATCGCAGCATCCGCCGCAAACGCTCACCCATACCCGGCACCGACTTCTTCCTCGAAGACACGCGCATCGACATCGATGACAACGCCTCGCTCACCGATCCTGACTCGATCCTGCGCATCTTCTCGCTCATCGCCATTCACGGCTACGCCCTCAGCCAGCGCGCCGAAGATCGCATCGCCGAAATCTTTCCCATGCTCGACCTGCATATTCCCGAAGGCCCGTTCCTCTGGAATGCACTGCGTGAAATCCTCCTCGGCCCCCATGCCGCCGACGCGTTGCGCAGTATGCACGCTCTCGGCATCCTCGAGCTTCTCATTCCCGAATTCCACGGCATCGATGCTCTCGTCGTCCGCGATTCTTACCACCGCTACACCGTCGACGAACACACCTTCGTCACAATCCAGAATGTTCACCACCTTCGCCAGCCAGTCGAGGAGTGGGAGCATCGCTTTGCCTCCCTGGTGAAGGACACCGACCGTCTCGACCTCTTCCTGCTGGCGCTCCTCATGCACGACACCGGGAAAGCCCGGCGCAATGCCGACCACACCATCCAGAGTGTCGAACTCGCTGACAGCCTGCTCGCCCGTCTTGACTTCGATCCGGAAGAACGCCAGACCGTCCGCCGACTCATCCGCAATCACCTCGAAATGTCCGCTACTCTTCGTCGCGACATCTTCGATCCCGAAACTATCCGCGCCTTCGCTGAAAAAACTGGCTCGCAGATGTATCTGCGCATGCTCACCCTGCTCACCTATGCCGACATCAAGGCCGTCCATCCCGACGCCCTTACCCCCTGGAAAGCCGAAAATCTGTGGCAGCTCTACATCGCCACCTCCAATTTCATGGACCGCAGCGTCGATGAAGAACGCTTCCGTGTTCGCAGCGACGAGTCACTCACCCGCAGCATCGCCGCACTCGTTCCCGAGCAGTCCCGGCAACTTATCCACTTCCTCGACGGTCTGCCGCAGCGCTACATGCAGACACGCCGTCCGGATGTCGTCCGTCAGCATTTCGAGATGTCCCTTGAACTCAACGAGCGCGCCGCCAGCATCGCCGTCCGTCCCCTCCGACAACTCTTCGAGCTCACCCTCGTCAGCCGCGAACGCCCCAAACTTTTCGCCGATATCGCCGGGGTCCTCTCCGCCTGGGGCATGAACATCATCAAGGCCGACGCCTTCTCCAACGACGAAGGCACTGTCGTCGACACCTTTCAGTTCTCAGATACCTACCGCACGCTCGAACTGAACCCATCGGAGCTCGATCGTTTTCGCCAAAGCGTCCTCGATATCGCTTCGCTTAAAACTTCCATCGAACCCCTGCTGCGCTCTCGTCCCCAGGCCCCATCGTCCGTCAGCAAAGTGCATGCCGATCCCCGCATCGAATTCGATAACGAATCCTCCACCCACAGCACGCTGCTGCAGATCGTCGCCCCCGATGCGCCTGGTCTACTCCGAAAAGTCGCCCTCGCCTTCGCAGACAATGACTGCAACATCAAGGTTGCACTCATCGATACAGAAGGCGAAGTCGCCATCGATGTCTTCTACCTGGATCGCGACGGCGCCAAACTCGACGTTGCTACCCAGCAGCATCTTGGCGCGGCCATCCATGCCGCCATCGGTCAGCCTCTCGCCTGTACCGGGGCCGACTCGGCCGCGATACGATAGAAACACAGAGCAGTTCGTAAGACTTGCTTCACGCGCAATCCCCAACCAGCTTCGGAAGGCTATATGGCCGCCAACATCAACCCCCAACCCGTCCATCTGCAACCCAATCCCACTCCGGCAATTCCCGCTCCTGACGATCCGCCGGAGAGCCGGGGCGGCGCAGGACTCACGCGCTCCCTGCGCAACCATACCTCTCGTTTTGCCGAAGCCACTTCGTTCGAGACACGCCGCCGCTATTTCGAATCGCTGGTGCATTCCATCTGGGCCGCCCGCACCGAGCGTCAGTTTGCCCTGAAGCTCACCCGATGGCTGCACCTCATGGACCGCGACGCAACCCTCCGTACCGGCTTCCAGTGCAGCTTCGACGCCATGATCGCCGAGATGCACTCCGTCACCCTCTTCGCTTCTGCCGGTGTGCCCTCTCACCACCATGGCTTGATCTCGGAAAGCCTGCAGCGCATCGTGCAGCGCGTCCTGCCCTCAGTGCATCCACGCTCCGACCTTGCAGGACTCTTTGCCGAACTCTTCCCTTCGCAGCGCGACGTCGACCGCATCCTCAGCCTCTCTCCGGACGCCTTCCACCAGATCGCAGAACTCGTCTCGCCACCCAGCGCACAGGGACTCGAAAGCTCCACCCGCAGTGATATGCGCGAAGCTCTCTGCCTGCTCGCCACGCGCATCGCCAGCCGTGGCCTCACCGCCGCCATGCGTCAGCGCGGCAGCGGCCTCCCCGTCGACTCCTCGCCCTTCTACCGCTTCGTCTTCGAGACCGAAGCCTTCGTGCATGCTGCCGACGAAGAACATCGCCAGCAGGCTTTCATCCTTTGGAAAGCAGTCGCGCGCCGCTGCCGCGAAGAACTCGACCAGGTGCATCTGCATATGGAAAAGACCGGCGTCAGTGCCGACCTGGTCTTTGATCTGCAGTCCATCGATACCTCGCTCGACCGCATGAACGCCATCGGGGATGTCTTCGCCTCCGCTTCCCCACCGCTGCCCTCCCGGTCCAGCGACACATCCGTACAGACCGCCGCCTCCCGGCAGAAAACCATCACCGCCTCCCGGCGCCTGTTCAATCAACTCGCCGTCGGCCAACTCGCGGATCTCCGCCTTCGCCCCCTGCTCGGCCAGAATCTCAACCTGCTCGCCCGCAAAATGGTCGAACGTACCGGCCTCGACGGTGAGCACTACATCGCCCACTCGCGCAGTGAATACTGGCTTATGTGGCGCGCAGCATTCGGCGGTGGCCTGCTCACCGTCTTTACCGCCGCTCTCAAAATGAGCATCATCGGCAAACACTTTCCGCTCTTCATCGAAGGCTTCTTGGTCGGAACCGACTATGCGGTCAGCTTCGTCCTGCTGCAGGTCTTCGGCTTCGTCCTCGCCACCAAGCAGCCATCTATGACCGCCGCCACCTTCGCCGGTATCGTCCGCCGCAATCGCGGTAACGCCCGCTGGCTCAAAATTTCGGAATTCGTCGCCGACATCACCCGCTCGCAGCTCGCCGCCGCCCTCGGCAACATCATCGCTGTCGTCATCGGCGCCATCGCCTTCGAAAAACTCTGGCAGCGCATGTTCAGCAAATCCTACCTGCCCTTGAAGTCGGCAGAGCATGTGTACCAGACACTGCATCCCTTCACATCCGGCACCGCCTTCTTCGCGATCCTCACCGGCGTCATTCTCTGGATGGCTGCCATGATCGGCGGCTGGTGCGAAAATTTCTCCGTCTACCATCGCGTCACGGAAGCCGTCGCCGAACATCCCCTCGGGCTGCGCATCGGACGCAAAAAGCTCCGCCGCGTTGCCGACATCCTCGAGCGCGATCTCGCCGGCTGGAGCACCAGCATCTCCCTCGGCTACCTGCTAGGCTTTACGCCCGTCGTCGCATCGTTCTTTGGTCTGCACCTGGACGTCCGCCACGTAACCCTGACCACGGGCACACTTGCCCTGGCCGCAGCCCGCTTCGGTACAGAATCTTTTGGCAAGGATTGGTTCTACTGGGCCATCGGCGGCATCGGACTCTGCTTCGTCCTGAATCTCAGCGTCAGCTTCTCCATCGCTGCGTTCGTCGCCCTGCGCGCCTATAAGGTGCCCGCCTCCGAACAGAAGCAGCTGGTCCTGTTCATCCTGAAGGCCTTCGTCAAATCGCCCCTCAAGTTCATCCTGCCCATCGGCATCGATGCAAAACAGCCGTCGCAAGCAATGCCGGAACGCATCGATCCGAAACCCGAGGTCACGCTACCCTGATGCGC
>CAZZVA010000015.1:0-26174 GCA_964657345.1 uncultured Acetobacteraceae bacterium | reverse complement strand
CAGCAAGGCGGGGCTCATCGGCTTCACCAAATCGCTGGCACGCGAAATCGCCTCACGCAACATCACCGTTAATGCCGTCGCCCCCGGACTCATTGAAACTGCGATGACCGCGGCGCTCGACGAAAAACAGCGGGGAGCCATGATGTCGGTCATCCCGCTCGGACGCGCCGGTACGGATGTCGACGTAGCCAGCGCCGTTTCTTTTCTGGCCTCCGATGCTGCCGCCTACATCACCGGCCACACGCTCGACGTCAACGGCGGTATGTACATGAGCTGAGCCCTTTAGCGACACCGGAATAAGGTAACCAAATAGTAACTAGTAACGCTGGAATCAATATCAGGAACTCACCGGGCAGGTGTACTCTTTCGGCAACCTGAACTGTTGATGTGGAGAAAAAAATGAGACGCGCAGCCTCGATGTTTGTCCTGCTTCTTGTCGCTGGTCTGCCATTCCTGGCGGCACGTGCCGCCTCTCCGGAGACAGTCAGCTACAGCAGCGGGAACGAGACGGTGAAAGGACAGCTCTACCTTCCCTCCGGCGGCGGCCGGCATCCTGCCATCATCGTCATCCATGAATTCTGGGGCCTCAATGACTGGGTCAAGGAGCAGGCGGCTGACCTTGCCGCCCACGGCTATGTCGCTCTTGCTGTCGATCTCTATCGAGGGGAAGTTGCGAAGGATCCTGAGACGGCCCACGAATTGATGCGTGCTCTTCCCCAGGATCGTGCCATTCGCGACCTCAATGCGGCCTACACCTATCTCGAATCCAGGCCGGAGGTAAACAAGACACGTATCGGCGGCATCGGCTGGTGCATGGGCGGCGGATATGCGCTGCAACTGGCGATTCACCAACCGGACCTCAAAGCCGTCTCCATCAACTACGGCGCGCTCGCCACCGATCCATCCGATCTCGGGAAAATTCACGCAGCAGTAGTCGGCAATTTCGGCGGCCAGGACCACGGCATTCCCGCTGCCAGTATCGACGCATTTGCAGCACAATTGAAGAAGCAGAATATCCCGGTGGATATGAAGATTTATCCGGACGCCGGTCATGCATTTGAAAATCCCAATAACAAGGCAGGCTATCGCGCGACAGACGCCGCCGATGCCCAGCAGCGCAGTCTTGAGCTCTTCGCACGCAGTCTCGGTGGCAAACCCTGACTTTCGTTTCCTTACCCTTTCCTTCTATTAAGAGCGGAAAGCAACAGCAGAGGTTACTTGAGTAATAAATGGAGATGTTTGTAGTCCCACAAATATTATTTACTTGATTGTGACTACGGTCACGAGTAACCATGCAGGCAACGACCACACTCCTTCCGGTGTGGAACAGGCACTTGCTGAAGGACGGATGCTCCCGACGACGGCAAGCGACTAAAACGAAAGTTAAAACAGCAATCGCAACACTAAGGACGACCATGATGCAGATCGGAACCACTATTCGGGGTTACAGGCTGGGAAAAGGATACTCACAGGGAGATATCGAGAAGCGTACGGGGCTTCTACGCTGCTACCTTTCGCGCGTCGAGAATGGCCACACCATCCCATCGCTGGACACGCTCGCCAAAATTGCCGAAGCACTGGATCTGCCACTCTCCCAGTTCTTCGCTGAAGACGCACTCAACCGGGAAATGACTGCCCAGAAGTTGACAGATGAAGAGTTGCGCTTTCTGACGCAGATCCGGCGCTACTCCACCAATTTGAACGACAGTGATCGCAAGCTTCTGCTGGCCATGGTCAAGAAGTTCGCCTCGACTGCCGTTCGCTAAGAACCCACGTTGCCGCTTCTTTCCGGCCGTCCTGCTTCAGGGAGTTACCCGCCAGAAAGAAGCGGTACCGTAGGCGAACAGCAAAAGAAGCAGTGTCGCCGCAAGGAATGTCGCCCACTGCCTTCGTAGAAAACGTACCCGCGCCGATCCAATCCGCGGCAACAGCGGAATCCCCAGCAGCAATCCACAGACAAAGCCGCCCAGGTGTGCCATGTTGTCGATCTTGATCGGACTTGGCAGGATCGCCGTCGAAGCACCGATAATCAGGTTCAGCGCCGCGAAGTAAATCACACTCTGCCGCAGCTTCTTCAACTCCTCCTGCGGTACCGGCAGCAGCGGTGACTTGAGCAACAGGATCAGCGCCCCGGCGATCCCGAACACGGCACCGGAAGCGCCCGCACCCACGATCCCCGGATGCACTGCCGTCCCCAGCAGGTTCCCGGCAATCCCCGTCAGGACGTATACCGTCACCAGGCCAACGGGTCCCAGCAGCGGCTCACCCAGCAGTCCCAGGTTCCAGAGGCACCACATGTTGGTGCCGAGATGAATGATTCCTACATGGACAAACGTCGCCGTCAGCAGGCGCCACCACTGACCCTGCAGCACGTACACACCGACGTTCGCGCCCCAATGGATCAACTGCCCGGTCGTCGGCGACAGGAGAGAGACGCCGCTCAGCATCATCAGCAGGAACACGATGCAGTTGATCGCCACCAGCAGGTAGGTCGCTGGAGCCGAGGCCCATCCACGGCGGCTTGTTCGCCGCGGCGGTGGAGGAGGCTGATAGCTGTAGGCAGGCTGCTGGGGCGGGGGAATCTCTGTGCCCGGGGGAAAAATTTCCGGATGAGCCGTGCCGGTCTGGCGCTCGCGGTACTCCGGCGAGAACTGTCTTGGGTCCCGATAGCCGGTGCCGCTGTCGTTCATATGGTCTAAAGCTATCGTGTGCCGCAAGACTGGGCAAATCGCATACCGCCTCCTGGTCATTTGCTCAGCAGCGCAGCGCACCAGTTTGGGATCTCGACTTGAGCGCAGCCCAAACGAAATGTGTCATCGACCGTGGCGCGAACCAACCAATTTGTCATCTCGACTAAAGCGCAGCGCAGGGGAGAGATCTCAACTGCCGTTACCACGGGCTTCGCCGAAACGACCCCTTGCCACGACAGCGATATGACAGCCTCTCTCCAGGTGCTTACAATTTAGGGAAAGGCACGGACCGTCCTCCAGGCGCCACCTTCCAGGAGCAGGATTGAGCACAGTACACGCAGATACCGGTAGTGAGCAGAAGACTCAGCGCGACCTCAAACCCGTACGCCGCGCACTGCTCAGCGTCACAGACAAATCGGGCCTCGTTGACTTCGCCCGCGCCCTGGCAACGCAAAGCATCGAGCTGGTTTCCACCGGCGGCACCGCCAAGGCCCTTCGGGATGCCGGTCTTGCCGTTCGCGATATTTCCGACCTGACCGGCTTTCCGGAAATGCTTGACGGCCGCGTCAAGACGTTACATCCCAAGGTGCATGGCGGCATCCTGCACATGCGCGACAACCCCCGGCACGTCGCCGCTGTCGACGAGCATGCTATCCAGCCCATCGACATGGTGGTGGTCAATCTGTATGCATTCGAAAAGACCGCTGCGAAACCCGGCGTGCACTTTGCCGAAATTATCGAGAACATCGACATCGGCGGTCCGTCCATGGTCCGCTCCGCAGCCAAGAATTTTGAAGATGTCGCCATCGTTACCGATGCCAAGGACTACGCCCGCCTCGCTGCCGAACTCGAAGCGAACCACGGTCAATTGACACGCACCACGCGCTGGGATCTGGCGAAAAAGGCCTTCGCCCTCACCGCGTCCTACGATGCAGGCATTGCCGCCACGCTGGCTGACCTGGCTCTTGACGCTGCTCCCGCGCAGCCATCCGATGCGGCTGCATTTCCAGGCATCCTCCGCATCGCCTACCCGCTCGCGAATTCACTCCGCTACGGCGAAAACCCTCATCAGCAGGCTGCTCTCTATACCGACGGCACCGGCACCGGCATCGCCGGAGCAAAGCAGCTGCAGGGCAAGGAGCTCAGCTACAACAATCTTGTCGACCTGGATGCCTGCTGGGACCTCGCCTGCGAGTTCGATGAGACTGCCGTTGCCATCATCAAGCACACCAATCCCTGCGGCGCTGCTACCGGCACCTCTGTCCGCAATGCCTACGAACGCGCGCTTGCGGCCGATCCAGTCTCGGCTTTTGGTGGCGTCATCGGCATCAATCGGGAAGTTGATGCGGAAGCCGCGGAAGAGATCGCCAGACTTTTCGTCGAAGCCATCATCGCTCCGTCGTTTTCTTCGGAGGCACTGGCCCGCTTGGCTACCAAGAAAAACCTGCGCCTGGTCCAGGTCAGCAGCAAGCCGTCGAACGCATCCCGGCGTGTCATCAAGCAGGTCTCCGGCGGCCTCCTGCTGCAGGATGCCGATACCGGCCACATCATGGCATCCGAGCTGAAGGTCGTCACTGATCGTAAGCCCTCCGACGCCGAACTGAAGAATCTGCTGTTTGCCTGGCGCGTCTGCAAACACGTAAAGTCAAATGCCATCGTGTACACGCGTGACGGACAGACGCTCGGCGTCGGCGCAGGCCAGATGAGCCGCGTCGATGCTGCGAAATTCGGCGCCATGAAGGCGGTGCTGCCGCTCACCGGATGCGGCGCCGCTTCCGACGCATTCTTCCCCTTCGCCGATGGTCTCGAAGCGGTCGCGAAGGCCGGTGCCACAGCTGTCATTCAGCCGGGCGGATCCGTCCGTGATGAGGAAGTCATCGCGGCCGCCAACCAGCTCGGCATGGCCATGGTCTTCACCGGAATGCGGCACTTCCGCCATTGAAAAAAGTACATGCAGATGTCTGGGGAAGAGTAGATTCCTTACACCAGTAACACTAGTTAGTTATAGCTTCCGATAAGAGTAGTCTTGCGATCCTCCGGGCCTTAATGTTGAATGCGAGAGGTATGGGACAACTGCTGAAGCCGCTAGAAATTCATTCCGTGGAGCGGGGCGCATCATCGCAAGAACGAAGCGTACCCTTTCCCCAGCCTGTGACGATTAGCGTCGTCGTTCCTTGTTTCAATGAGGAAGAAGGCATCCTCGCCTGCCATGAACGGCTGACCACGGTCCTGCGCTCTCTTGACACGCCGTACGAGCTTGTCTACGTGAATGACGGCTCGCGCGATCGCACGCTGTCGATCCTGGAAGAGCTCCACGCGACTGATCCCAGTGTCACCATTGTCGATCTATCCCGAAATTTCGGCCACCAGGCTGCCGTAACCGCCGGCCTGGAAGTCGCTCTCGGCGACGCCGTCATGATCATCGATGCCGACCTGCAGGATCCGCCGGAATTGATTCCGGAAATGATGCAGCTGCGCGCCCAGGGCTACGAAGTTGTCTATGGCGTCCGCGCTACGCGGGAAGGCGAGACCGGCTTCAAGTTGTGGACTGCCGCGGCGTTTTATCGCCTCATCAATTCCATGTCGGACATCGAAATTCCCATCGATACCGGTGACTTCCGCCTGCTGGATCGCAAAGCCGTCGATGCCATGATCGCCCTGCCCGAGCGGCACCGCCTGCTGCGCGGCATGTCCAGCTGGATCGGCTTCCGCCAGTATGGGCTCAAATACGCCCGCTCTGCCCGCTACGCGGGCGTCACCAAGTACCCGCTGCGCAAAATGCTCAATCTTGCGCTCGACGGCATCGCGTCGTTTTCGATCGTGCCTCTGCGCCTGGTCACAGTCGCCGGTGTCATCACTGCGATGGTCTCCATCTTCGGCATCTTGTATTCGCTCTACGTTCACCTCTTCACCAATACCACCGTCAAGGGCTGGACCATGATGTTCATCGGACAACTCTTCTTGGGCGGTATCCAGATGCTGTCCCTCGGGGTCGTCGGCGAATATGTAGGCAGGATCTACACAGAATCGAAGCAGCGTCCCCTCTATATCGCTCGGAACGTCATGCGACGCAGTTCCTGAAAGCAGCCGGCCATCCGCATGGATGGCACGGTAGCGACACGAGGCCCGGCAGGCGGGATTGCTTTCCCGCATCCGTTCGAGAGTTACAATCGTCTATGAAGACGAGAGGCGCGCGTCCAACTTGGCCAACCACACCCTGACATCGATTCTGAACCCCAATCCCGGGCACCTGGGCAGTCGCTCTCTCCGCCTTTCCTCCTTGGCCATCGCAGCCTTGTCGATCTGCGCCGCCGGTACCACAAGCACAATGCTGGCCGCCCAGTCTCAGGACCCCGCGTTTGCCACCCGCAAAGCGCCTGCACCTGAACCGCCGCTGACCGCGAGTGCGCAACCCGATCGCGCTTCCGCCTACTACCATTTCGGCCTTGCACATATGTACGAGGAGATGGCCACCAACTCCGGCCGCCAGGACTACGCGACCCGCGCTATCGAAGAGTACAAGCTGGCCCTGAATGCTGATCCCAACTCGCCCTATTTAAATCGCGGACTGGCCCAGCTGTATTTCTCTACTGGTCGTGTCAAGGATGCCGTCCTTGCTGCCCAGGACATGATCCAGAAGAATCCCAACGACCTGGACGCGCACAAGCTGCTTGGCCGCATTTACCTGCGATCGCTCGGTGAAAATCAGAATGCCGAATCGCAGAAGATGCTGGACCTTTCCATCGGCGAATTCACCAAGATCACCGAGCTCCAGCCCAAGGACATCGAAAGCCACCTGCTGCTGGGTCAACTGTTTACGCTGAACCATGACACGGCCCGCGCCCGCGCCCAGTTCGAGGCTGCGCAGCGGATCGATCCGAACAATGAAGACGTCGCCCTCAATCTCAGCCGCCTCTATGCCGAGCAGGGCGACATGCAGCGTTCGGTCGAGGTCCTCAAGGCCGTTCCGCCGGAAGATCGCACCTCCAAAATCGACTTTGCCCTGGGCGCCATCTACGACCAGCAGAAAGACACGAAGCATGCCGTGGAGGCCTACCAGGACGCCGTCGACCAGGAACCCGAGAATCTCGACGCCCAGCGCGCTCTCGCGCAGGATCTGCTGAACCAGAATCAGCTCGCCCCGGCCCTCAAGATTTTTCAGGATCTGGCGCTGGCCTCGCCCCAGGATCCGCAGGCCTACCTGCGCATCTCCGAAATTCAACGCCGCCAGGGAAATTACCAGGAGTCTCTCAATACCCTCAAAAAGGCACGTGCTCTCGCCCCCGCAGACGGCCAGATGGAGATCGACTTCAACGAATCGCTGATCCAGGATTCTCTGGGTCATTATGATGAAGCCGTCAACCTGCTCAAGAAGCTGCTGCAGGAGACCGAAAAGCCGGACGGAAAATATACCGACGGCGAGAAGAACAATCGCTCGCTCTTCCTCGACCGTCTTGCCAATTTGTACCGGGAGCAAAATCACACGGCCGAAGCCGTGGCGGTTTACCAGAAGACCATCGCTCTCGGCGGCGATTACGTAGAGCGCGGCTACCAGGGTGAAGAAGATGCCTACCGCGACGCGCGTCAGTATGAAAAGGCAACTGCCGTCGCTGAAGAGGCCGCTGCCAAGCTACCCAAGGACCAGGCGATCCAGCTGATGTATGCCGGCCAGCTCGCGGATACGGGCAAGACGGAAGAAGGTCTGAAGCTCGCCAAGTCCCAGCTGAATGGCTCTGCTTCCGACCGCGAAGTTCACTTGGCTATGGCCCAGATCGACACCCGTCTTCGCCGCTGGAAGGATGCCGGCGACGAGCTCGACCAGGCGGAAAAAGGTTCAACCGGCAACGAAAACCAGATCTATCTTTACTTCCTGCGCGGAGCGCTGGAAGAGCGTCAGAAACACTACGATGCGGCCGAAGAATACTTCAAGAAAATCCTGGCCCTCGATCCCAACAACGGCATGACCTTGAACTACTACGGCTACATGCTCGCCGATCGCGGTGTTCAGCTCGACGAAGCACTGAAGATGATCCAGAAAGCCGTCTCCCTCGATCCGCAGAATTACGCCTATCTCGATTCCC
Organism: uncultured Acetobacteraceae bacterium; assembly: GCA_964657345.1. Lineage (GTDB taxonomy): Bacteria > Acidobacteriota > Terriglobia > Terriglobales > Acidobacteriaceae. Next base: position 18,403 of record CAZZVA010000015.1, on the reverse strand, counting down.
TCGGATGGACTTATTTCAAGCTGGGCCAGTACACCCAGTCGGAAGAAAATCTCCGCCGCGCCAGCGACCGCATGGGTACGGATCCGACGGTTCACGATCATCTGGGTGAGCTTTACGAGAAGACCGGCCGCCTGAAACAGGCCGCCCAGCAATGGGAGATTTCACTCGGCGAGTACCAGAAGACTGTTGCTGCCGATGCAGAACCAGCCGATGTGAACAAGGTCCAAAAGAAACTCGAGATGGCCAAGGTCCGCCTTGCCAAGGGCAACACCGCCTCGAACAAGGAATAGCTTCGTCCCACCTATACTGGGGGTGTGCCCGCCCCCTCTGCTGCCCGGTCGTCCACCGATGACATGCCATCCCGTGCTATCGCGGCCTATGCGGTGCAAGGCGGCGATACCGATCCATTGACAATCCGGGCTCATCCTGAATCCCCGCACCCATACCGCACCGCCTTCCAGCGCGATCGCGCACGCATCATCCATGCCCGCGCCTTCCGGCGTCTTGCCGGCAAGACCCAGGTCTTCACCCATCGACCATCGGATCACTTCCGCTCGCGCCTCACCCACACCATGGAAGTCGCGCAGATCTCGCGCGCTATCGCCACCGCGCTTAACCTCAATGACGATCTCGCCGAAGCACTCGCCCTGGTTCATGACATTGGCCACCCGCCCTTCGGCCACGCCGGCGAACAGGCACTCGACAGGTGCCTTCGCCAGCATGGCCTCCGCTTCGATCACAACCTCCACGCTCTTCGCATTGTTGAGTTCTTTGAGCAGCGTTACGCCGCCTTCCGCGGCCTCAATCTCACCCTCGCGGTTCGCGAAGGGATCGTCAAACACTCGCGCGACTACAGACTCGACGAACATCCCGAACTCGCTCCCTATCTGCTTGATCAGTGTCCTCCCCTCGAAGCCCAGCTCATCGACTGGGCTGACGAGATCGCCTACCTCACCGCCGACCTCGATGACGGCTACGAATCCGGCATTCTTGCGCCCGCACACATGTGCGAACATCTCCCCTTCTTCGCCCGCCACTATGCCGCCATGCAGCAGCAGTATCCGAACGCCCCTGTCCGCCTGCTGCTGAATGAAGTTCTCAAGCGGATCCTCAATGCACTTGTCGACGATCTCATCACCGAAACCTCGCGCCGTATTGCGGAGGCAGACATTCAGTCGCTCGCCGACGCACGCGCATTGCCTGATCGCATCGTCGGCTTCAGCCACGCCGTAAGCGGGGAGCGCACGGCCATGAAACAATATCTGTATCAGTATCTGTATCAAAGCGAAGACCTCGCCGCAGCTCACGAGGAAGCCGAACGCGTCATCTCCGGCCTGTTTCGCTGGTGGAGCAGCAATCCCCACCTGCTGCCCTCCAGCTGTGAAGAGGAATTTGCCGCGGACGGCGTCCCCCGTACCGTCGCCGACTATATCGCCGGCATGACCGACACGTTTATCCTCGCCCAGTACGAAGCCAATCGCCACTTCATGTCAGATAGAAAGAATCACTGAATGTCCGGCGGCAAACTGAGTTCCGCACAACCTGCGCTCATTCCTCCCATGACGCCTCTTCAGGGCGCATATGTTCAACTTGTGCCTCTCGATTCCTCGCAGCACGCTCCTGCTTTATTCACCGGGATGGCGCCGCACCCCGACCTGTGGCGGTACATGTTCGATCACCCTCCCGCCGATCTCGAAGCATTCACGAAAAATCTCCAGGCGAAATCCACCTCGCGCGATCCGCTCTTCTACACCATCCTCGATAAGCACTCGGGCGACCCCATCGGCGTTGCTTCCTACCTGCGCATCGAGCCCAATCATCGTGTCATCGAAGTGGGCAACATCCTCTTCAGTCCGCGTCTGCAGCGCACTGCTTCTGCCACGGAAGCCATGTACCTCATGGCCCGGCATGCATTCGAAGATCTCGGTTATCGCCGCTATGAGTGGAAGTGCAACGCACTGAACGCACCCTCGCGCAGGGCAGCATTGCGACTGGGCTTTACCTTCGAGGGAATCTTCCGTCAGCACATGATCATCAAGGGGGAGAGTCGCGACACCGCATGGTTCGCCATGCTCGACCATGAGTGGCCGGCGATTTCAAAGGCTATCGAGACGTGGCTGGCAGCAGAAAACTTCGACGAAGCCGGCCGGCAGAAACGATCTCTCGCACAGATCCGCGACGGCGCAAAATAAAAGCAGCCAGACCGTCCACTACGGCTGGCTGCTATTTCTTTCTTTTCGAAGCGAACTAGCGCGTAAGCTGCGCGCCTACCTGCGCTCCGATCTGTTCGAGGATGCCAAGTTGATCCGACATGCCCCAGCGTTCCACCAGCTTTCCATCTTCGAAGCGGCCAATCTGCAAACCCCGCGCCTTTATCTTCCTGCCTGTCGGCGCAACACCCATGAACGCACCCTTGTGCGTGCCGGTCGCGGTGTAGGCCAACGCCACCTTGTCATCGTCGGCTACAAGAGTTTCCGGTTCAATCTTCAAATCAGGGAACGCTGCACGGAACTGCGTGAAGAAATCGATCAGCCCTTGTGCTCCCGGACCCTGGTCCGGTGCCGGATCGTGGTCCATCACATTGTCGGCAACATACTTCTTGATGTCCTCAAGCTTGCCGGAATTCACTGCTTCGCCGAAGGCCTGCTGCGCCTTGATATTGTCTTCCTTGCTCATCCTTGTCACCTCGAGTTCGATAATCGCCCACGCTCTCCTTCATGGGATGCGATCCAGCGCTAGAGGGCTACCCATCCAGAGCGGATCGCCAGCAGCGACGCTGTCCCGATCAAAATCCACAACAGCACGCCCTGCAGCATCGGCCTCGCTCCCACTTGCTGCAATGTCTTCTTTGACAAGCCGGTTCCGATCAGAAACAGCGTTACCACCAACCCGTTCTTTCCCAGTTTGCTCAGCATACTGAAGAGTGGATGCATGGCCGGCAGAAAGCTATTCATCGCAGCCGCGATACAGAAGAGCAGGATGAACCAGGGCCACTGGATACGTGCGCTTTGTGTTCTTCTACGGCTGCGACGCATGGCCAGCGCCGTCGCAAAACTCATCGGAACAATCCACAGTGCGCGCGCCAGCTTCACGGTTGTGCCGATCGCCAGGGCCTGCTGCCCATATCTCGCAGTCGCCCCCACCACGGAGCTTGTGTCATGAATCGCCAGCGCCGCCCACAACCCGAACTGCGTCTGCGTCAGTGCGAAATGGTGACCCACGAAGGGAAATAACAACAGCGCGACAGAATTCAGTGCAAACACTGTTCCCATCGACACGGCAATCTCGTCATCATCTGCCTGCATCACCGGCGCAAGTGCCGCAATGGCACTGCCGCCGCAGATTGCCGTGCCCATCGTGATCAGGAACGACGCCTTCTTCGTCACGCGAAAGAGCCGGCCCAGCAGCAGTCCGGCAGTGGTTGCTACAGAGATGCTGATGGCTGTGTACAAAAATCCACTGCGCCCGGCTCTCACGACTTCCGATAGATTCATGCCGAAGCCAAGTCCCACCACCGAGGCCTGCAGCAGCAAACGCGAGAGCCGGCGGCCTTCGGCAGCATACGGGTGCTGCAACGCAAAGCCGAATACCAGGCCGCTGATCAATGCCACCGGTGGCGATATCATGCCACTCGCTGCCACGATGATCCCGAGAAAGAAAATCATCTTTGCGGTCGTGTCGGGCTTTTTCGGATAGCTCCCGCCGCCACCCGGCTCCAACGCAATTTGTCTTTCGTCCATCACAGCGCTGCTCATACTTGCAAGTCTTGCAGCCGCAAATCTGCGCGTCCAAACAGTAGTCCTGATGCCTCATCACTTCTGCTGATACCTGCTTTCACCCATCGGATCCAAGGCACGATACGCTGGGAGAGAGCCACTGGCATGGAGAACTTCCGACTCAAAGTATTCCGCACGCTCGCCCGGCAACTGAACTTTCGCCGCGCTGCGGAAGAACTGCGGCTCACGCAGCCGGCAGTCACCGGCCAGATTAAAGCACTGGAAGAAGAACTCGGGTTCGCGCTCTTCGACCGCAGCGGCGGCCGCGTTACGCTCACGTCACAAGGCAGCATCCTGCTCAACTATGCCGACCGCCTGCACCTGCTTGCCGACGAAGCCATGCAGGCACTCGCAGCCTCGTCTGGTCGATCTGCCGGGCGCCTCGCCGTCGGTGCCTCGCAGACCATCGGGCAGTACCTGCTGCCAAATCTTCTCGCCGGCTTCCTGCGCCTGCATCCACAGGTTGAGATCACCGTTCTCGGCGGCAACACGGAAGAAGTGCTGGAAGCTCTCGCGTCGCACCAGGTCGAGCTGGCACTCATCGAAGGCCCCACCATGCGCACCGACATCCGCACCGAACCATTCCTTGAAGATCACATGGTGCTGGTCGTACCTGCCGGACATGCCTGGGCCAACACCCCCATCGAGCCGGCAGATCTTGCAGGTGCGCCGTTGTTGAGTCGCGAGCATGGCTCCGGGTCGCGCCGGGTCGTGGAAGCCGCGCTGGAAGCTGCAGGTATCCGCGTCAAGGATCTCCACTATCGCCTGACTCTTGATTCGACCGAAGGTTTGCTGAGCGCCGTCGAAGCGGGTCTCGGGATAGCCTTTGTTTCACGCTGGGCGGTGCGTAACCAGCTCAGCCTCGGCACCCTGCGCATCGCGCCTGTACGCTCACTGAACCTCTCACGTGTGCTGTCGATCGCGCATAGTATCGGTCCCGTGCCATCCGGCAATGCCGGCGCCTTCCACCGTTTCGTGCTCGAGCATGCAGGCGAACTTTTGCCCCGCGTCACCGGCAGGCAGCGACCTTCGGCTGCTTCGCGTATCTAACCAGGAAGCCATGCCGAACCAACTCTCCCATACCCCCGCCATTGGCATCGATTTCGGCACCACGAACAGCTCTGTCGCTCTCGCGCGCGATCCCTCGGGCAGCGCTGTCGAGGTGGTCAATTTCGATGCAGCCGGCGGTGCGGTTCAGTCGTACCGGTCCCTGCTGTTTCTACAGCAGGTGAAAGACGGCATGCGTTCGCGCCTGCACTCTACCACCGGTCCCGCAGCCATCGAGGCCTACCTGCATGCGGATCACAATGGCCGCCTGGTGCAGTCGCTCAAGTCATGGCTTACCAGTCGCACTCTCACCGGCACAGAAATCTTCGGCCGCCGCTACACCCTTGAAGATCTCATCGCCCGCATCCTCGCTGACCTGCGCATGCATGCAGAAAAAGCATTCGGCTTTCCAGTGCGCGACGTCGTGGTCGGACGCCCGGTCCGCTTTGTCGGCGCTGCTTCTGTGGACGACGACACCTTCGCAGAAGATCGTCTGCGATCCGCCTTCCTCCAAGCTGGTTATGACTCGGTACGCTTCGAACTCGAACCAGTCGGCGCTGCGTATCACTACGAATCCACACTTGATCACGATGAGCTGATCCTCATCGGCGACTTCGGCGGCGGCACCAGCGACTTCTCCCTGCTGCGCGTCGGTCCTGCGACCCGCAAGCGTGGACGCGCGCCTTCCGACCTGCTCGGCAACAGCGGCGTCGGTCTGGCCGGGGATGCGCTTGATGCCAAGATCGTTCGCAGGCTGGTTTCACCCGCGCTCGGCCTCGGCACCATGGAGCAGGCTGTCGGCAAGGTGCTGCCGGCTGTGCCCAACTGGGTGTACGCCAAGCTCGAGCACTGGCACCACCTGTCGTTTCTGCGCACCCGCGCTGTCATTGAAATGCTGAACGGCGCCCGCACCCGTGCCTTCGAGCCGGAGAAGATCGAAGCACTGCAGACCCTGATCGATGAAGATCTCGGCTATCAACTGCATCGCGCGGTCGGCCGCCTCAAGGTAGAGCTGTCCTCTTCCGACGAAGCCGAATTCCGCTTTACCGATGGCACCCTCAACCTGCGAGCGACCGTACAGCGGCTCGACTTCGAATCCTGGATCGCAGAAGATCTCGCTACCATCGAAGGTGCTGTCGATCGGCTGATGCAGTCGAGCGGCATCGCACCGGCTGCTGTCGATCGCGTCTTCCTCACCGGCGGCACTTCCTTCGTACCAGCGGTGCGACGTATCTTTACCAGTCGCTTCGGCGCAGACCGCATTGTCACCGGAAATGAGTTTACTTCTGTCGCCCGCGGCCTGGCACTGCGTGCGGCTGCTCACGACTGATCCTCCACTTCCTCGATCGTCGTTGCCTGTTGCAGAATGGTCAGCATGAGCAACAGCATCGGGGTAGCCCTCATCGGCTATGGATTCGTGGGCGAAACCTTTCACGCGCCATTGATCCACGCCACGTCCGGCCTGCATCTCGCCGTCGTTTCTTCGAGCAGGCAGGATAAGGTGCATCAGCACTTTCCAAGGGTCAAGGTTGCTTCCTCGCCGGAAGCGGCCATCGCCGATCCCTCGATCGGCCTCGTTGTCATCGCTTCGCCAAACAGCAGCCACGTGCCGCTGGCGACAGCTGCTCTCAATGCCGGCAAGCACGTAGTTGTCGACAAGCCATTCACCATCACTGCAGAAGAAGCCCGCGGCCTCAAGAAGCTTGCAGACGAACGCAAGCTGGTGCTGTCTGCGTTTCACAATCGCCGCTGGGATGCGGACTACCTGACCCTGCGCAGCCTGATTGCTTCCAATGTCCTGGGTCCCATCCGCTACTTCGAATCGCATATCGATCGCTTCCGGCCAGTCGTGCAGAATCGATGGCGTGACGACGGAAGCCCCGGTTCCGGCATCTGGTACGACCTCGGACCCCACCTCCTCGACCAGGTGCTGCAGCTTTTCGGGCCGCCGGCAACGGTACAGGCGACCATCCTGGCCCAGCGTGCCGGCGGGCGTGCGCCGGACTACGCTCACGTGGTTCTCGGCTATCCCGGCCGCCTGGAGGTCGTGGTGCATGCCACCATGCTCGGCGCCGGCGGCTGGTCCCGCTACCTGGTGTCCGGCGAGCGCGCCGCCTGGCGGAAGTACGGCATGGATATCCAGGAGCCGCAACTGATCTCCGGACTGCGGCCAGGCGATGCCGGGTGGGGCATCGACCCGTCGGAGGGAACACTGTTTACTGGTTCCACTGTCGCCCGGAACGCACCGCCGTCCGAGAGCATCGTTCCCAACAAAATTGGCGCCTACGAGCATTACTACGCAGCCATGCGCGATGCCATTCTGGGCCGGGGGCCCAATCCAGTGACGGCAGAGGAAGCCATTACAGTCATGGCCCTGATCGAAACAGCAATGGCCAGTGCGGATGCTGGAAAAAAGCTCGAATTCCTCCCGGATCAGAAACTATCCGTTTAAACAGATATTCATCGCATCGTTCGGCAGTCGGGCGTCATCTTCGTTAGTAGACAGTTCTCACCAGGAGCCTAAATAACGTGCCCACTCTTCTACATATCGATGCCAGTCCGCGTGGCGATTACTCTATTTCCCGTAAAGTCAGCGCAGCTTTCACGGAAAGCTGGAAGAAGCAGAATCCCGGCGGTAAAGTTACGCGCCGCGACCTCGACAAGACTCACCTCACCTTCGTAGACATGAACTGGATCGCAGGCGCCTACAGTACACCCGACCAGCTGACAGACGAGCACAAAAAGGCTCTTGCTCTTTCCGACGAACTGATTGCCGAGTTGCTGGCTGCCGATCACATCGTTCTCGGTACCCCGATGTACAACTTCAACGTGCCGGCGATCGTGAAGGCATGGATCGACCACATCGTGCGCATCAACAAGACCTTTACTGCCAGCTATGAAGGCCTGGCCAAGGGACGCAAGGTGACCGTGATCGTAGCCAGCGGCAGTGCCTACAATGCAGGTTCACCGCTTGCCTCCTACAACAGCGAGACCCCCTACCTGAAGCAGGTCCTTGGGTTTATCGGGATCACGGATGTGGAGTTCGTCATGGCCGGAAATACCAATGATGTTACGCAGGGCAAGATTGACGAAAAGAAATATCTCGAGCCATTAGTGTCCGAAGCGGATAAGCGGGCCGCGGCGTAAGCTGGTCTCGCTGCCCGCGCAGCTTCTGACTGCTTACACGCAGAACAATGCGGTTTTTCAAGGGAAGGCGCTCCGTATCAAATAGGGGCGCCTTTTCCCGTTGTCAGACACTCCGCGACGGCGCCGGGATCTGGGGTATGAGTGTCTTCGGATTGATTGCCTGCTCAATGGTGACAACTCCCTCCGGCAATCCCGCATAGGCCCGCGCACTGCTCCACTCCCAGTCCGTCGGCACCTCAACAAGTCCCTGGCGAACGGGTTCATGATGCATGAAATGGAGCCGCTCTGTAATGCGATCGGGTTCGAATACGTGGGTGTCGGCGTACCGGGTCTGCCACACCTGGTCAGTACTGCGGACAGAATTGTTATAGCGGCGCCCATAGCGCTGGCGTAAGGTGCTGACCGAGTTATCTGCAGTGTCGACTCCCGGCTCAGTCATCAACAAGTGGAATTGAGTCGGCAGCACAACGTAACCAACGACGTCGAAGCGGAACTTGATACGGACTTCTTCGAGCAGCTGTGCAAACAGGTCGCGATGCTTCTCCATCCCGAACCGTACCTGGTTGCCGAAGCCGGTGCAGGTGATGAAATGCAGATGACCTTTGCCGTACACCTGTTTCTGTCCACGAGGCATGCGATTAGTGTAGTACCGGCAGCGCGGGCAGAGTCACATTGGCGACGCAGCTTTTTCCTCTGTGCCGGCAGCAGTCATCGCTCTTGTCTGGCACGAATCCTTTTAAACGGAAGAACTTTGACAGGACAGTAATTTCGGCAATGCGCAAGAACCAGTCACCCAAAAGTTGCACGATAGCGAAGTAGTTCTCTGCATCAGAATGGCGCGTGGGTTCAATTGCTCAAAGAACTCTCGGGAATGAACAAAAGGATCCCTTTACATCCAGTGCGATGTTTGTCTCGTAGATAAACCATGAGCCATATGACTCGACTCCTCCCAATGTGGAAAGGCTTTCAACGTGGATAAGCTGACGGAACTACTCAAAACAGGACCCTCCAGGCGTCAATTTCTGGCTGGGATCGGGGCTGCCGGCGCCAGTGCGGTGGTCGTTGGCTGCAGCAGCAGCGGCAGTATGGCAACGACGACAGCACCGACGACGACCGCTGCGCCATCGGGCACAGCCGCCACGGACATCGAAGTTCTCAACTTCGCACTCAACCTGGAGTATCTCGAGGCAGAATTCTACCTCCGGGCTGCAACAGGCACAGGAATTCCCACCGCAAATATCGGCTCCAACCCGGGCACCGTCAATGGTGGAACCCAGGTGCCTTTCTCGGCGACCCAGGGTGTACTGCAGGAATATGCCAACGAGATCGCACAGGATGAGCTGAACCATGTGCAGTACCTGCGTGCTGCCATCACTTCGCTGGGCGGTACGCCAGTGGATCGTCCGACGATTGACCTGACTGGCGGATTTGCCGCAGTTGCCGCGGCTTCGACCATTCCGGCGAGCTTCAATCCTTTTGCTGATCCACTGCAGTTCCTGGTCGGTGCGTTCGTATTTGAAGATGTGGGAGTCACGGCCTACCACGGTGGCGCCCTACTGATCACCAACAAGACAGTATTGACTGCGGCGGCCTCCATCCACGCAGTTGAGGCGTACCACGCTGCTGAAATCCGCACCCTGATTGCGGGCATGGCGGCGGTATCCGGTGCCAGCCAGACCTACCTGACATATGCCAACAACATCTCGAATCTGCGCGCCACCTTAGGCGGCGGTATGGAGACGATGTTGAGCACGTCGTCCATCGTGGCAGCGGACCCGACCAACTCGATCGGCTACAAGCGCACCACTGACCAGGTACTTCACATTGTGTATGGCGCAGCCCCCGGTGCAGGTGTCAAGGGCGGTGCATTCTTCCCCAACGGCATGAACGGCGCCATCTCCACTACGCAGGCTTAAGGACAGACGACTATGGAAACCCTGATCAAGACTATGGAAGACCAGAACACGAATTTGTCAGAGACCAAGCGTCTGGACAATGTCATCCTTTCGACACGTCGGAAGATGATGGCACTCGCGGGCACGGCATTTGCCGGTATCGCCCTGTCAAAACTCGCAACTCCGCAGGCTTCCGCACAAGCAACCGTGACGGATGCCGATATCCTCAACTTTGCCCTGAACCTGGAATATCTGGAAGCGCAGTACTACACGCTGGCTACCTCCGGCATGACGATTGACCAGATGGGCGTCAACATCACCGGCAATGTCGGGACACCGGGCACGGTGACGGTCAAGAGCAACCCGGCGGTGCCATGGGGTACGCAGACCGCGATTCAGGCCTATGCCACAGAGACAGCTAAAGAAGAACGCAACCACGTTACCTTCCTTAGCAATGCACTCGGCGCGGCCAGCGCGGCCGTCGCGATGCCGAATATCGACCTGCTGAACAGCTTCAACGCGCTTGCGATGGCGGCGGGTATCGGTTCGACGTTTGACCCGTTTGCCGATCCGGTCAGCTTCCTGCTCGGCTCCTTCATCTTCGAAGATGTGGGAGTTACCGCGTACACGGGTGCGGCTGCGTTGATTACGACGCCGGCCTACCTGGATGCAGCTGCCGGTATCCAGGCAGTGGAGGCATACCATGCCGGCCTGGTCCGTACGACACTGTTCGGACTGGATGCCGCCACGCCTTCCGCGATGATTGCGGCCACGGCCACCAAGATCGCCAATACGCGCGCTAAGCTGGATGGCACCAGCGCGGACGATGTGGGCCTGGGCGTAACGACGAACTCGCTCGGACTGATGGCATCAACAATCGTGGATGCCGACTCCAACTCGCTGGTATATTCGCGCACCACGACGCAGGTCCTGGCTATCGTGTACGGCGGCGGCACCGGTGGAGGAGCATTCTTCCCGAACGGTCTCAACGGCACCATCAAGTAGGTAGTGGTTCTGATTTAAAGAAACACAAAGGCCCTCCCGGTACGATCTCCGGGAGGGCTTTTTTTTGTCTTTTTTTTGGTCTGCGATGCGTGCTGCGCGAATGATGGCTACTGCACGCTGCCCTGCGGCCGGAGCCGGCGGAGTTCCTGGGCGCAGGCGATCGCATTCAGCGCGGCCAGTTTGAGATTGTCCGACGCAGTCCACAGCCAGAAGCGCCGGGTGGCGCCGGTCTCATTGGCGGCAGGCCGGATGCGCAGCAGGATCTCGTCATGCCCGGCGACCGCGAGATTGGAAGGTGCGTCCGCGTCCGTGATGGCGATTTCGATGTGTTCGCCGCCAAGCGCCGCCTGCAGGTGTTCCACAGTTACTGGCTTGTCGAACTCGATAGCGAGCGAAATACCGTGACCATGAAACACCGGCACATGCACCAGCTGCACAGCGATCTCGGGCAGACGGCCGCCGGAGAGCAGGGCATAGTGACGGCGGATGGTGTCCTCTGTCGCCGCGAGATTGATCTTTGCTTCGTCGCCGGTAACGGGCGTCGCATTGAAGGCGATCTGCGTGTCGTACATCACCTTGGGCAGGTTCTGAAAAGAAAGCAGGCTGACCGTCTGCTGATGGAGTTCGTCCATCGCGGCGCGGCCATATTCGGAAGCGGGCTCAAGCACGGTGGCCCAGGCGGAATGCACAGCGCCCAGCGACTTGAGGTTCGCGAGTATCAATCCAAGCACCACGGCGACCGGATGAGCCGGAACGATGGCAGGCGTTTTCAAGTCAGGAGAAGAGGCGTCGTCTTCAAGGCCAATCTCGCCATCCTGAAGCGCCTGGCGCACCCACGGAGAACGGACGATGACGCCGGGCTGGCCTTCCAGAGCGCAGGAAAGATCGATGATGCCGGAACCTGCCTGGTGAGCCGCCTTCCAGTGTTTACGGGTCACATCCTGATCGGCAGCGAAAAACGTGAAGTCGATTTTCTCGAAAGATGTTGCGTTGATGGGTTGTATGAAAGTGACTTCATCGCCTACGGATTCGAGCTTGCCGATGGCAGCTTCGTCGTCCATGAGGGAATAATCGGCCGAGGCGAACGAGGAATCGCTGAGTACGTCGTTCAGTTCTTTGCCGCGTAACGAGGCGGCACCTACGATGGCTACACGAAAATTAGACATGCAGACTCATGGTAGTTGATTCTCAGGATATGAGGGCAAAGTCATCCTGGTGCAGAGGTCCCTGCAAACGCGTTTGATCACCGGATCGCCCTCGTTTTTTTACTTACCAGGCCTGCTTGGTCTATGGTAGCGTCTTGCCAGCAGAAATTCGCCAGTCCCATGCATCGGGTCTGCGATTTTCCGCTCTCCCCATAGTCATTCCCCTCTGTAATCCGGGCCTATCCCCTGTTTTCAAGTACAGGTCGTGGCGTCTCGCGGTCTACGCTGCTGGTCTCCTCTGCCCGCGGCGCGGAGCGCGATGGCCCGTACGCATGCGCGCCTCATGAGGCTACATGCAAGGTCCTGCCGGCAGGCAGATTTCCCAGGCTTTCGACATTGAAGGAGATGAACCGTGAACTTTGTTATTCGCATCCTCGCCGCCGCTGCGCTAGTCGCCGGCGGTTTCGCTGCAGAAGCCCAGACCTACACCAGCAACGTATTGCTGCCCGGCATGACCGGCGTTACCACCTACAACAGTGCACCGGCAGGTTTCGATCCGGTGTCCGCACCCGATTCCGCCCTGCAGGATTATGGCTTTCCCCGGCGTCCCGACCCGTCCGACGTCAAAGCCTACAGCCGCTGGCTTCAGGCAGTTTCGGTCACCCGCGTCACTCCGGAGCTGACGCCAACCAATCGCTTTCATCGTCCCAACCAGCGGATTGGCAAAGCGACCGATGTCTCCGGGAACACCTCGCGACTCCAATCCGGCAACTGGAGCGGGTATTCCCTTGTTGGTGGAAGCCCGAAGTTCGATGAAGTCGTCGGTCTCTGGATCGTTCCAAGTGTCAATAACCAGTTCTCTTCCATCAACGGCTACATGTCAGAGTGGGTAGGCATTGATGGTAACTGTAACTGTAACGATCTGATCCAGGACGGCACCGAGCAGCAATTCACCAATGGCAAGGCAAGCTACTACGCATGGATCGAGTTCATCCCGGAAAACGAGATTGTTATCTCGAACTTTGCAGTTTCGCCGGGTGATGTCATCTATGCCTATTCGGCTGTGGGCACGAAGAATGGCGTGACCACCGGCTTTTATTACATCGCAAACTACAACACTCGCAAGGCCGTTTCCGCTTCACTCAGTATTCCGCCGCATACTACCTATTCCGGCTTATCCGCGGAATGGATCGTCGAGCGTACCGAAGTCAGCGGCTCATTCAACAACCCGCTTCCGGATTATGCCTACGCGTACATGGACAATGCATACGCATACCGCAGCGGCTCCAACCATCCGATCGACTACACCGCCGGAACGAACGAGAACATCACCATGTACCAGGGCAGCACCGCACTGTCGAAGTCCTATTCACAGGATGCCGACTCGCTGTGGTTTGAGTGGCTCGCCTACTGACCGGTCATAAACAGCCAGTCCGCGGAAAAGACGCTCTCCGGACTGGCTGGGTCAACGCGCCTGCGTTCCCGATCTAAATCCCGATCCCAGAACCTCATCAATGCACGCTCGCTGCCGGAAGGCTGGTGGATGGTGCGGCAGGCTTGTTGCCGGCTTCATCCACGGGAGGCGCCACCTTGCAGGCTGCCGGCACATTGGTCATCTGCTTCGCAAAGACACGATAGCTGGGACGCGCCGGCTGGAGAGTGGACCAGTAGCTGGTGCGGCTCAACAGGGGCTTGTGCTGGACGATGAGCTGGTTGAAGAGTATGCGCACGCCGCACTGCAGGTTGTTCTCAGGCTGCAGAATGGTCTTGGCGGGGTTCTTCTCGCCCAAGCGGCTGTCCTTGCTCCAGTCGAAGTTGCAGCCGTACCGCTTCGCGTCCATGTAGGTGAGCTGGAGCAGGCCTTCGCTGCGCACCATGCGCTTGGTCACCCCGTCTTTGACGGCAATCTCGGGTTCAGTGTGCTGGACATCCGTTGTGGGCTGCAGACCTGCCTCGGCGCCCGCGAGAGCCTGGAAGAAGTAAGCCCAATAGGCGCGCCGGTCGGCTTCTGCCATGGTGCTGAAGCGCGGGCAGAAAGGGCGGACGTCCCGGGCTACCCGATTGGAGAGCAACTGCGGCGGCAACGCCTGTTCGACCACGCGATCCCAGTCATGGTTCCAGGTCGACATGCCCAGCTCTTCCTTCTTGGCAGCGATCGGAGTCGGCGGCGCGGCTTTAATCTCCGGCTGTGCGGGACGGGCTGGCTGCGCCGTATTGGCGGTGTTGCGGTTGCAGCCGGTGAGCAGGAGCAGACCGGCGGCCAGCGTAATGAGGATGGATGGCGTAGTGTTCAACTTCACTCTCCTGCCAGTCGCTCGGCATTCGAGCGAGCCTGCGGCGGACGAATGCTTCGATGCGGAATTTCTGTCGTCGGCTACAGTACCTCGGAATGTTCCCGCAGGCGCCGCTTCCGTCTCTGCCAGGAATAGGCGAAACGGGCGCCGATACCGGAGAACATGTAGGCAAACCAGAGCACGAAAAGCAGAATCTGCGAGAAGGCAACCAGGGCGTAAATGAGCAGGGCAATCAGCACGATGACCTGGAAGGGATGGCGGCCGGAGAAGTTGATCTCCTTTCCGCTCCAGAAACGCCAGGTGCTCACCATGAGGAAGCCCGCCATGCCGACGACCGCCATCCAGGCGAAGGCCAGCCAGACGTTGAAGACAGGATCGCCCTTGACCAGGTGGACCACCGCGGCGAGCAGGCCAGCCGCCGCCGGGATGGGCATGCCGACAAAGTATTTGCGGTCTGGCCGCCCGGGATTCTTGGGCAGAGGATCGTGCGAAATGTTAAAGCGGGCGAGCCGGCTGGCGCCGCAGATCAGATAGAGGAAGCAGAGGAAACCACCGCCCTCGATGAGGCGCGAACGGAGCAGGTGGTCCATGGTGAGCGCGGGCAATTGGCGGAAGCCCCACGCAAACGCCAGGATGCTGGGCGCCACTCCAAAGGTGATGACATCGGCGAGCGAATCGAGCTCCTTGCCGAAATCGCTGGTGGTGTTGGTCATGCGTGCGATGCGGCCGTCGAGTGCGTCGAAGGGGATGGCGAAGAGAATAGCCAGGGCGGCGAAATCAAAGTGCTGCGGCTCCAGCGCGGAGCCCTGCAGGCTTTGGGTGATGGCATAGTAGCCGGCAGCGATGTTGCCGGCGGTGAAGAGCGAAGGCAGCACGTACATGCCGCGCCGCCGTGGCTTGCGGCTCTCCGGCTTGGTAATGGGCAGGGCAGACGCCTGTTCCTGACGGGGAAACAGCTCTGGCGCGGCCGGCGGGGTCACCGGCAGGGAACCAGTCGGCGGCAGGCTCAAGTGCGCATATCTCCAAAAGGAGGAATGCTTGTGGCTGACCGGACTGGCCGGTTGATCATCGATTCCAGTTCGACGGGTGTCAGGTCGGCAAGGATACTCGAACCGCCCTTGACGATCTGCCCGACACGCACGCGGATGTGGGCAGTGGCAGGCAGAACGACGTCCACCCGGGAACCGAACTTGATGAGGCCCACGCGCTGGCCACGCTCTAACTGCTCGCCAGCATCGTGATTGAAGACTATGCGGCGGGCGAGCAGCCCGGCAATCTGCGAAAACGCGACTGTGCCATCCAGGCCGTCGATGACCGCGAGATTCTGCTCATTCTGCTCGGCAGACGCCGGGTTCATCGCGTTGAGGTATTTACCCTTTTTATAAGTGACTTCGCTCAGGATGCCGGAGATCGGCGCCCGGTTCACGTGAACATTGAAGACGTTCAGAAAAATGCTGATCCGCTGCCGCCGACCCTGGGGCGTGTCGAAAAAAGTCACTTCCGTGACTTTGCCGTCTGCCGGCGATACGACAAGGCCTTCGCCCTGGGGGATCGTGCGCTTGGGATCGCGGAAGAACCACAGGAAAAAGATGGCAAGCAGGACGGGGATAGCGATCCAGAGCGGGGCAAGCAGGCTGCCGGCGGTGAAGTAGCCGACGATCACTGCGATGAGGAAAAATGCGAATCCGTAGTAATAGCCGTCACGAACCATAGGGGACAAGACAGATTATAAAGGGCCTTCTGCTCGAGCGCATTGGCGCAATGGATGCGGGTCAAGCCTCAAGATAGTGGCGAATGCGCCAGGAGGAGCTCCATCAGCACAGCGTCTTCCTCTGGATGGTGATAATAGCCCGGCCGGTGCCCCGCGGACCGGAAACCATGACGCTGGTAAAGCGAGCGTGCTGCCTCGTTGCTGCTGCGCACTTCAAGCCGCAGAATACTGGCGTGCTGTGAGCGGCACCAGTCCGTGGCAGCCTCAAGCAGCTTCGAGCCGATGCTCTGCCTGCGGGCATCCGGATGTACCAGGATGGACTCCAGCTCAGCTTCGATTTCGGCCTGCATCGGGTCGACGTCCGGGATGTGTAGACACTGCACCACGGCCAGGCCAAGCAGGGGATAATTGGTCGTAATTTCCGCGGTCTGTTCCGCAATAAAGGCGCGACGGAGGAGTCTCGCTTCCGGGACGGCGACTGTCCCCGTGGCGGCGGGGCCAGGAGGCGTTTCCGTCAATTTCCGGAAATCTTCGAAGCTCCACGAGGGGGCTTCGCGCACCAGCAGTGCAAGCCGCAGGACCGGGGTAAGGTCTTCGGCACGCAGAGGCCGGATGAAGAAGGCTGCGGCCATCACTGTTTCGCAGCACCCGCGCGCTCGGTATAGGGCGCTCGGACGTAATTGGCATCGAGCATGGCGAGGTTGTCGAAGTCGCCTGCCAGGAACCGGGGCAAGGCGGTGCGCACAGCGGCAAAGGCGCCCGGGTTTGCAGTCGTGACGGCTTGCGTTGCAGGCAGCCTCGCCGCCATGGCACTGTCGGCAACGACACAGCGTGCCTGGCCGAGTGCGGCCGCAAGGTCGCTTTCCGATTGCAGTGACTCCACAGGCGATCCGGATCTGCCGGTCATCCGGAGATAGTATTCGGCCCGACCGGCAACAAGCACAGCAGCTGTTGCATTCTTGTCGAGGCTGGCCAGTACCTCCAGGCTGGAGATCGCGATCACCGGAATCTTCGTGGCATGGGCGAGGCCTTTAACAGCCGCGAGTCCGATGCGCAGACCCGTGAAGCTGCCGGGACCGTGGACCACCACGATCGCGCTCAGCTGCCGCAGCGAAATCTGCGAATCAGCAAGGAGTCGAGCAAGACGGGGCAGCAATTCTGCGGACTGGTCCCGTGCGTTGAACTGCTGTTGCGCCAGCAGCGTCAACTCGCCTGATGCTGTTATCTGGGCAAGAACCAGGTCCCCGTCGCGGCTGGTATCGATGCCGAGCAGCAGGGCTGCGTCAGACATTGCTGATGGCATCCTGGCAGATCTCGGTGAGCACGCCGCCCGCGCTGGAGGGATGAATGAAGAAATACAGGTGCCCGCCGGAGCCGATCTGGATATCGTCAGAGAGCAGCTTGAGGCCGCGCTTCTTCAATTCTTCAAACGTCGCTGAAATGTCGTTGACGTGCAGCGCCACGTGATGCAAGCCGGGACCGTACTTGGCGACGAACCGGCCAATCACAGTATCGGGACTGGTGGCTTCCAGCAGTTCGATCCGGCTCTCGCCAACCGGCAGCATCGCGGTCTTCACACCTTCCTGCTCTACAGTTTCTTCGTGGACAACTTCCAGTCCAAGGCTCTCGTAAAAGCCGCGGGCTTCTGCAATCGAGGTGACGGCAATTCCGAGGTGATCGATTTTCGACATGCAATTTTCCTTTATTGCTGTTGGCGCAGAGTGTCGCCGCGCAGAATCTGGTTAACGATTTCCGGCACCAGCCGGAAGGGATTACTGGAACCATTCACGATAGCAGCAGCGTGGCTCTGGAGTTCTGTATCGCCGAGGCCCTGCCTGCTTGCGCTCAACATGATCTGATGCTGGACCATGTTGGCGAGACGATCTTTCCATTGCTGCTGCCTGCGCCGCTCGAGACGTTGATCCTGGGCAAGCCAGGTATGGAAGTCTTCGATGGCTTCGGCGAGTGCAGGGATGCCGTCGCCGGTGAGCGAGTTCGTGCGGACGATCGCCGGCGTCCATTCCGGATGCGCCGTGGCCAGCGATTGCATGGCGCGCAGTTCGGCCTCCACACGATCAGCGCCTTCGCGGTCGCTCTTGTTGATGACGAAAATGTCGGCCACTTCGAGGATGCCCGCCTTGATGCTTTGCACATCGTCGCCCATGCCGGGCACCAGGACGACAAGGGTAAGGTCAGCGAGCCGCACGATATCGATTTCATCCTGGCCGACACCGACGGTTTCGATCAGGATGCGGTCGCGGCCACTGGCTTGGAGGACAGTGACGGCATCAGCGGTTTTGCGCGTAAGGCCACCGAGTGCGCCGCGCGTAGCCATGCTGCGGAGGTAGAGGCCGGGGTCGGCATGGTGCTTTTCCATGCGGAT
>CAZZVA010000014.1:3718-26213 GCA_964657345.1 uncultured Acetobacteraceae bacterium | reverse complement strand
ACCAGAAGGAATTCCGCGGCGATCAGGTGTGGATGATCGTGGCCGGGCCTGCATCTCTGCTTGGCCGATACAGGCAATTCTGGGCCAAGTGATCGAAGAAACCAAAACCTGGAACAGAATTAGAAACGGGCTGTATCGAAGGGCGCGGTGGAAGGTCCCTGGAATACAGCCCGTCTGACCCTGAACCGGGTCTAGGTGGTACCCTTAGTGTACGCCGGTAGATAGCGGCGTCAATCGAAAAGCTGCCAGCCATGTGGATGGCAGAAAGTGCCGAAATTGACACTCACTTTTCGCGTCTGGTAGAAACAAGTGTTCCGGATAAACCTCGAAATTTACCATCCTCTGGGATGGCCCGCTCGGTGACTGCATGGACAAAATACTGCATCAACTCGGTGACCTCTTCCTCGGCTCAGTGCCGACAGTCATCCTGTTCCTGCTCGTTTTGTTTTTCTATAAAATACTCGTTTATAAGCCACTTACGCGTTTGCTGGCAGAGCGTCGCGAGCGCACGCTGGGAAGTGTCGAGAAGGCGTCCTCTGCGATCCAGACAGCAGATGCAAAGTCTCAGGAATACGAAGCGAAGCTTCGCTCGGCCCGGCTGGAAATCGGCCGCCAGCGTGAATTGCGGATGCAACACTGGAATCGTGAGCGCGAAAATATTCTGGCTGACGCCCGGCACACTGCCCAGGAACGCGTGAAGGAATCGAAAGCAGCAGTAGAGCAGGAGCTGATTGTCGCCCGGCGCACGATCGAAGCCAATGCGGACCAGCTGGCCGCGCAGGTTCTGCGCAGCATCCTTCCCAATGTCCCTGTGGAGGGGGCACGCTGATGCCGGCAATGGAATATTGTTCTCAAGGCAGACAGGTGCATCGGTGCGCGCTTTCGATAGCAGCGGTCGCTTTACTGTTGGTCGTTCCATGTGCTCCGGCACAACAGGAAAAAGCACAGCCGCCCGCGCAGCACGCCGGGTCAATGCAGGACAAGCCACGCGACAGTTCATTCATTACGCCGGAGACGGCGCACAGCCAGAACATCCCGGCCGCAGAAGAAGAAGACGAGACAGCGGTCTACAAGAACTCGCCGTCCGTACGAAAAATCGGCGGGATGATGGGGCTTTCCCCAAAGGCCTCCTCATCGGCATTCGAATATTTCAATTTCGTGCTGCTTGCCGGCTTAGTTCTGTACTACCTGGCGAAGGCTCTGCCGAAAGCATTTGCTTCGCGGCAGAAGAAAATCGATCAGCAACTGGTGGAAGCACGGGCCGCCACGGAAGAAGCGCATGAGCGTTTGCAGGTTGTGGAAGCGCGGCTCGGGCGGCTGGACCAGCAGATTGAAGAACTACGCAAGCGTGCGGAGGAAGAAGGCGCCGCGGACGAACAACGTATCAGGCAGTCCATCGAAGAGGAACGGAAGAAAGTGGTCGCAGCCGCAGAACAGGAGATTGCCGTCGCGGCCTCAAGCGCCCAAAACGACCTGCGTCGCTTCGCTGCCGAACTCGCTATGGAGCGCGCGTCTGGACAACTCCAGCTTACCGAGCAGCAGGATCGCACATTGGTGCATAGCTTCGCTGCAAACCTCGCCGATGCAGACCTGCAGGAGAGGCGCAACTAATGGCGGCGTTCGCAGCAGCCTATGCACGGGCACTTGCCGATGTGGTGCTCGACAGGAAAATAAATCCGCCTGAGATCGATCAGCAGCTGAGCGACTTTGCGGAAGCCGTGCAGATCAGCCCCGAGCTTCGTGAAGTGCTCTACAACCCGTCTTTCAAATTCGAGCGTCGACTTGCAGTGCTGGACAAGCTGGCGGAGCGCATGGGTTTGGGCAAGGAAGTTCGCAATTTCATTGCTGTCATCATGCGCAATGGCAGACTGCACGGATTCACCGAGGTCTTGCACGAATACCGTCGCGAGATGAATAAGCGTCAGGGCATTTCGCAGGCGATCGTCACGACTGCGCGCAGGCTCGATGAAGAGGAAAAGAAGGACCTGGAAAATCAGATAGCATCTGTCGCTGGAACTAGGATTCAAGCTACCTTCCACGAAGACAGTTCCCTGGTAGGCGGTGTGATTCTGCGCATAGGGTCGACGGTTTATGATGGCTCGGTTCGCGGCCGCCTGCAGCGTCTGAAAGAACAACTTATCGCTGGCTAGATGCCGGCCGTACCTGATTGGAAAGAACTAGATAAAGATGGCTCAGATCAACGCAAACGAGATTACGCAGCTACTGCGCGAGCAGATAGAGAACTACGACACGGCCGTCCAGGTAGACGAGGTGGGCACCATCATCTCGCTCGGCGACGGTATCGCGCGCATTCATGGCCTGGAGAAGGCCATGGCAGGCGAACTGCTTGACTTTCCCCATGGCGTTGCTGGCCTCACCATGAACCTTGAAGAGGACCAGGTAGGCGCGGTGCTTCTGGGTGATTACACCGAGCTGCGCGAAGGCGACCAGGTCAAGAGGACCGGCAAGATCATGAGCGTGCCGGTAGGCGATGGCATGATTGGCCGCGTCGTGAATGCCCTTGGCGTTCCTATCGACGATCGTGGTCCCGTAGAAGGGACGCAGTTGTTTCCTGTCGAGCGGATTGCGCCGGGCGTGATCGACCGGCAACCGGTGCGCGAGCCGATGAGCACCGGTATTAAGGCCATCGACAGCATGATTCCGATCGGCCGTGGCCAGCGCGAATTGATCATCGGTGATCGCCAGACAGGCAAGACCGCCGTGGTGCTGGACACCATCATCAACAGCGCCAAAAACAATCTCATCTGCGTGTATTGCGCGATCGGACAGAAGCGTTCCTCCGTCGCGCAGGTAGTACAGACACTGAACGAGTATGGCGCGATGGCTTACACCATCGTGGTCGCTGCGACAGCTTCCGAGCCCGCGCCCATGCAATACCTTGCGCCTTATGCCGCCACGGCGATCGGTGAATACTTTCGCGACAACGGCAAGCATGCGCTGGTGATTTACGACGATTTGTCCAAGCATGCGACCGCCTATCGTGAGATCTCGCTGTTGCTGCGTCGTCCACCAGGCCGCGAAGCCTACCCTGGCGATGTGTTCTATCTTCACTCCCGGTTGCTTGAGCGTTCGGCAAAGATGAGCGATGAGCGCGGCGGCGGATCGTTGACAGCGCTTCCCATCATCGAGACGCAGGCCGGAGACGTGTCGGCCTACATCCCGACCAACGTGATCTCGATCACCGATGGCCAGATTTACCTGGAAACCGATCTCTTCAACTCGGGTGTGCGCCCTGCCGTGAACGTGGGTCTGTCCGTGAGCCGTGTTGGCGGTTCGGCTCAGATCAAGGCGATGCGCCAAGTTGCAGGCACGCTGAAGCTTGACCTTGCGCAATATCGCGAACTCGCTGCGTTCTCGCAGTTCGGGTCCGACCTGGATAAGGTCACACAGAACCAGTTGAACCGCGGACAGCGGCTTACTGAGCTGCTGAAACAGCCGCAGTTTTCTCCGCTGCCAGTCGAAAAGCAGATCGCGATCATCTTCGCGGGAACCAACGGCTACCTGGACGATTTGAAGGTCGAACAGATCCGCGCGTTTGAAGATGGCCTCTACAAGTATCTCGACAACTCCCAATCAGCGCTTATGCAGGACATCGTCACCAAGAAGACACTCGATGATGATCTGAAAGGTCGCCTGAAAGATGCGTTGAAGGACTTCAAGGAAGGTTTTGTCGCTGAGCATCAGGACGCCAAGCTGAAAGAATCAGCTGTGAAAGAACTCAGCGAAGACGAGAAGAAGAAGGCGGCCACGCAGACAGCGGACGGGCAGCAGAAGAAGGTAGCAGCGAACGCCTAACCGGCTCGCAGGCATTCAAGAATGGCAAACGTCCTCGATTTACGCCGGCGCATTCGCAGTGTGAAGAACACGCGCCAGATTACCAAGGCCATGAAGATGATCTCCGCCGCGAAGCTTCGCAAGGCGCAGGATCGTGCCATGGCGTCGCGGCCTTATTCGCAGATGATGGCGTCGGTCATTCAGTCGCTCATGCGTCGCATGGATGCTTACGATCCGGAGACCGGCGAAGTGCGTCATCCGATGCTGGTCGCGCGTGAGGAGAAGAATGTCCTGATTGTGGTGATCTCCGGTGACAAGGGATTCGCCGGAGGCTTCAACACCAATATCACCAAGGCTGCCTACAAGTTTCTGGACGAACGCGGCGAAAAGAATATCGACATTGAGCCGATCGGGAGAAAGGCGCGCGATCTGTTCCGCAAGCGCTATCCGGTAGCGCGCGTGGAAGAACAGGCGGCGAATGAGCGGTTCGATCGACTGGCTGCAGGCAATCCTGAAATGACCAATGCCATGGGCAGTCCGAATGAAGACGACACGTTTCGCAAGCGGATCGACCGGGGCGCGCCCATCGAGGTAACCGGCGACCATCCTGGTTTGCTCGGTGACCTGCATTTTACGAAGGTGAGTGAAATTGGGAATGATATCGTGCAGCGCTATATCGATGGCGAAATCGACTCCGCCTACGTCGTGTATAACGAATTCAAGTCGGTGATCTCGCAGCGTGTGGTCATGCAGCGCATTCTCCCGGTGACGGATCCGGATAAGACCGAGCCGGAAGGTCTGATGGAAATTCCGCAGGAAGAGCGTACACGGGCCGGGGAAGCAGCGCAGAGTGCCGGCGTATCACTTGAGAAGCCGGACACCAGTGCTATCGACGAAGAAGCCAGCAAATTCGGCACCGCCGACGTCGACTATATCTACGAGCAGCCACCGGCAGAGATGCTGGCCAGCCTGTTGCCACGGTATGTGTCGACCGAGCTGTACCATGCCATGATTGAGTCAGTCGCAGCCGAGCATGCGGCGCGCATGACAGCCATGGATTCGGCTACAAACAACGCTTCGGAAATGATCGATACCCTGACCCTGAATATGAATCGTGTGCGACAGGCCGCGATCACCAACGAAATCATCGAAATCGTCAGCGGCGCCGCCGCAATCAGTTAGGAACAGCTATGCCAGAGACCGCAGTCGTTCATCAGGAAAATGCCAGCGCACAAAAGACGGGCGCACCCAAGCAGAATATCGGCCGGGTCATCCAGATTTCTGGACCGGCCGTCGACGTGCAATTCGAAGAATCCACCATGCCGCCGATTTATGAATCGCTGCGCGTGGTCAGCGAAGGCTTCGATGTGCCAAACCAGATCGATGTCATTCTCGAGGTGCAGCAGCACATCGGCGAAGGCCGCGTTCGCTGCATCGCCATGCAATCCACCGAGGGAATGGTCCGCGGAATGAAGGTGATCGACCAGGATGGTCCGATCATGGTGCCGGTGGGCGAAGAGACGCTGGGACGCATTCTGAACGTGATCGGCGAACCCGTGGATGAACTCGGGCCGGTCAATGCGAAGGAGCGGCGGCCGATCCACCGTGCAGCACCGTTGTTCGACGAGCAATCCACCTCTGAAGAAATGTTCGAGACCGGCGTCAAAGTCATTGACCTGATCCAGCCATTCCTGAAGGGGGGCAAGATCGGCTTGATGGGCGGCGCCGGCGTCGGCAAGACAGTCGTCATCCAGGAGCTGATCAATAACGTTGCATCGAAGCACGGCGGCGTCTCAGTCTTCGCAGGAGTAGGTGAACGTACCCGTGAAGGTACAGACCTCTGGCTCGAGTTCCAGGAGTCAGGCGTTATCGATCTGAAAGATCGCAAGAAGTCCAAAGCCGCACTTGTCTACGGCCAGATGACCGAGCCGCCAGGCGCCCGTCTCCGTGTCGCCCTAACCGGTTTGACGCTCGCGGAATATTTCCGCGACGAGCAGGGTGCAGACACGCTGCTATTCATCGATAACATCTTCCGCTTTACGCAGGCCGGCTCCGAAGTTTCAACGCTGCTTGGCCGTATGCCATCAGCCGTCGGTTACCAGCCAAACCTGGCGACAGAAATGGGTGAGTTGCAGGAGCGCATCACTTCGACCAAGAAGGGTTCGGTCACGTCCGTGCAGGCCATCTATGTGCCTGCTGACGACTTCACGGATCCGGCTCCAGCAACAACCTTCGCTCATCTGGATGCGACGACAGTATTGTCGCGGCCACTGTCCGAACTTGGTATCTATCCCGCAGTCGATCCCCTTGCGTCGACCTCGCGCATCCTGTCGCCACGCGTAGTAGGTCAGGAACACTATGATGTCGCCCAGGGCGTGAAGCGGATTCTGCAGCGCTACAAGGACCTCCAGGACATCATCGCGATTCTCGGAATCGACGAACTCTCCGAAGAGGACAAGACGACCGTCACGCGTGCCCGTAAAGTACAGCGCTTCTTGTCCCAGCCATTCCACGTGGCAGAAGTCTTCACAGGCGCACCCGGAAAATATGTAAAGGTCGCGGATACAGTCCGCTCGTTCAAGGAGATTATTGAAGGCAAGCACGACAATATTCCGGAGCAGGCCTTCTACATGAAGGGCGCGATCGAAGATGTTCTGGAAGCTGCCGAAAAGCTGAAGGAAACCAGGTAAGCAATGGCAGATGCTGGGTCCAAGCTACAGGTCAGGCTGGTCACTCCCGAGCGCATGCTTGTCGATACCACAGCCGACGCCGTCGAACTGCCGGCGCGCAACGGATACCTGGAGGTTCTCTATGGTCATGCGCCGCTGCTGGCAGAACTGGGAGCAGGCGACGTGACACTTCATGGCGCCGGTGACGGAGCAGGTGATCGATATAACGTGGCGTGGGGCTTTGTCGAGGTATTGCCGAATCGAGTGACCATCCTGGCAGAGAGTGCCCGGAAGCCGGAAGAGATCGATCGCGGTGCTGCTGAGCAGGAGATGAAAGACGGTCAGAAGCTCTGGGACGAAGCCGGCGAAAAGCCAGCTCAGTACGAACGGGCGAATCAGATGATGCGTGAAGCGCAGGCCAAACTCGACAGCGCCGGTGGGTCATCGCAAAGCTGATCCTTCAAAATCTAAAAAGTACAACGTGGCGCTCCTTCTGGAGCGCCATTTCCACTTCAGGCGTTCATCACGGAAGAGAAAGTTTTCTGAAATGCCGCCATGTCACTCGGCGTGCCCACGGTCACACGCACCCATGTATTCCAGATGGGCCACGGCCTTCCAATATAGACATCCTGCTTCGCCATCGCCAATATGACGTCATGGCTTGGGCGTTTGGTATCCACCATGAAGCAATTGCTGTGAGAAGGAGTGACAGCATAGCCCTGCTTCGTCAGCCAAGCCAGCGTGTCTTCTCTGAGCTTGCCGGTGAATGCCTTCCGTTCCGGAATGACAGTCGGATCTTCCAGGCTGGTAGTAGCCGCGGCAACCGCGAAGATCGGCATGGAGTTCTGGCCGTATGGCTTCAGCTTTGCAAGCAGGTCTGGGCGACCGGCAGCAAATCCGCACCGCACTCCTGCCATCCCGTAAATCTTCGAGAAGGTCCGCAGGACGATGACTTCCTTCCCGTCCCGCACCATGTCCATGGCGGAAGGTAGTTCCGTAAAGTGAATATAGGCTTCGTCGATCATCAGGATCGAGCCGCTCGGCTTGTTCTGCAAGGCGTACTCGATGTCATCGCGGCTGGTGATTGTGCCGGTCGGGTTATTCGGATTGCAGAGATAGATCAGGCCCGCCTGCGGATCTGCCGAGACCATTGCACGGACATCATGAGAGAAGTCCTTCTTCAGCGGAACCTGCGTGATGCGCGCATTGTTCATCTTTGCCGCATAGGCGCCTGCCTCGTAGCCAGGATCGGCGGCAACATATCCCCGATCCTTCGAGGTAAATGCCAGCACTGCATAGTGCAATGGTTCGCTGGAACCCGCATACACAGCAATATTCTCCGGCTTCAGATTTTCTTTTGCCGCTATCGTGCCGACCAGCTTGTCCGTCAACGCCATCTCATAGCGGCCGCCGCTTGGCACCAGGCTCATGATGGTGCTGCGGGCACTGGCGCATGGTCCGAGCGGATTCTCATTGGCGTCGATCATCACGGCACCGCTCCCGGGTGTGGGCAGGGTGGCTTTGAATTTTGAGCGTTGTGCCATAGCGAGATGAGACTCGCCCACGATGGGTACAGCTGCTCCTGCCGCCGCAATGGCAGCGAAGCGAAGGAACGAGCGACGATCAAAGCGAGAGAAATCCTGGGAAGAAGGGTTGGGCACGGCGGTCTCCTGGAATTTGGAATCTACCCTGGAAGAAACACTTCGCTGACGCCGCGATCGCTCAGGTCAGCAGGGACCCTTGCTCTACCAATCACTCTAGTACCAAGAACAAAGGAAGGCCAGCAATGAATCAAATCCGGCCTGCTGTTTTACTTTTGAAGCACAGCGATACCGTATTTTTCCAGCATCAGTGATCCACTGCCTGTCACGCTACTGCTTGATTTGCCGATCAACACCTTCATCCCTGCAGGTAAAGCTACTTGTTCTGGAGTGAGGTTGTGATTGATCAGGATAAGAACAGTCTTGCCGTTTCCGGAACGCTCACTCACTTCCACCCCTTCCGGCACGCCGGTAAGAAACGGCGTGACCGCCGCTGCCTTCACTGAATTGGCAATCAGAGCCTTGAGCAATTTCGTATCCGGCCAGAAACCGATGTACGTGACTGAACCCTTCCCCACCTGGCGCGAGATCGCTGCAGGTTTCCCGTCCAACCAGCCATTTGCTGCTCCGTAGGTGAGGAGCGTCTTTGTGTCGGACGAGGTGGCACTCAAAAATTCGGCCCAGACCTTTGCCTCTCCGGTTCCGGCTTCTCCCGAGACAGCAATGTTGCCGTCGAGCGCATAATAGGCCTCGACGCGTCCACCGAGCAGGTCCGCCAGTGGCCCTGGTTGCCGCTGCTGCCAGGTGGCGTTGTACTCATTCTTCATGCCGCTTCGTGGTCCCAGAACCAGGTGGCCGCCCTGACGAACATACGCTTCCAGATTCTCCGCGTCTTTCGCAGTTACCAAATTGAGAGCCGGCGCAACCACCAGCTTATATCTATCGAGAGAAGCCGATGGCGGCAGTAGATCTACCCCTTGCGATGCTTCACGCAATGGTCGATAGAAGTCGACAAGCTCTTCAAATGGATTGAAAGCCTGATTGAATCGCTGGAGGTCGATAGCCCACCGACTGTCAAAGGATTCGATGATGGCGACTGACGATTGCGGCGTCGTGCCCGACAGTGCTTCGCCGGCGCGCTCGAATTCTTCACCGATCTGTCTTGCTTCGTCATACGCCGGCACGGCTGTCCCATCCACGCCGGCAAGTGTGCCGTGATATTGCTCCTGCCCATTCAGTGCCGCACGCCATTGCCAGTATTCAACAGCATCCGCCCCGTGGCTTACGGCCTGCCACGCCATCTCCCGCATCTGGCCTTTGTTGATCGCATTGTTGTTCGGGCGCCAGTTCACAAAGGCAGGCTCTGTTTCCATAACCCAGAAGTTCTTTTGCTTGAAGCCTCGTGTCAGATCGTGGGCTGCGCCATTGAAGGCGGGATCGAATACCGTGGTTGCGACGTAATCGTCCCATGCAGCAATATCAAGAACGCTGTGCACGGTATAAGCATCGAACCCGTCGAATGCGCCCATGGTGTTCGTCGTGATGAATTGCCGGGAGTCGACGTGCGGACGGATGGCGTCGACCTGGTTCTGGCAGTAGCTCTTCCAGGTGTCCGAAACAAAGCGCCGCCAGTCGAGCAGGAGCGCCGAGTTTTCCTGCTTGTCATGTACAGGAATCTGATCGAAATCGTTGTAGGTCTGGCTCCAATAGGCAGTCGTCCACTGCTTGTTCAGTTTGTCGATGGTGCCGTATTTGACCTTAAGCCATGCGTGAAATTGCGACCTCGTCTCGGGATCAAACGACGTCGAAGAGATCTCGTTGTCCAGCTGCCATCCGACCACGTTCGGATTGTGCCCATATCGTTCGGCCATCTTCTCGGCGATGCGGTGAGCGAAGTAGCGGTACTTGGGACTGGTGAACGAGAATTGCGCGCGGTTGCCATGTTCGTCACGTTTGCCATCGTTGTCGACTCGCAGTGTCTCCGGATACTTCGTTGTGAGCCACGCGGGCGGCGCTGCAGTCGGAGTTCCAAGAACGATGACAATGTGGTGTTTCGCGGCCATCGCAATAGCATGGTCCAGCCAGACGAAGTCGAAGTTGCCTTCGGTCGGCTCCATGGTGCTCCATGCAAATTCACCGATGCGTGCGAGGTGAAGATGCCCGGATTCCATGAGTGCGAGATCCTTTTCCCAACTCGACTCGGGCCATTGCTCCGGGTACCAGGCTGCACCCAGTAGCAGAGGCGGAGTGTCCGGATATTGTGTAGCTTGCGCTGATGCTGCGGGCACAAGCGGACCAGCGGCCAGAAGAGTAAGACACGCAGAAGCTAACAGCCTGCGGACCGTGCCGGCAGTTGAACGGCGTAGAAAGATGGCAGGCGTTTTCATAGAGTGCGACGTTTCCTGGATGGGAAGAACTGTAAACGCTGACAGCAGTTTGTAGAAGACGCTTGTCTTATCTGTCAAGGCTGCAAAGCCTGGATCATGAGCTGGCGAGGCGGGTTCGCTGATGCAGGCACAATTGCGCGCACAGGATGACCATCGCCGCCCAGAGTATGTCTGCGCCCAGCAAATGCAGCACCTGCATCCAGACCGGGGCCAGCAGAGACACATCCGCAATGCCAAGTACTATTTGAAAACCCAGCAGCAGGACGACCGCAAGAGAGAGACGGCGATCGACTGTCCCACTCGCGATGGTGATCGACCGAAACACCAGCCACGCAATAAAGAAGGCGGCGACCACGGCACTGAGGGGATGCAGTATGCGCACACGAATCAACCAGTTGGTATGCGGCGCAAGATCCTGCTGCAGAGCCGCCGTCAAAGTCTGGGCCGGAAACAATGTATCCCCAAGAGCAGCAAGCGACCCCGTAACACCGACGACGACCGTAGCACCAAGTCCCGTGATGGCAGTCGGCAGGTAAGCAAGCCGCGTCTCTGCACGCATAATTGGCGTGTCTGCCGACAGCAGGTAGGCGCTGAGCGCAAGAGCCGCAAGCATCAGCAGCGTGTTGGTCAGATGCAGCGCCAGGTACACGGATCGCGCAGCTGACTGATCCTGCGCAACGTGGCGAAGCAGTACCAGTAGTGCTCCCAGGAACGCTTCGTTCAGCGTCAGCAGTGCTGCAGCAACAACAGCAATGCGCGCCCAGGTACCGCGAGCAATCCTTCGATAGGTGAAGAGGACAAGCAGCAGAACGCCGATCAGCGCCACACCGCTCGACATGCGATGGAGAAACTCTATGATGGTTGCAGCCTTGGGATGGTGCTGGAGAATAGTTCCGTTACACAGCGGCCAGTGAGCGCCGCATCCATCTCCGGAACTGGTCGCGCGAACAACTGCGCCCCAGAGAATGACGAACACGTTGTAAGCGAGCAGGAGCCATGCGTAGCGGCGCAATCCGGTTGAGTGCCTGCGTTGAATGCTCATCGAACTGGCTTCGAGCGTGCCTGCCTGCATCTCCTCATTCTAAACGCGCCAGACGGAGCAAGGTATCTGCTCTTCACACCGCGAAAGAATAGCCTGCGAAAGCCTGCAGCATCCAAAAAAATCAGTAACAGTCAGCTGTTCGCAAGTTCCTTCGCGCGCTGCGTTGCTCGCATCACTGCCTTGATCAATGTGACGCGAAGGCCGCCTTCTTCGAGTTCCAGGATGCCGTCGATCGTGCAGCCCGCAGGGGTAGTAACAGCGTCCTTCAGCAGCGCAGGATGGTACCCGGTTTCGAGCACCATCTTGGCAGAGCCGAACGTTGTCTGGGCCGCCAGCAGGGTGGCGATGTCGCGCGGCAGACCCACCTTCACCCCGGCCTCAGCAAGAGATTCCAGAATGATATAGATGAAGGCCGGACCGCTCGCTGAAAGACCGGTAACGGCGTCCATGTGCTTCTCGTCCACATTGACAGTGCGGCCAATGGTATCGAACAGCGTAGTAGCCAGCTGCAACTGCTCTGTACTGGCATACTCGCCGCGGCAAAGCGCAGTGATGCCGGCACCCAGCATGGATGGAGTATTCGGCATGGCCCGCACCACTGCCTGGTGCTTGCCCGTAGCTTCCGCAATCGCGGCAGTCTTTACGGAAGCGGCAAAGGAAACAAGGAGGGCAGAAGGTTGCAGCGCCGGCGTAATCTCCTGCACCAGCGCCGGGATCTGGAACGGCTTGACGCCAAGCAGTACAAGATCGGCCGAACCCACGGCTGCGAGATTGTTGGTCGTCACCTCCACGCCCCATTGCGTAGACAGAACCTGCGCACGCTCTTCATGCTGCACGGTTGCAACCAGTTGATCGGGCTCGAGAATCTTCGATTTAAGAAATGCCTGCAGCAAAATGCCGCCCATTTTCCCGGCGCCGAGGATCGCAACGCGCAGGCGTGCAAACTCGTTCGGAACACGACTGGTTACAGAGGCGTGGCCAGGTGAGTCATGGTCGTTCATTGCGGCTCCTTCGTTGTCATTGCTCATTTAGTTGGCCGCCTTTTGCTTCGCAATCCAGCTATCGATGCGTTGTGTCAGCACGTCCAGGGGCAAGGCTCCCGAATCGATGACTTCGTCATGGAAAGCGCGAATATCAAACTTTGGTCCGAGCGCTTTTTCGGACTTATCGCGAAGCTCGAGATATTTCAGCTGGCCGATTTTATATCCAAGTGCCTGCGCCGGCCACGCAATGTAGCGATCGACTTCGGCCTGAACATTCGGCTCGTCGATCGCGGAGTGCTGATGGAAATAATCGACCATCTGCTGCCGTGTCCAATGCTGATCGTGCACACCCGTGTCGACCACCAGGCGAATGGCTCGCCAAACATCCGCTTCCAGCCGCCCATAGTCGCTGTAAGGATCCTGGTAGAAGCCAACATCTTTGCCTAGATGCTCCGAGTAAAGGCCCCAGCCCTCCGTGTACGCAGTGTAGTAGGAATGCTTGCGAAATTCCGGGATGGTCGTCATCTCCTGCGCAATGGATATCTGCAGATGATGGCCGGGAATGCCTTCGTGATAGGCCACGGCTTCCACATCCGCTAGCGAACGGTCAGCCGCGTGATAGGTGTCGACAAAGACTTCACCAGGTCGTTTTCCATCCGGCGTGCCTTCATAGTAGTAAGCAGCCGCAGAATCCTTCTCCATGTAAGTAGGGACAGGTTGAACGGTGACCGAAGCCTTCGGCAACCGCCCGAAGAGCTGCGGCAATTTCGGCTGCATGGCCGCGATGTATCCGCGATA
The DNA here is from genome assembly GCA_964657345.1 of uncultured Acetobacteraceae bacterium. Taxonomy (GTDB): domain Bacteria; phylum Acidobacteriota; class Terriglobia; order Terriglobales; family Acidobacteriaceae. Next base: position 12,998 of record CAZZVA010000014.1, on the reverse strand, counting down.
GGCATTCAACAATGCGTCCGGTGAAGCGGGATGCAGCTTGGGATTGGTCTTCATCGCCGCCTGCATCGCAGCAAGATCGGGGAAGCCAAGCTTGTGGGCGATGGTCAGCATCTGCGCTTCATCTTCGGCCACCTGCTGTTCACCGATGGTGTGGATCTGCTGGGGCGTGAGGTTGGTCGTGGTGCTCTGGCGCACGCGGAAGGCATAGTAATCCTTGCCATCGGCGAGTGCCCAGATACCCGGGTCGATGCGGCCTTTCGGCTCGTATTGCGCCTGCAGAAAGCGGCTGAAGCGCTGATAGGCAGGCAATACCTGCCGACTGATGGCAGTGACAATTTCCTGCTTGTCCGCCTCCTGCTGGGCGGAGCTTATCGAAGCAGGAAATTTCTTGATCGGACCCGCGAATGGCGAATCTTCCGGCTTCTGCGTGGCCAGTGCATTCACCTGCACGATGACCTTGTCGATGAGGTACTTCGGAAGCACGCGATTGTCATCCATCGCTGTCATTAGGTTGGTGGTCACCTGCTCGAAGACGGTCGGCACCAGCTTCAATCGGGAAACGTAATCGTCATAGTCCTTCTGCGTCTCGAACGAAAGGCGGCCCACCAGTTGTGGCAGCTCGATGTGAGGACCGTTGAACTGGTTGACCGGCATCTCCCACGGTTTGAACGTGGCTTCTTCCTGGTCTTCCACGAGTGTCCGGACCAGCAGATCCTTACTAAGCTTCTCCTGTTCATCCAGGCCTGCCGTCTCGATGGCGCTCAGGCGTTCCAGAAAGACGCGGCCCTGATCGAGCGACTTGTTATACGCAGCGACCGAGTAGTCCGTAAGCAGGGCGTTGTAGCGCTTGTCGCCGAGCGATGAAGCCATCTCGGGAGATTGCTTCAACTGGTATTCCCAGTAATCGGCGAAGACTTTGTCGAGGTCTGCCTTTTGGGTGCCGATATTGGCCGCTGGTGGCGCCTGCGCAACCAGCGGACGGCATGCCGTGGAAGTGAGAATGCCGGATAAAAGTAGAAGCAGGGAAGAGCGCAATATCAAGTGAGGTTTTCCTGGACAAGCATGTCTTGCCCAAGTGTAAAGGAAACCTCACTGCTCTCCCCCGGAACTCAGGCCTCGGCAGGCTCGCGGAAACGGGAAGATCTGGTGTCGGAAGCAATGACACCGTCGCGGATATGAACGACGCGGTGAGCGTATTCTGCGATATCGGGCTCGTGGGTGACCAGGATGATGGTGTTGCCACGGCTATGCAGTTCGTCAAACAGGGCCATGATCTCGTCACCGGTTTTCGAATCCAGGTTGCCGGTCGGTTCGTCTGCGAGGATAATCGACGGCCGATTGATCAGTGCGCGCGCAATCGCAACGCGCTGCCGCTGACCGCCGGACAGCTCATTCGGCTTGTGGTTCATACGCGTGTCGAGGTTCACAGCCTTGAGCGCCGCTTTCGCGCGCTCCAGCCGCTCCGCAGACGGTGTGCCGTTGTAGATCAGGGGCAGCTCCACGTTGTGCAGGGCCGAGGCGCGGGCCAGCAGATTAAAGGTCTGAAAGACGAAGCCGATCTCGCGATTGCGGATGCGTGCGAGTTCATCATCGTTCAACTCGCTCACCACGTGCCCGTTCAGCCAGTACTTGCCCTGGCTGGGTGTGTCGAGACATCCAATGAGATTCATCAGGGTCGATTTGCCGGAGCCGGACGGTCCCATGATCGCGACGTACTCATTGTGCTTGATCTTGAGTGAGACGCCGCGCAATGCCTGCACCTGCTGCTCGGAACCCATGTCGTAGGTCTTCCAAAGATCTTCAACGACGATGACGTCTCCCAACGGGGCCGCATGCGGGGATCGTGTTGTTTCCGTCGGAATTGCTGTCTCAAGCGCCATACACCTGCTCCCATCCTGCCTGCAATACTGTTATGACGCTGCTTCTGCAGCAGCCGCACTTGCGCCGCCGGTAGCATCGCGTTTGACCATACTGTTGTTCTCAAGTGTTCGCAGGGTCTTATACGGTCCGGTCACGATCTCATCTCCCTGCTTCAAGCCATCCAGTACTTCAATATCCGTAGCGCCCGTTATCCCGGTCTTCACTGGAACAAAGCCAACCTTCAGCTTTCCGTGGTCGGCTCGAACGACGAACACGCCCTGCTGCGACACATCCGACGCTTTCGAAACCTCTACCGGGGCGTCAGTCTTACCGGATTTGTCCTTTTTCACCAGGTCGCTGGGCTTCCGCATCGTGAGCGCCTGGATTGGAATAGACAGAACTTCCGGCTTTTGGGCAGTGGTGATTTTGGCAGTTGCCGAAAGACCTGGACGAAGCTCCGCGGACGGCACGTCCAGCGTCACGACCACCTTGAAATCCTTGGCTTCCTGGGTGCCCGTCGTGCTCTGGCTGGTCGCAATACCAGTCGACCGCAGGATCGCCTGGTCCCCGATCTGCGTAACATGACCCTTGAAGACCTTGCCGGGAATCGCGTCCACGGAGACGTCTGCCGACTGACCCATCCTGAGGTCGACGATATCAGTCTCATCCACTTTGACCTCTGCCGTGATCACAGACATATCGGCCAGTGTCATCAGCGTGCTGCCTTCTGCATTCTGTATGCCTACGACGACTGTCTCACCCTGCCGGACAGGAAGGTTGGTCACAATGCCATTGAACGGTGCGACGCTGGTGGTTTTGTTCAGCGTGTCGTAAGTAGTCCGAAGAGTGGCCTTGGCTTCCTGCACCTTGCCTCTGGCCGAAGCGGTCTGGGCGCGGGATTGAACGAGCGCAGCCTCGCTCTGAGCCAGGGTTGCTACGTCGGTATCGTAGGCAGCTTTCTTGGAGTCGTAGTCCTGTTTGGAGATAAGTTGCTCATTGTAAAGCTCCTGGGCCCGCTGAAAATCCAGCTTCTTTTGTTCCAGGTCTGCTTTCGAGTGCTCAACTGCCGCCTGGGCAGTGTTTTCCGCTGCCGAAAATGAGGCGACATCCGTGCTCGCTGAGGAAATGGTGGCCTGCTGCGCATCGACGCCAGCCCTGGCCTGAACGTTTTCGATAGTCGCCAGCAGCTGGCCTCGTTTTACCTCGTCGCCCTCGTGAACATACAGGTTGGTGATTCGGCCGAAGGCAGTGGCGCCAACGTTCACGTAGGTTTTGGGCTTGATCTCCCCTGTGCCGCTGACCGTGGCCACAATGGGACCACGTTCAACCTTGCCAGTAACTACCTTGACGTACCCCGACTGGGCACGCAGAACCGAGAAAGTAATGACACCGGCAGCTACAATCACAATGACGGCAATGATGACAATCGTCTTGGCTTTCATGAGTCGGGCGGTACGCTCCTGGATTCTCCCGGACAGATGGAGGGTTATACGTCAGCCGCACGACCCCGGTTCCGCAACCCCTCCGGATATTCAATCCGTAGGTCGCCTGCAGCGAAAGATCGGCCAGCCTTGCTGGCAGTGATGATAGCAGTAGTAATCATCATTTCGATCCTGGTAATGGCAACACGCCGATGCGGAATCCTTGTACAACGATGCCCGTAACCCATAGAATCTGATTGTTGTTCAGGAGTGCCAGTTCAGCTATGTTGCCGTCCCGTAAACCCTCTGCTTTTTCCCCGGTTTTGTTATCGCTGCTTGGCGGATCTGTAATGTTCTGTGCCCTCACTGGCTTAAATCTGCATGGCCAGGCCACAGGTGATGCTTCTACCGCGCCTGCCGCAGGAAGCCAGCAAGGGGTTGATCCCCTGCAGCGTCCCCTTTCTGATAAAGAGCGTTTTCAGCAGAATAAGGATCTGAAGCACGAACTGCACGGCTCCTACAAAAAATGGGTGGATGAGGACGTTCGCTGGATCATTACGGACCAGGAACTCTCTGCTTTCAAGCACTTGAGCAACGACGAAGAACGCGATTCATTCATTGAAGCCTTCTGGCAGCGGCGGAATCCCAGCCCCGATTCCCCGGAAAACGAATTTCGCGAGGAGCACTATCGCCGGATCGCTTATGCCAACGAGCATTTTGCCGCGGGCAAGCCCGGCTGGAAGACAGATCGCGGCCACATCTACATCTCGTTCGGCAAAGCCGACAGTATTGAAGCGCATCCTTCCGGCGGAAGCTACGAGCGGCCCATGGAAGAGGGCGGCGGCGAAACTTCGACCTTCCCCTTTGAAACATGGCACTACCGCTATCTGGAAGGCATTGGCGAGAACATCGATATCGAGTTCGTGGACACCTGTCAGTGCGGCGATTACCACATGACCATCGATCGGTCAGAGAAGGACGCCTTGCTCCACACTCCCGGCGCTGGTTCCACCATGTACGAACAGATGGGTATGGCCAAAAAGGCTGACCGATTCAAGGGTGGAATCGAGAACCTGGGCAACGGTCCCTTGTCTTCCGGACAGCAGAGCAAGCAGTTCGATCGCCTGGAGCAGTATGCCAAGCTGCAGGCGGCGCCACAGATCAAATTCAAGGATCTTGAATCGTTCCTGGTCAATCACAAGGTTTTGAACGGCCCGTTCTTTCCCTTCGATGTCCGCACGGATTATGTGAAAGTCACCGAAGACACGGTGCTGGTGCCGATCACGCTGCAGATCAGGAACAAGGACATCACCTTCAACACCAAGGATGGTGTTTCCAAGGGTGTTGTCAATGTACTTGGACGCGTAGCCACCATCACGGATCACGTCGTCCAGACTTTCGAAGAGACATTGGAAGTCGAAGAGCCGGCAGAACTGCTTCCGAAGACGCTGCAGACCTCGCAGGTCTACTGGAAAGCTCTACCCTTGCGGCCAGGCCGGTACCGCGTCGACATCGCAATCAAGGACGTCAACAACCCCGATCACGTCGGAACTTGGGCCCAGGGAATCGTAGTGCCGAAGTATGACGATGAGCGTCTTGCAGCCTCCTCCTTGATTCTCGCGGACAAGATGGAGCGCGTACCGTCCAAGCAGATCGGCACCGGCGAGTTCATTATCGGCAACACCTTCATCCGGCCGCGTGTCAGCGCCAATGTGTTGACGCCGGTTACCTTCCACCAGAACCAGAATCTTAGCTTCTGGATGCAGATTTACAACCTCGGCATCGACGACAAGAGCAAGCAGAACGCAGCGACCGTTCAGTACCAGATTGTCGACATGGCAACGAACAAGATGATTGTCGATACCTCCGAAGACAGTAAGAAGTACGGAGCAAACTCAGATCAATTAACCGTGGAAAAGACGCTTGCCCTCGCGAGCCTTTCGCCTGGAAAGTACCAGGTCAGAATCAAAGTGAACGACAGTATCTCCAAGCAGGAAATAGCCCAGATGGCCCCTTTCACGGTGGAGTAGTAGTATCCTCGTGAAAGCGGGCTCCAAGCCCTCCCAGGTACGCGCTGCGGATTTGAGGTAAAGACGAAGCACTTGGTGAAGTTACGGAAATTCCAATCCGTCCTGCTCGCTACTTCGGGTCTGTTTCTGGCCTCATCTCTACCTGCGCTTGCCGCGGACACCGCCATCACCGGGGTAGTCAAGGATTCCACCGGTATGCCGCAGATGGACGTCCTGGTGCAGTTGATGCGCACCGATGCAAGCATCCTGCAAACCGTCCGGACGGACGCCAGAGGGCGCTACCTGCTTGCCGGCGTGGTCCCGGGCGTTTACCAGATAAAGGCAATCGAAACATCCTTCCTGCCCACCCTGCGCGAGAATCTGCGGGTCGGTACCCGCGGCCACACGGAAGTCAATCTCACTCTCAGCACCTTGCTCGAAGCATTGCAGTGGCTGCCCGCGCAGAAGCGCACCTCCGCAGATCCCGAAGATGAATGGACCTGGACGCTGCGCTCAGCGGCATACCGGCCCCTCCTGCGATTCGTGGGAGAGGACGGGATCGAAACCGTAGAGCGTCCACAATCGCGCAGAGAGCATCATCACGGTCGCGTGTTGATCGAAAGCGGTTCGCAGCAATTCGGCGAGGGTGGAGCATCCGAGACCGCCGAATATCGAAACGATTCGAACGACAAGTCGCAGACACTGGTTCGAGCTCGAACAACTGACACCGCCGCTCCTTCGACCCAGCTTATGGCTGGCTACGAAAGTAAAAATGCATTGGGTTCCGGGTTGACGACGGTCGCGTCCTACCAGTCTGATCCTGCTATCACCGCAGGCCCGGCGCAGGCTCTGCATGCAATTCGTTTGCGGACTGCCGACACGCTGCAGCTCACCCCTGAGATTCATGCAGAGGTCGGCAACCAGGTTGAACTTGTGAGCCTCGGCGCATTGAGTTCGACCGTCGTGTCTCCCTTTATGAACGCTGCGTGGGAGCACGGCAACGCCACAATCAGCTATGCGCTTTCAACCTCGCCGGTACTGGAAAATGCAGTAGCTCTCGCGGATGCCTCTTCGCTGATGCCGTTGACAGTGATGCATTCCGGTGTGCTGGGAGTCGAGCACGGTCTGCACCAGGAATTAAAAATTGAGCACGCCGACGACAGAACGTCAGAGTCGATAGCCATCTATCGGGACAACATCCAGAATCCGATCGCCGAAGGTCGCGGCCATCTGGGTGCCGCGACACTTGCCTCCGGTCAGTACCTGTTCGATCCAGTTGTGGACGCCGCACGGATTGCCGGGCCGGCCTATGGCGAACGTGGACTTATTGTCGAAGTGGCACGAAAAGGGCCTGCCGGCACCAGTGCTTCCCTACAGTACGCATCCGGAACCGCACTGGGTCTCGGTAGTGCTGAATCTTCAGCAACGGTGTCTGGACCAACCTTCAAACCTCAGCACGCTCAGTCTGTCAGCCTGAAGGTGCAGGGAGCTTCCGCGCATATCGGCACCAACTGGCGAGCCTCCTATCGGCTGCAGTCCGGGAATACGATCAATGCCGTGGATCTGTTTGACTCTGGGATGGCGGACGCCTACCTCAGTCTCTTCCTGCGGCAGTCAATGCATCTAGGCCGTGTCTTTCCAGGTGGCGTTGACGCAGTCGTAGACGTTAGAAATTTGCTGGCCCAGGGCTACCACCCTTTTCTGACAACCGATGGGAGCACATTGTTCTTTGCCCAGGTAAGCCGCTCCGTCCGGGGCGGGCTCTGCTTTTACTTCTAAATTGCCTATCAGATCCCGCTATCAGCCTGCTCACTTTTAAGATCTCGATCGCGCACCCCGATCAGGTATAGCAAGCCATCCAGTCCCAGGTGTGAAACAGAGTGGCGCGCATTCTCGCGCACCATCGGCTTGGCATGGAAAGCGATACCCATTCCGGCGATCTTGAGCATGGGTAGATCGTTGGCACCATCTCCAACGGCTACGACCTGTTCGAGAGAAACACCTTCGTCCAATGCGATCCTGCGAAGCAGTGCGGCCTTTTGTGGACCATCGATGATAGTGTCGCCCGCCTCGCCAGTCACCTTGCCATTCGCGATGCAGAGAGTGTTGGCGTACACATAATCCAGACCGAGCCTCTGCTGCAGATGCTCACCGAAAAATGTGAAGCCCCCGGACAGGATCGCGGTCTTGTAACCCAGCATCTTCAGTGTGCGGACCAGATGATCCGCGCCTTCCACCAGCGGAATTCTGTGCAGCAGGGAATAGACCTGTTCGACAGGAAGCCCTTTGAGCAGCCCCACGCGACGCCGGAAACTCTCTTTAAAATCAAGTTCGCCGTGCATGGCCGCTCGCGTAATCGCAATGACCTGCTCCGCTACACCCGCAAGCTTCGCCAGTTCATCGATGACTTCACCTTGTATCAGTGTGGAGTCCATATCGAATGCGAAGATTCGTCGATTGCGCCGGAAAATGCTTTCGCGTTGAAATGCAATGTCGATCGCTTCATCCTGGGTGATGGCCGCCAGGGCGGCTCGAATCGCGTCTTCGGAGTCGCGGGTCCCACTCACCCGCAGCTCCACACACGCGTTTTGATTGGTTCGATGAGAGGCAAGAGATAGCGGTGTCGATAGCCGCTCAATACGTTCGATATTGCAATGATGCCGTGCCAGTACCTCCGTGACGCGCCAGACCTGTTTCGCGGTAATGGCACGGCCCAGGATCGTGATCAGAAACTGGGCCGCACCCTGCGACTCTACCCAGTGCTCGATGGCCTCTTCTGCGATAGGGCTGAACCGCACCTGCAAACCCAGCTCCGCAGAGCGGATCTTCAATGCGCCTTGAAACCTGGCGTAGTCGCTGGTAGCAGGAAGCTCAATCAGCATGCCGAGTGCGAGTACCTCATGCACGACTGCCTGGCCTATGTCGAGAATGCAGACATCATGTTCGGCAAGTATGCGTGCGAGAGAAGCCGACAACCCCGGCTGGTCATGTCCGGAGAAGTGAAGCAGGATCGAATCACTCATCGTTTTCGAGCCTATCATTCCTCGGTGACAAAGACGCCTGGCCAATGCGCGGCCAGAATCAATGCGAGAGTTCTGCTTCTTCTGCCGAAATCTCGATCCGCTCCTTCTTCAGGTCAAGCCGGATCCGGCCAAAGATTCCCATGTACAAATTAGCGATCCAGACCAGCGCAAATTCTGAGACCACATAGCCCCTCCAACCGCTGTAAAGCAGTTGGAAGCGGGTCAGCAGAAGGAAAGCTGCGGTGACATAGTGGCTGAAGCAATACTCACAGGTAAAGAGATAGAAGAATTTCCGTTCGTACAGCTTCCGGCAATCCTTGCTCCGTGCGGTGCAGTAGTCCCGCGCTTCCCGCACCACCTCTTCATGGGTAATGGTCCAGGCCACGGAGGCGATCGGCATGGCAAGGACAAAGAGATAGGCGATTTGATCTGCGAGCTTCATGGATCATCCTGAATGCTAATGCGTCTACTGGATAGATGCATTTGTAAACATGAGCAGACGCGAGTGGAATTGAACTAGCAGCTTGTCGATGAAGAATCCGAGCCTGCCGCTCCCCCCAATTACCTGGATTTACTGTAAGTACCTCAATCAAAAAGCAGATGCATCACATCGATCTGGTAGCGACTGCTTCAATTTCCCCTGCAACATCCACAGGGTCCCACAGTCGGCGGCGAGATCCGACAGGCTCATCGTGTCAATACAGCCCGCTGACTCAATGCATGGCGAAGCAGTGTATTCGGCCCTTTAGCAGCTCTTCCTTTCTGAAGGGCTGCCTGCAGGGACTGGGTAAGTTAGCTGCCGCTGCCGGCGACACGGCGCACTGACTCGGCTACATCGGTGGCTGCCGAGCCCTTGAGGATATAGCCGCGAACGCCTAGCTCCAGTGCGTCGTAGAGCAGGTCAGTGCCAGTGTGTAACGTGAGAATGATGACGCCGACTGTAGCGTCGCGTCGATTCAACTCGCGC
>CAZZVA010000014.1:0-3618 GCA_964657345.1 uncultured Acetobacteraceae bacterium | reverse complement strand
CCGATCAGCGGGAAGCCCGCGCCGACCGGGACAGTGTCGATCTATGACCTCTCCACGCTTGTCAGCAAGTCGACGCTGTATGCGCAGAGCCGGGGATATGTCCTTGGCCTGATATTGCCGCCGCTCAACGTCGGTCAGCATGCGTTGACAGCTGTGCACTCGGCGGACAGCAATTTATGCGCCGGGCAGTTCGACACCGGTGGTGGTTACGGTGACGGCAGGTCCGGTCAAGTTGCCGCTCAGCTGCACCCATACTAGGCAGGCCAGACACTCTCCTGCGTTGCGGACGCCGATGAGGGTCCGCTTCCTGTGACTGGCACGGTCCACTACACGGTGACCGGTTGGGGTTCCGGCTCGGTAACGCGGACGGGAATGGCCATGCGACGATCACTTACACGACCTCGGCGAAGGGCAACTTCACTCTGACAGCCCAACTACCAGGCTGCTCAACTGGTCTCAGTAGAATTCCCTGTCAACTAGCCATTCCGAAGACAGCGTTTGTTCGTGTCGATAAGATGGACCTCCGGCCTGGTACCTGGCGGAGGTTCATCTGTATTTAGACTAGGCAACAGGTTAATCTTGTCCTTCGGGAGATTCTAGGGCTGCGCAATGCGGGAGGAACTGCTGCAACAGATCGTCTCGCACTATCGCATCCTGGAGCGACTTGGCGATGGCGGCATGGGAGTCGTCTTCCGCGCAGAAGATTTGAAGCTTGGCCGTCCAGTAGCGCTCAAATTCCTTCTCGATCATTTTGCAGTCAGGACGAACGCCAGCAGGGAAGACGCCGACGAGCAATCCCGGCTGGTAGAGCGTCTATTTCGTGAAGCCCGGGCGGCTTCTGCCCTGAACCATCCGAACATCTGCACGGTGTATGAGATTGGCGAGCACGAGGGAAAGCCCTTCATCGCGATGGAGCTGCTCACCGGACACACGCTTGAGCAGCGCCTGGCTTTGCAGCCGCTCGAGTTCGACCAGTTTCTGGATATTGCCATCCAGATGGCGGACGCCCTCGATGCAGCGCATCGGAAAGGCATCATCCATCGCGACATAAAGCCGGCCAACATCTTCGTGACGGAGCGCGGTCAAGCGAAGGTGCTGGATTTCGGGATTGCCAAGGTGATCGCTGAGCGAAAAGTAGAGGGTATGCAGGCGACCGACTCCACCTCAGCATGGCCGGACGGGGACTTTTCGGCCGTGACCTCCGCTGGCCCCGCTGCACGGGAAGCGCTGACTGCACCCGGATCCTCAATAGGCACGATAGCCTACATGTCGCCCGAGCAGGCACGGGGTGAAGAACTGGATGCGCGCACCGATTTATTCAGCCTGGGTGCTGTGTTCTATGAGGTCGTCACGCACAAAGCGGCCTTTGCCGGTAGCACGACTGCCGTCATCTTTGATCTCATTCTGAATGTTGTTCCCGTGGCGCCAATCGAGCTGAACCCGGCGCTGCCGTTGAAGGTGAGTGATGTGATCCTGCGGCTGCTTGAAAAGAACCGCGATCTCCGCTACCAGAATGCTGCTGACCTCCGGAACGAACTGCTCCGGCTCAAGAGAGATACAGACTCTCACAAGGCAGCCAGCGCTGAATTCACTGCGTCGTCGAAGGCTTCCTCCAGCGGGCAGCGGCTTGCCAGGTCAGGCTCGAGCACGATCTCTGCCCCTGTCCAATCACGCATCTGGAGACGCCCGATATCCGTGGCAGCGGTTGCTCTTTTTCTATTCGTCGCCCTGGCGGCCCTGGTCTGGCTGTTCCTGCCGTCGTCGCAGACACCAACGATTACTGGTTCCATTCAGGTGACACGCGATGGGCGCGTCAAGACGAGGATGGTCACCGATGGTTCACGAATTTATTTCTCGACTGCTGGTGTGGGAGAAAGCCTGTATCAAGTTTCGGCGGCCGGCGGCGATACCCTTCCGATCGACACCTCGATCCGCGGCCCAATCGTAACTGACATCTCGCCTGACCGCTCTGAACTTCTCGTCCTCAGTTGCATCGCAGCTGTCTATCAGCAGGATTGTCCGGTCTGGATCGTGCCTGTACTTGGCCACGCACCGCGGCGTCTGGGCGAAGTTGTCGGAGCGGATGCCATCTGGTCCCGCGATGGCAAGGACGTAATCTACGCCCAGGGGTCCGCGCTGTACAGCGTGAAGAAAGACGGCTCCGAGGGGAAGCAGGTTGTGAATGTACCCGGAGGGCAGACTTATTGGCCCCGCTACTCTCCGGATGGCTCGCGTCTCCGCTTCAGCGTCACCACCCACAGCGTTGAAAACTCTATCTGGGAGGTAGCAGCTGGTGGCGGGATACCCCGCCGGCTCCTGGCAGGCTGGACCAATCCTTCGAGCGAATGCTGCGGCGACTGGACCGCCGATGGAAAGTATTTCATCTTCCAGTCATCACGCGGGGAGACAGCGAACCTCTGGGTCTTGCAGGAACCAGGCTCGATCCTTGCTCGCAAAAGTCAGGCCCCCGTCCAACTTACGACCGGGCCAACCTCCACACATAGTCCACAACCAAGCAGTGACGGTAGAAAGATCTTTGCAGTCACTTCCCAGGTTCGCGGGGAGCTTGTCCGCTACGAGAATCACACGCTGGGTTTTACCTCTTACCTGAATGGCGCATCCGCCCTCGCGCTTGACTATTCACGAGATGGCATGTGGGTCACCTATGTCAGCTATCCGGACTTTGCTCTGTGGAAGAGCCGGTTGGATGGAAGCCAGCGCACACAACTGACAACGCCTCCTTTTTTCCCCATGGCACCGAAGTGGTCTCCCGATGGGAGCCGGATCGCCTTTATGGCGCAGCAACAGATCGGCAAACCATGGTGCGTTTACATTATTTCTGCCGACGGCGGGAGTCCCGAACAGGTCCTTCCCGAAAACCAGCACGCCAGTGACCCGAACTGGTCGCCCGATGGAAAGAGCCTTCTTTACGGCCATTTCCCGGCAGATGAGTCCGCTGATGGCAGTACTCTCAAGCTTGAAACAATCGATCTCCAAAGCCACGTCATCACCAAAATTCCTGGCTCTGACAAGCTCTGGTCACCGCGGTGGTCGCCTGACGGACAACATATCCTTGCCTACACGGCAAGCCGTGACCACGTAATGCTCTTCGACGCTGCGACCAGCCAGTGGAGCGAGTTAGCGAACATCGGCATCGGGTGGCCCTCATGGTCGCACGATGGTCAGTACATCTGGTTCACCGGCTCGACAGCAGGTGCTCAGCAGAGCGGCATCTTCCGGATCCGCATCCAGGATCGCAAACTGGACGAGATGATTGACCTGAAAGACTTCCGGCAGGCACCCGGCTGGGGTGATTGGTTCGGTCTCACCCCAACAGATCAACCCTTGCTCGTGAGGGATGCGGGGGCACAGGACATCTACGCGCTTGGCTGGAATGTACGATGACTTCGTAATAATCGGCGGCCTCGGATGGTGCGATTAGCACGCCCTGCCGCGGGCATTACACGAACACCACCTGCGGCTCGAAAGCTCCCGGGGATTCCAAGACGGCGTCACGATCAAAAACAATCGACTCAGGATTGAGTCCGTCAGCAGCGGGAAACAATGGTGGACGCGGGTGGAATCGAACCACCAACCTGTCGATTAAGAGTCGAATGC
>CAZZVA010000013.1:2566-26560 GCA_964657345.1 uncultured Acetobacteraceae bacterium | reverse complement strand
GGCTCGTCAATTGAATTGGATTACCGTCGAGCGGCTGAGAGAACCTGTCCGTGCGAGCGTAAAAATACGGCATCGTCATGAGCCTGCTCCTGCGACCCTCACGACGAGTGGCGAGGATGAAGTGACAGTCACGTTCGATGATCCAGTGCGTGCGGTGACCCCTGGGCAGTCGGCAGTGTTCTACCAGGGGGATGAAGTGCTCGGCGGCGGCTGGATCGCTTAAGGCTCGCGTGACCTTCGCTAGCGTCGTTCAGAAGCCGTGCGTTCGCGCACGAATCTCGCCGCCGCTTCGCGTGCTTCCTCAGGAGTTACATCGACAGGATTAGCCTCCCGAATCGGCGTGGACGCTGCCGGAGCGCTCACGCCCTGGCTGGCGGCCGGCTTGACCGGGCGCTGACCCGGCTTGGCGCTCAGGGTCTCCATACCCGCTCGCAGACCGGCCAGGACGCCGTTTACCTGGCGCAGCGGGCCGGCAATCGATTTTTCTACAGCGGCCGTGGCATTGCCGAGGTTGTTCAGCGTGGAACTGATCATCGAGTCCACGCGTGCGGTCTGTTGCCGAGTACGAGCAGCAGCATCGCTGACCACATTGCCCACATTCTCAGCCTGGGAGCGCAGAGTGCCGCTGGCATCGACGAGATTGCTGGTGATCGTCTTCACCTTGGGCGAAAGGTCTTCCAGCAATCCGCGGCTGGTCGAGATGACCGGGACGATGTGACTCTCCAGGCGCTCTGTCAATCCCAGCAGCTTCTTCTGTGTCTCGCGCAGGCCAAGGGCGATGCCGAAGAGGACAGCAGCCTGGAGGAGCACGCCTATGCCTGTCACGATGGTGAAGATCAGGGTCACTGTTTGTGCGTCGCTGTGCATGGGCTTCCGTTCTCTCGTTCCGTTTAAATTTCAGGCAGGCGTTTGCAGCCAAGTGTAGTGCGGGAGTGTTAGTCGGGACAGGCTTTTTCTCGCGCAGCCTGTCCCGTCCGGGGCTGTGGTTAGATCAGGTTGTCGCCTGGTGTTTCGCGGTAAGTTCTGACACCTGCATCCACCGCAGCGTTCACCTTGTTGGTCTGATCGTTGACTGCCTGGCGCCCGTGCTCGATGGGCGACGCGCCGGCCGTATTCTGATAGGCGTCCTTGCTGGCGTCGACGGCAGCGGAGAACTTGTTTACCTGTTCGGAGGCGACCTGACGTCCGCGATCCACATACTGGTCCCACTGCGCGCGGCCACGGTCGACCAAGTCCTTGCTCTTGTCGACATATTGACCGACCTGTTCCTTGCCCTTGTCCACATAGCTGGCGACCTGTGTCTTGCCGTTATCGACAAGGGTGCCTACCTGGTCTGCCGCGTCCCGCGAACGCTGCTTTACATATTCAGCTTTTTCGCGTGCCTGAGTGGCAAGTTCATCGCGCGTCTCATCACCCGACTTGGGCGCGTAGAGCACGCCAATCGCTGCTCCTACGCCAAGTCCGGCCAAAAACCATCCAAAGCCACCCGACTGATTTTCTGACATGAAGCTATCTCCTTGCATCCGTTTTGGTTCCCGGCACGCGCCTGCATGGTAACAAACCATGCACCCCCGGGCCAAACCTTGGGTCTGCTCCTGTAGAGATGCCCGTCTGAAGCTTTTCGCTGCCAGCCTACAAGCTGATGCCGATCCCGAAGGCTGACTTGCGCGACATTACCATGCCGGGCAACAAGAGCATGTCTCCCCGCCTTGCCCTGGCTCGATGGACGCCGAACGCAAAAGTTCCGCTCATCAACAGCCCGTGTTGCTACTGCAACAGATTTTCAGTGGCTGTGCGTCTCGATGTTTTGCGATTCGCGGAAGTGTCCGTACTATGAGCAGCAGCAACCGAGAAAAAAGAGAGCAATGACAGATACAAGCGCTGCCCGGCTCAGGGGTTATGTCACGTTCACCCTGCACGCTCATCTGCCCTACGTGATCCATCACGGCACCTGGCCGCACGGGCTGGAGTGGCTGCTCGAAGCCGCGGCCGAAACCTACCTGCCTCTACTGCGTCTGCTCCGCAATCTTGAGCGCGACCGCCTCTCGCTCAATGCCAACATCAACCTCTCGCCGATCCTGATCGAGCAACTTGCTCACCCCACGTTCAAGGCGGAGTTCCCTAGATACCTTCAACGCAAGTTTGACGCTGCGCGCGAGGACGAAACCCTCTTCTCGCAGACTGGCGAGACAGTCTTTGCCGGAACAGCCCGCTTCTGGCAGCGCTACTATCGCCAGGCGCTGGAAGAGTACCAGGCGCTCGGCAGCGATATCCTCGGCAGCTTCCGCTACTTCGAAGAAACCGGGCAGGTGGAGCTGTTCACATCGGCAGCCACCCACGGGTATCTTCCGCTGCTGGGGAATGACGAGAGTTGCATCGCCCAGGTCAAGACCGGCGTCGCGACCCATCAACGTCATCTGGGCAAACATCCACGCGGTATCTGGATTCCGGAATGCGGCTATCGCCCCGCAGGCCGATGGCAGCAGCCGGTTGCCTCAGCCGACGGTCCGCAGGATGCGGCTGATCGTCCCATAGCCGACCGCATCGGGACAGAGGAAGTGATTGCCCTGGGCGGCCTGCGCTACTTCTTCGTGGACACGCATCTTGTCCGGCAATCGCTTCGCTTTACGCCGTATGAGCAGCAGCCCGGGATCCTCTCCGACATGCTCAGCAGCAGCGATCTTCGCGACGTCTACCGGCCGTACTATGCCGATGGTCCTCTCGCCCAGCGCAATCCCGTATCCGTGTTCGCCCGCGATCCGCAAACCGGACTGCAGGTGTGGAGCGGCGAGCGCGGTTACCCCGGCGACGGCGAATACCTTGACTTCCACAAGAAACGCTGGCCTGGAGGACATCGCTACTGGCGCGTGACCGATTCGCGAATCGACATGGCCCTCAAGCAGCCATACTGTCCCGAACGCGCGATTGAGCGAGCTCTTGCACATGCGGAGCATTTCGCCGGCCTGCTGCTGGATGCACTCAGCAGCAGCATGCAGGGCGAGACACCGCCCATTCTCTCGGCACTCTTTGACGCCGAGCTGTTCGGGCACTGGTGGTTCGAAGGGCCACTTTGGCTGGAACAGGTGGTGCGCACTCTCGATCGGATCCAGTCCCCCGTCAAGCTGATCCGGGCGGGAGATTACCTCGAAGACTATCCACCCAGCGGCTTCATCGAGATGCCGGAGGGTTCGTGGGGCAAGGAAGGCAATAACAGCGTCTGGCTCAATGCAGATACGGCATGGACCTGGACGCATATTTATGCTGCCGAAGAGCGCGTACGCTCCCTGGTGTCCGATGACAAGTGGCGTGACGGAGGCATGGGCGAGCGCATCGTGAAACAGCTTTGCCGCGAACTCCTGCTGCTCGAATCGTCCGACTGGCAGTTCCTGATCACCACGGAAGCTGCACGCGACTATGCCGAGACGCGCTTCTTTACTCACCTCGACCAGCTGAAGATCGTCGAAAGCCTCTGGCACGAGTTTGAGCTGACCGCGGGTCTGACCCCTGACTCTCTACTAAAACTCGTTGCGATCGAGGACCGCGACAACATCTTCGCCACGATCGATCCGGGACTCTGGGCCAGGCGCGAACAAGCCTAGCGGTAAATGAAAAGGCCACCCGCAGCAGGTGGCCTTTCCGGTTACAGGAGCTTTCCTTACTGGACAGCTACCTGGATGGTGACGTTGTGGACCTCAGGATTTGGACCGGTGGACGTACCAGTGATGGTGACGACATTGGAAGCGCCCGCTGTCCCGAAGGTTCGCGGAGTTCCGCCCGCCGTACCGATGACGTAACTCGCGGTGGCCACGGCACTGTTGTTTGCGCCGCTTGACGAGGCGATAGCCTTCACTGTGCCCGAGCTTCCAATCGCAAGAGCAGTGGTGTACTTCGCAGACGATGTGGTGGGCGTCGAGCCATCGGTTGTGAAGTAGATTGTCGCTCCTGAGGTTGAATCGGTGATGGTCACCGACTGCGCCGTGGAGTAGGTGCCTCCGGCCGGGGCGAAGACAGGTGTCGCCGTCGTGGCCGTGGTGCCGCCCCCACTACTGCTGCTTCCTCCTCCGCCGCAGCCGATATTCGCTGTCAGCACCACGAAGCAAAGCATTCCCAGCATCGAGCGCCAGTTGCGGCGCCGCGCCGGAATCCCAAGGAACAGGACACAGGCCAGGGCCGCGCCACCACCACTCAGCCACAAACGCAGCCTGGTATTGCTGGCGGTCCCGGCGGCTACGTTGATCGTGACCGTGGCTGTCTGCGGACCATTCACTGTCACGGATCCGGGATTCACACTGCAGGTAATCCCGGAGATCGGACTGGAGCAGGTGAGATTGACCGCGGAATTAAATCCGGCAATCGAGTTCAGGTTGACCGTAGCAGTTCCCGAGCTTCCCGCCGCGATGGTGACCGCTGCGTTCTGTGTGGACATGTTGAAGTCGCTCTGGTTGGTCGCGCCACTTGCCGCCGCCGAACTCGAGCCTGCATACGAGGTATCGCCCGAGTAGACCGCAACGAACTGGTTGGTGCCGCCGTCGCTGCTGACGCCGGACAGGCTGAATGTCACCGTGACGACGTCACCCGCGATGACGACCTGTCCTGCAGCAGCCGTCAGGGCAATGTAGCCAAGGTTGGTTCCGTTGTCATAAATGGTGACCTGGCCGGTTGGCGCCAGGGTGCCCGCACCTGTAATGACGGAAGTGAAGCTGAAGGATGTTGCATTGTTGGTGCCGGTGGCCGGACTTACAGAGAGAGTAGTGGTCGACGGGGTCAAGCTGCCGGCCGCGCTGGTAAAGGACGCGGTCCCCGAAGCCGTATTCCAGTTGGAGTCACCGGTGTAGGACGCGCTGACACTGGTTACGCCCGCTGGCACGCTGGTGAATGTAACCGTGGCGATACTGTAGTTGCCGGCTCCTACCGTGCTGACGCCGCCTATGCCGCTGGGTGTATTGAAGGCGGCAAGTGTCGCTGTCTGCGTCTGGCTGCCTGCTGTGACCGTGACGCTGCCGGTGGGCGCCAGGCCCGCGCCCAGTCCACAGCCGGTGGTGGTGGAACTGGTGGCCTCGGCATTGCAGAGCTTGACCTGGACGGTCAGGTTCTGACCAGTCTGCTGGCTTGCCAGGGAACGACTGTGACCAGCGGCGTGCCCTTGACAACGGTGAACGTGGTGGCAGCCGATGTCGACGCATTAAAACTGGCGTCACCCGAATACTTGGCTGTGACCGAGTGGGGTCCAATCGCAAAGGTTCCCTGGTTCCAGCTGGCCACGCCAAAGGCGTTGATTGACTCCGTCGCCGAGGTCGATCCATCGGTGAAGAGAACGTTGCCGGTAGCCACGCCATCGCTGCTCAGACTGCCGATCGTCGGTGTGGTCTGCGAGACGGAACTTCCCACCGGTTGAGCTTCGACGGAAATCGAAGTTCCATAGGGAACAGTAGCTGTCCCTGAGGCGATGACACTGCCCTGGTAGTAATTGAAGACGTTCTCGTAGGTGGTGCTGCTTTCCGGATTGACGGTGACACTCTGCGCGGTTGAGGTGCTGGGGGCATAGGTGCCATCCCCTTCATACTGAGCAGTGATGGTGTAGGTGCCGCCGGGGAGGTCAGACGCTGTTGCAGACGGCAGTGTTGCCGAAGCCACGCCGCTGGCCAGGGTCGCAAAACCGAGGCTCTTGTTGTTCGGCAGCGGGGTGCTGGTGATGAAGGCCACGTCGCCGGTTGCGCTGGAGGACGTCACATTCGCGGACAGTGTGACTGCAGCGCCATGTGTGATGGTCGTCGGGTTAACCGTCAGCGCCGTGGTGGTGCTGGTGAAGGTCACCTTGTTCCAGTCACTCACCAGAACGTTGGCATCCACGCTGCCCAGACCGGAGGCGAGGTCATAGCCGGCGGCCGCGGGATACTGCCCTTCCGAGTAGGTTCCGCCCGTGGTGTCTGCATTGCAGGTCGTCAGGTTGTACTGACTCGTGGGGTCGCATGGCTCGTTGTTGCTGCCTGCGGTCACATCGTGGAATGCCGCGGGAAACTGCTTCTGCAGTGGATACAGGGTGTAGTTGGCCTGGCCCTGTGCGCCATACTTCTGCACCACCATCGCCATGATGCCGGCAAACGCCGGTGCCGAAGCAGAGGTGCCCCCGATACCCGTCACGGTTGCCGGTGTGCTTGACTGGCCGTCGGTATTGCAGTCGCCGGGACTGGCGCAGATTGGATACGCGCTGTAGTTGTAGCCATTGGAGGCAAAGAGGGAGACGTCAGGGATATCGCGGACAGAGTCAGCCGGCGTAAGTGCGGACTGGTACGAAGGCTTGGCATATCCACCGACGCAGGTGTTCTGCGTCGTTTCGCTGCTGCAGGTGCTGGGTCCGCCGCCACCACCCTCGGGTGTCGTGGAAGCGCCGCCACTTACCGTAGCCAGGTTCAGGCCATAGGTCGAACCATTCCACGGCTGCTCCGGAATATAGCCGGTGATCGAGGTCGCCGGAGTATTGCTGGTGGCCGATGGATTCCAGAACGTATTGAAGCTGGCGGGCAGGCCATTGCTGGTAAGGGTGGTGTAGTCGCTGTAGTAGAAATCAGTTCCGCCCACGGCGATGTTGTAGGGCGTTGATGCTGTCCCGCTGACAGACAGACCGTAGTAGCCGCTCGGGTAGCAGGCCTCCGATCCACTGTCGCCGCTCGACACCAGGACCGTCTGTCCCTGGGCTGCTGCCTCTTCCCAGATCTGGTTATAAAAGGCGTTGCCACTGGTGCCCAGGCTGTATTCGCAGGCGCCGAAGCTCAGGTTCAAAACCTGGGCTGTGTCGTCATCGACGGCACGGACTGTCGCCAGATCCAGGCCATTGCTCAATGCAGTGCTCTCGCCAACATACAGGTCGAGGGTCGCGCCTGGCGCTACGGCGCCGGATTCTTCCACGTCCAGGTAGGCTTCGATCGAATCGCTGTTCACCCCGGGGTCGTTGCCATCCACGGTTACCTGCAAGGTGGTAGCCGGGAGACTGAACAGGGTGCGATACGCGTTGAATAGCGTGGTATCGATATTGGAATCATTGATGATGCCAATCGTTACGCCAGTGCCTGTCGTGCCCGCGGTCAGCAGGGGCGCTGTGTCGTACTCCACCGCCAGATCGCCGGGAGCGACGTAAAAGAACTCGCTGGTTGTGCCTTCCGGATAGTTCCAGTTTGCCGTGCCTTTACGCGTCTTGGGCGAGTAGGTGCCCGAGCCCAGCACCTTCGCACTGGAATGCAGCTTGAAGTTATTGAGCGACGCGAGCCCCTTGATTGCCGGTTTCAGGGCCGCAGGGATCTGGATAGGAGTCGCGTTGGCATAATGTGTTTCGCCATTCACTACATAGGTGTGAATCGAGGTGCCGAAGGCCGACTGGATCTGGGCAGCACTTCCGCCGAATTCAACGATCGACCGGCCGCGATTGATCTTGTTGACGGTCAGACCCTGCGACTGCATCCAGGCCGTGACCTGCTGCACATCGGAATCTGCCGGACCATAGAGCTTGCCGAACTGATCCGGCGTGACCCACTTGTGGTAGCTGGGCGAACTCTTGTCATTGGCACTGGCGATGAACTTCTTCAGTGCATCTTCCCGCTCAGGTGGTCGCTGCAGCATCAACTGCGCCCTCGGAGCCTGGAAGGATGCCGGCACCGCACCGCGATCGTATTTGGCTTGTGCCAGCGGATGAACAGTCCCGGTCAAAGTGACCTTCGAGGCATTGTCCACGGGCTTTGTGATCTGGGGGGTGGCCGCTGGAACAGCCTCGGATGTCTGGGCTGCCGCGGAGGGGACAATCGCGGCTCCCAGCATACTAAGAGCGCCACCGAGGACGCCGGCAAGAAGCCTTGAAACACTGCGGTTTGCACGAAGAGACTGATTCGACATGGCCACCTTTGAGGAACTGCGTTGTGCGCGCTCAGGTGCTGGATGGACCTCGAAGGCCGGGCGCGGCGGCCATCAAGTGAAGAAAGTGTACCCTCGGCAGACTGCTTGTGGCTTTACGGGAGAACGATTTTTTAACTAACCAGACAACCCCTCGTTCACAAATCGAAGTTGTCGAGGATGACAACACCGGCATCCTCCACAAAGTTTCGGTGCGATAGAAGAAAATTGCTGCACCTCGCGATAGCGCTTTGTCGCCGTTTGACACTACCCTGCCCCGCCGGTAGCTTCGGGATAAGCCAGGCACTGCTTTTGTGAGCCAGCCGTTGGAGTTATGGATTTGTCAGCCAGTCGTCCTGTTCGTCACCGTATTCCCCTCGTCCTGCTCTCCAGAGCCAGCCTGATCGTGGCACATACCCTGCTGGGCGGCTGCACTTTCCTGGCTGCGCAGGCAGTCGCTGCACCGGCCGATGATCTTGCAGCTCAGCAACTTGCCCGCTTCGAGAAACGCGTTACAACTAAAGTGTTACCGAATGGGCTGACCCTCCTGGTCTGCGAGCGTTCCGAGGCGCCGGTGTTCTCCTTCTTCACGATGGTGAATGCCGGGGACGCGAACGATCCCGGCGGCCAGAGCGGCCTCGCACACATGTTCGAGCACCTCGCGTTCAAGGGGACGGAAGATATAGGGACGACGGACTGGTCTGCGGAAAAGGTTGCGCTCACCAAGGTCGAAGCGGCGTACGGCGCCTACGATAACGAGTTCCGGAAGCGCGTTGGGCAGGATCCTGCAAGACTCAAGCAATTGCACCAGGATTTTGAGAACGCCGTCGCGGCGGCACAGAAGTACGTCATTCCGAATCAGTTCACGGCGATTGCCGAGCAGGCAGGCGCGACCGGCATCAATGCGTCGACCAGCCTCGACTCGACGCAATACTTCTGGAACATGCCTATCAATGCCTTCCAGCTTTGGGCTTATCTGGAGAGTGACCGGATCGCCCACCCGGTTCCGCGGGAGTTCTACAAGGAACGCGATGTAGTGCAGGAAGAGCGCCGTATGCGCGTCGACTCCTCACCGACTGGCCGCATGGTGGAGCAATTTACCGAAGCCGCCTTTGTCGCCTCCCCCTATCACCGCCCGAGCATCGGTTTTGAAGCAGAAGTCAGCCAGCTTTCCGCGACCGAGGCGGCTGCTTTTCATGCGAAATATTATGTGCCGTCGAACATGGTCATCGCCGTCGTCGGCGATGTGAAGACAGCAGAAGCCATGCCGGTGCTGGAAAAGTATTTCGGCTCTATTCCCGCCGGGCCGAAGCCGGAGTCAGATATCACGCCCGAGCCGACGCAGACTGCCGAGAAGTCTGTCGTGATTCACGATCCGTCCCAACCCTTCTACATCGAGGGCTACCATCGCGGCGACTACCTGGACCCTGACAATTCCGTGTACGACGCCGTCAGCGATATCCTCTCCAACGGCCGGACATCACGGATGTATCGGGCCCTGGTGCGCGATCAACAGATTGCTGCTGAAGCCGCTGGCCTTTCCAACTTCCCTGGCGACAAGTATCCGGGACTCTTTGCCTTCTACGCGGTGCCGCTGCCCGAACACACCCCGGAGCAGATGCGTACTGCCATTCACAAGGAAATCCACAAGTTGAAGACCCAGGATGTGACCGACGACGAATTATCCATGTTCAAGACGCGGGCGCGTGCGGGACTGTTGCGTGGATTGGGCGAGAACGAAGGACTGGCGGAACAGCTGGCCGAATACCAGATGCGGTACGGCGACTGGCGCGAACTCTTTCTCGAGTTGAGCAAGATCGACAAGGTGTCCAAGGCGGATATCCGCCGTGTCGCGAATCGCGTCTTCGTCGACTCGAATCGCACCTGGGCCGGTATTGAAACCGCCGCACCTTCCGCAACGGCAGGCAAGGGAGAGAGCGAATGAGAATCTCCCACGTCCTCCTCTCCTTCGCAGTGCTGGCGACTTCAAGCGGCTTCGCCCAGAGCGCACCGACAGTGCCATCCACGTCAGCGCAAGTGCAGCCATGGAAGGCAATCCCCATTCCGCCGCTGCCGGCCTTTCATCCTGAACCGCCGAAACGTATTTTGCTCAAGAACGGCGCCATTCTCTTCCTCGAAGAAGATCACGAACTGCCCTTCATCGATGGCTTCATCGAGATGCGCGGCGGCGGCCGGAACCTGCCGGCGTCCAAAGCCGGGATGATCGACATGTACGGCCAGACCTGGCGGACCAGCGGCACGGCCACACACAGCGGCGACCAGCTGGACGATCTGCTGGAAGCGAAAGCCGCCAAGGTGGAGACGGCCGGCGATGTCGACTCGACATCGATCTCATGGTCCAGCCTCGCGTCGGACTTCGACCAGGTCTTCGGTGTAACCGTTGACTTGCTGGAACATCCGAAGTTCGACAATCAGAAGCTCGCACTCGCCAAGCAGCAGGAAGCCGCCGGCATCGTCCGCCGCAATGACGATGCTGAAACGATTGCAGGACGCGAAGCAGCCAAGCTGGTCTATGGTCCCACCAGCCCCTACGGGCGGCAGGAAGAACTCGCCACTGTCATGAGTGTGACCACGGCTGACCTGGATAGCTTTCATAAGAAGACAGTCATTCCGAATGGCATGATCATCGGCATTACCGGCGACTTCGATTCGGCGGCGATGGAGAAAAAGCTGCGCGCCGCCTTCGAGGAGCTGCCGAAAGGCGAGGTGCTGCCGACACCGAAGGAAGACTTCGCCGGTCCGAAACCAGGCGTCTATTCGGTCGACAAGGCAGACGTGAACCAGAGCAATGTCTGGGTTCTTGGACTAGGCACCAAGCGCGACAATCCCGACTACTACGCACTCTCGGTAATGAATGAAGTTTTCAGCGGCGGCTTCGGGTCGCGGCTGGTACAGATCGTCCGCACCAAGATGGGTCTGGCCTATTCGGTAAGCGGCGCTTACGGTGCCTCCTACGATCATCCCGGTGTCTTCTACACGGCGGCCTCCACCAAGAGCACCACCACAGTGGAGACAGCGCAGGCATTGCTGAATCAGATCAATGCATTGAAAACCGAGCCATTCACAGATGCCGAAGTCCGCAAAGCCAAAGACCAGCTGCTGAACAGCTTCGTCTTCCATTACGACTCGAAGGACAAGCTGCTTGCCGAGCAGGTGCGGCTCGAGTTCTATGGCTACCCCCCCGACTTTCTCACGAAGTATCATGACGCGATCGACAAGGTCACACCTGCCGACATCGAGCGGGTGGCGAAAAAGTATGTGGACCCGGCGAAGCTGGCTATCCTGGTCGTCGGGAACACCTCGGCCTTCGGCACGCCGCTCAGCAAACTCGGCCCCGTGCAGCCGATCGACATCACTATCCCGATGCCCAAGGGCATGGGAGCGCCCGGCGCACCAGGCCCAGGCCTGCAGTAGAGCAGCTGACACGACGGGCAGCACTTGAGAGGACAACGATCTATGCAACTGGCAATCGTCATCATGGCTGCAGGCAAGGGTACGCGGCTCAACTCCAGTCGACCGAAGGTATTGCATGAAGTCGGCGGCAAGCCGCTGCTGGCGCAGGTGATCGCAACCGCATCGCAGATCGTGCCACCATCCGACATCTTTGTTGTCATCGGCCACGAGGCAGACCTGGTGAAGGCATCGGTCGCAGACACGGGTGTGCACTTCATTCTGCAGGCTGAGCAGCGCGGTACCGGGCATGCTATTCAGACTGCGCAGGCGAGCGTCAAGGAGTACGAAAACATCCTGGTTCTCTCGGGAGATGTGCCTCTCATTCAGCCAAAGACCCTGGTTGGCCTACGCGACTTCCACCTACAGCAGCGGGCAGCCATGACTATCCTGACGGCCGAACCCTTAGATCCTGTCGGCTATGGCCGCATTCTTCGCGACGACCCCAGCAAGCCCGAGGTCGCCGAGATCATTGAACAGAAATCTCTTTCTCCGCAGCAGATGCAACTCACCGAAATCAACTCCGGCATTTATGCGTTCAGCTCGAAACCGCTCTTCGCGCATTTGGGTCAGTTGCAGACAGACAATCCGCATGCCGAGTTGTACCTGACCGATATGGCAGGCCTGCTGGTAGAAGCAGGCGAACGCGTCGTCGCGTTGGTCGCATGGGATGCCACCGAGGTGCTTGGCGCCAACACCATCCAGGAGATGATGGAGCTGGACGCGGCATTGAGCCTGCGCAATGCTCGGAATCTCATGCGCGCGGGGGTTACGGTCTTCCGGCCGGATACCGCGGTCATCGGCCCGGATGTCAAGGTCGGCGCCGACACCATTCTCGAACCGTATGTGCAGCTGCTGGGCCACACGGTCATCGGCACCGGCTGCCGTGTCCGTTCCTACTCGGTGATCGAGGACTGCACGATCGGTGACAACGTCATCATCCGCAATGGTTCCATCCTGACGAATTCCGAAATCAGCAATAACGCGTTCATCGGGCCTTACGCGCATGTCCGTCCGGAATCCTTCATAGGCCAGGGGGCGCACGTCGGCAATTTTGTTGAGAC
Organism: uncultured Acetobacteraceae bacterium; assembly: GCA_964657345.1. Taxonomy (GTDB): domain Bacteria; phylum Acidobacteriota; class Terriglobia; order Terriglobales; family Acidobacteriaceae. The sequence goes on along the minus strand of CAZZVA010000013.1, from coordinate 14,144 downwards.
CAAGAAGACCCACATGGGTGAGGGCGCCAAAGCCAATCACCTGACCTACCTCGGCGACGCCGAAATCGGGGCGCATACCAATGTGGGCGCCGGCACCATTACCTGTAATTACGATGGCATGGACAAGCACCGCACGGTGATCGGCGAAGGCGCTTTCATTGGCAGCAACAGTGCCCTGGTTGCGCCGCTTTCGATCGGGGATGGCGCTTATGTAGCAGCCGGATCCACCATCACGGAGGATGTGCCGGAGAGTGCGCTGGCGCTGGGCCGGGCGCACCAGGTGACAAAACCGGACTGGGCCCGCCATAAGCGCAAAACGCAGGAATAACGCTGCAATTATTTTGTGACTAAGCGGCTTGTGCCTTGGCTCCCTGCTGAGCCAGGATCGTGCGCAGACGCATGCGCGCGGCGAAGACGGTTCGCTCTACCTGCTGCCTCGTGCTTTTTAAAAGCTCAGCCACCTTGTCGGGAGAATAGCCTTCCACATCGCGCAACAGGAAGACCAGACGCTCATTGGCGGGTAGATCCTTCACAGCTTCTTCGAGATCGGTGCGCTTCACATTGCGTCCGCCGAGACTTAGCGTACTGGGCGCTGGCGCCTCTGCTTCTTCATCGATGGGCAGCCGTTCGCGAAGCTCGTCCACCATGGCGGTATCGACTTGTTGGCCGTTGGGTTCTTGCTGTGTCCCGAAGGCCCGCACAAATGTTTCTTCCAGAACTTCCTCGGCCTCGATCTCGTTACCCGTCATATAAAAGGCGACGGCAAAGGTGCGATGACGATGGGTCTCGTACACGTCGCGCTGGCGCTGCTCCAGGGTGCGTTCCTGACCCTGCTGCTCGACCATCCTCGACGTCTCGCTTAGCGAAAACTTGCGTTCAAACTCGAACAAATCTTCCTCGCAGGGGCAATGCACACATAATGTTTCATGAATAAGGCAGGACGGGAACTAGTGAAGAATCATTTACGTACCGCTCCAGTATAACTGAGTAGTATTGGCATCGAACGGTGTGAATGGTTACCAAGTCGTCAGCGGCTGCTCCACAACACAACCCACTCTCCGAGTCAAAAGAAAACAGCTGGTTTTCCCCCGGAAGTCCCATTTTCTTCTCACCGGGCAGCACGGTAGGATGCAAGACGAGTATGACGAACGCAGCCTCTATAGACGGGAGCGCCCGATGGTGATGGCCGCCTCCGCACGCATCCTCATTGTCGACGACGAGCCCTACATCCGCACCATTGTGACGGCCATGCTGGAGCAGGCGGACTACCAGGTAGTCGCAGTAGCTGACGGCCATGAAGCCATCGAGGTCATTCGGAATCTGCCGGAATTCGATCTCATACTTTCCGACATCATGATGGCTGGTATGGACGGCATGACGCTGCTGGAACGAACGCGGACACTCCTGCCCAATACACCGGTTGTGATGGTCACAGCCATCAGCGACGTGGATGTGGCCCTGGCCGCCATGCGCAACGGCGCATACGACTATCTACTGAAACCCTTCCAACAGGATCAACTGCTGCCGGCGGTCAACCGCGCCCTCGATTATCGCAAGCTGCTGCTGCAGAATGTGATGTACAAGCACAAGCTTGAAGAACTGGTGACCGCCCGGACACAAATGCTGAACCAGGCGATCACTGATCTCGAGCGCTCCTACGACATCACGCTCGAAGCTCTTGGCGATGCTCTCGACCTGAAAGACACCGAGACGGAAGGCCATTCCAAACGCGTCACGGCCTACACCATCGCGCTTGCCCGGGCGATGGACCTGACCCCGGCTGAAATTCGTACCATCGCCCGCGGCGCCTTCCTGCATGACATCGGGAAGATGGCGATTCCGGATGCCATCCTGCTCAAGCCGGGCAAACTTGATGCAGAAGAACAGGCCATCATGCGGCAGCATTGTGCGCGCGGCTACCAGATGCTGCGGAAGATACCATTTCTCTTTGAAGCTGCCGAAATTGTTCATAGCCACCAGGAGCACTACGACGGCTCCGGCTATCCGCGCGGGCTGAGAGGCGCAGACATCCCGCTGGGTGCCCGCATCTTCGCTGTTGCCGACGCCCTCGATGCCATCACCTCGGATCGGCCGTATCGCCGGGCCCAGCCGTTTGCCAAGGCTCGCGCCGAAATCCGTCGCTGCGGCGGGACCCAGTTCGATCCCAAGGTCATCGATATCTTCATGTCCATGCCGGATCGGCTCTGGCAGGATCTGCGGGGCGAGATCGTCGGCGAGACCCAGCGTTTCCTTCCCTCTCTTTTCTCTCTCGAACTCTTCAAGCGGAAGAACAAGAACAGTGCCGTCCGGTTGCAGGAGAAAGATCTGCTGGAGCAATTGAAGGCGCTACCGCAGTGGCGCTTGCTCGACGGCAAGATCGTGCGCGATGTGCAATTCGGGAGTTTCCCGGAGGCCATTCATTTTGTGGAGCAGATTTCTTCAGCCGCCGAGGACCAGAAACATCATCCAGACATTGACATCCGTTATGACCGTGTGAGGCTGTCGCTGGTGACCCACGACAGCGGCGGCATCACGAACAAGGACATCACACTGGCCCACACGATTGATGTGACAGTGAAACCTGCCCTGGTCGAGTAGGGACATCCGCTACTCGTATTCGAAGAACTCCATCTGCTCGGAAGTCAGTTCCGGATCGGCTGCCGCTTCCCGCATGCGTGCCAGTGTGTGGCGGTTCCATAGCGCAACAGCGATACCGCCCAAAGCAGCGGAAGACACAACCAGCAGTCCAGTGGTCCAGCGTTCGCGGCGTGGAGCACGCGCAACTGTATCATTCCATAGAGCCGTGACTTTTCTGGGAGTGAACATGGTGTTTGAGATGCTGCGCCGAGGATAAGCCCTTTCGAAAATAATTCAGCCGCGACGCAACATATTCCAGCCATCTGCGTCTATTGATTTATAGAGATTGCACGATCTTGATATATGGGTTACCGTAGAACAAGATCATGCAGGCGAGGCTGAACCAGCTTTCGCCGATCTAGACATTTTAAGTTGCGTCACTGGCCTCCCGGCATGGACAAAATACCGTTCATGCCGCCTTTTTTTGCCTGGCCAGAATCGACTCCGGCAGGGCGCCAGCTTTTCATTCCTTAAATGCTCTAAACTAACAGCATGAAGCAGCTTCTTACCCTTGTTGGCGTGGCCCTCCTGGCTGTCGGCGCATCGGCGCAATGGTCGAACCCGAGCGATGAAATTCCGGCCTACCACCCTTCTGCTCCTGCCGCCCACGTTGACCTGCCGAAGATCCTGACGCCGGAACAGTTGAAGGCTCAGCACTTCAACCTGGATTGGGAAAGCAAAGTCTATGCCGACGCTGCGAAAGTACCCAATGTGCTGTATCAGCTTCCCTGTTTCTGCCGTTGCGACAAGGCGATGGGTCACACCAGTCTGCGCAGCTGTTTCGAAGACACTCATGGAGCGGTTTGCTCCACCTGTGCCAAGGAAGGCTACTACGCCTACATGATGACCAAGCAGGGTAAGAGCGTGAAGCAGATCCGCGAAGGCATCCTGCACAAGGAATATGAAAGCATCGATCTGCTTAGCATCAGCTAGCTAGAGGATGTTGATCGCCCGCGCAGCCAGTACGATTACCGTAGCGAGGGCGATGCAGGCCTGCACCATCATCAGCAGCTTGGCCCAGCGGGAAAGCACGGGCACATCGGTCGGCGAAAATGCCGTGCTGGTATTGAAAGCCAGGAATAAGTAATCCACGAATCCCGGCCGCCAGCCGTTCCGTGACGACGCCGCCTGATCGCCGGGCAGCGTCATCTGCGGAAATAGGAACGCTCCATCCACATGCCGGTCGCGCAGATCGCGGACATTGGGGCCGCCTCCGTCCAGGCGCCAGTACCACGAGGCAAAGACCAGGATGTTGCTGAGCCACAGGATCGCCGCGGATCGCAAGAGCTGCACTGGTGTTTCGCGATGCGTCGGCAGCCCGGACAACAGTTGATACAGCGACCAGATCTCATCGAGAGTGACCAGGGCCAGCGTCAGGTAGCCCAGCCACTGGTTCAGTTCAGGCCGGCCCAGGCGTCGCGCCAGCACCAGAGACGCCGTCAGCAGGCCAATTAGGAGAAGCAGCAGCCAGTCCGGCCCAGCCGTCATCGACTCCGGCAGCGCCAGGTGCAAGCCGCCCAGCGCCAGTAATGCCATAACGGCAGGCCAGCGAGGCTCGGACGGACGAACGTTCAGCCAGGGTCTGGCTTGCGACATAAAGGCATAATAATCATTTCAGCGTTTCCAGGCTTGGCTGTGATGAAACCAGGGCGGGGCAGATCCGCCTGGAATCTGCTCACGTTGCCGTTGGCGACCGCCGAGCGACTGGCCCCGTCGAGCCGCGAACGATCAATCGTGTGGGTATCGGAAATTCCCTCTGCCGTGTGGCCTCGCTGGTCGACCGCACCGCAGATTTGAGCGCCTCGAAGGCGCCATGTGCGAGGTCCTTTCGCGACATCTGGATCGTCGTGAGCGTTGGATTCACGAATTCGGCCAGTTGAATATTGTCGAAGCCCACGATCGAAAAATCGAGCGGCACGCGAATATCATGCTTCGCCAGCACCCGCAATGCGCCGATGGCCGTCATGTCATTCGAGCACATCACGGCAGTTGGCCTGCGCTTCAAGGTGAGCAGCTTTTCCATGGCGGTCATTCCGCCTTCGAGTGTGTGGTCGCCTTCGACCAGCCAGCTTGCGTCTTCGTTCAACCCGATCGCTGCCAGCGCGGAACGGAATGCCTCTTTACGCAAGACGGCAGAGCGCTGGCGCAAAGGCCCACTCACGTAGCCGATGTCATTATGGCCGAGTGCGAAGAGGTGCTGGACGCCTTGCAGGATTCCAGTCTGGTACTCGACCCGCAGCGTCGAACTTAGCGGGCTGTTGAGTGTCATGTCTACGAAGACCATCGGGATGGCACGGTCGGCCAGCCGGTCAAGCAGCGGCGCTTCAATCCCGAACGTCATCACGGCGACGCCTTCCACCTTCCGCTCCAGCAATCTGCGAATGCATACCTCCATTCGCACCGGATCGTGGCTGGTGGAGCTGATCAGGACGTCATAGCCATTGCGCACGGCGATATCTTCGAAGCCTTGAATCAGCTCTGGAAAGAATGGATTCGTGATCTCTGAAATCAGGAGACCGAGGAGTTTGCTCTTGCCGGAAACGAGGGCACGCGCCTGCGTATTGGGGTAGTACTTCAGTTGTTCGACAGCTTTCCAGACACGCGCCGCCAGGACCTTATCCACTGTAGGCACGCCATTGATGGTGCGCGAGACCGTGGCAATGGAAACGCGCGCCCGCTTGGCCACATCGCGGATATCGAACCGGCGGGAAGGATCTGCAGGATTGCGGCCTGTTGCGCTTGGCTTGGAGGTCATCCGGCTCTCTTGACCACGTCAGGATAAAGCAGATAAGGTCACAGCTGCACGAAGAAAACGTTTCCAGCGACGGCGTCTCCGCTGACGGCGCTGCGCGATCCCATCGGATGTCAGCAAGGATGAGGGCCGTTACAGATGATGCTCAAAGCCTTGAGGGCCTCGGTCCTCGATGCCAATCTTGAACTGGTGCGTCGCGGCCTGGTTCTGTATACCTTTGGCAATGCCAGCGGCATCGATCGCGCCTCCGGCATGGTCGCCATCAAGCCCAGCGGCGTGCCTTACGAAGAACTGAAGCCCGAACACATGGTCATCGTCGACCTTGAAGGCACACTCGTAGACAGCCAGCTGCGGCCATCCTCCGACCTCGCTACGCATCTTCACCTTTACCGCAATTTCCCGGAGATCGGCGCGGTCGTCCACACCCATTCCGAATATGCCACGGCGTGGGCGCAGGCCGGGAGACCTATTCCGCCACTCGGCACAACGCATGCCGACTACTTCCATGGACCTGTTCCCGTCACCCAACCCCTAACCGACGAAGAAATCAGCGGCGATTACGTTTTGAACACCGGCATTGCAATCACTCGACGTTTCGCTGACCTCGATCCACTTGCAATTCCAGCTGTCCTGGTCGCCGGCCACGCACCGTTTTGCTGGGGAGTGACTCCGCACGATGCTGCCCACAATGCCGTCGTGCTGGAAGCAGTCGCGCGTATGGCCTTCACTACCACCGTGCTCAATGGCGACGCACACGGGGTCTCTCAGGCCCTGCTCGACAGGCACTACCACCGCAAACATGGCGCAAACGCCACGTATGGACAGGCAAAGTGAACAAGGTAGTCACCAGCCGCGCTACCTGTTCAGGCACACCGTACCTGCACACCTATAGAATGCGTGTGCCTGGATTCCATGCTGTGACCACGAGGCCGACCTGTTCATGCTCCTGAACCTTTTTCCAATTAGCGTCATGCAGACACTGCCTTCGCTGCTGCTGGATGCAGCTCCGCGGTCGCTGGCTCATCTCGATAGTGTCGACATCCTGGTCATCGGCATTTACTTCGCGATTGTCATCTTCATCGGTTTCTATCTCAAGGGGTCCAGCAACACCAGTGAGGACTTCTTCATGGCGGGCCGGGAGATGACCGCCTGGATCGCCGGTCTCAGCTTTGTTTCCGCCAATCTGGGCTCACTCGAATTGATGGGATGGGCCGGCTCGGCTTATCAATACGGCATTCTCGCCACGCACTGGTACTGGATCGGCGCGATCCCGGCGATGCTCTTCCTGGGCATCGTGATGATGCCTTTCTACTACATTTCCAAAGTGAACTCTGTACCCGGTTATCTTCACCTTCGCTTCGGCGATGGAGCCCGCGCGGTTTCCGCCGTCAGCTTTGCGTTCATGACGATCCTGATGAGCGGCGTCAACATGTACTCGATGGCGCTGGTGATGAAAGTCGTGCTGGGATGGAATCTGAACTTCAGCATTTGGGTGTCGTCGATCACCGTGGCTGCCTATGTCGCCCTGGGCGGTTTGAAGTCGGCGATCTATAACGAGGTTCTGCAGTTCGTCCTCATCTGGGTAGGCGCTGCGCTCGTGCCGATCCTGGGACTGGTAGAGGTGGGCGGCTGGAGAAATCTCGAGACCCAGATCACTACCAACCTGCATCGCTCCGACTATGTTCACATGTGGTCGACTCTCGGCCACTTCAAAGACAATCCCATGGGTGTGCATTGGAGCGGCATCGTCTTTGGCCTTGGCTTCGTCATCAGCTTCGGCTACTGGACCACTGACTTTCTTGTCGTGCAGCGTGTCCTGGCGGCGGACAGTATTCGCTCCGCGCGTATGGCTCCGATCATCGGTGCAGCCTTCAAGATGATGACGCCGTTCATCGTCATCCTGCCCGGCCTCCTCGCACTTTCTGTTCTTCCTTTCCACCTGGTTGGTGAAGGTGTGGCCGTTGCCACGCATCAGCACAGCTACAACGAAGTACTGCCGTTGATGCTGGTTCGCTACTGCGGTCCCGGCCTGCTCGGCATGGGCGTGACTGCGCTGATCGCCGGCTTCATGTCCGGCATGGCAGGGAATGTGAGTGCTTTTTCGACAGTGTGGACCTATGACATCTACGGCGCCTTCCTAAACAAGAAAGCGACGGATCGCCACTATGTTGCAATGGGCCGCTGGTGCACGCTCGTTGGCGTGCTCATTTCGGTCGGCACTGCCTACCTGGTGCAACACGCAGCCAGCATCATGGATTATGTGCAGGCGCTCTTCTCGTTCTTCATCGCGCCGCTCTTCGGCACCGTCATCCTCGGCATGTTGTGGAAGCGGGCGACGAAGGCCGGGGGCTTCTGGGGTCTGCTCGCGGGCACGGCGACGTCGATCAGCCTGTGGGCCTGGGTGCAGAAGGATCCATCTGCACTGCGCTACGTCACCTTCTCGCCCGACGCCCAGGGCATGGCGGAAAATATCTATCGCGCTCTGTGGGCCTGGACTGTATGCGTCATTGTTACGGTTGCTGTGAGCTACATGACCAAGCCGAAGCCGCTGGTCGAACTCGAAGGGCTGGTGTATGGAGTAACGCCGTTGCCGGAAGAGCATGACGATCACTGGTGGCAGAAGCCGATCATCTGGGCGTCCATCGTCGGCGTCGTCTTCATCGCACTCAACATCATGTTCTGGTAGGAGCCGCTGCTATGTCATCGGGACGGGAAACAATGTCGATCTGGTTCTTCTGCGGCGTGATGCTGCTCGCGTACGGACTCATCATCTGCGCGACAGGTCTGTACGAACTGTCCCACCCGCTGCTTCATCCGCCCGCGCTCGTACATCTACACGCGCCTATCTGGTGGGGTGGAATCCTTGGCATCGCGGGTCTTGCTTACACTATCAAGTTTTTTCCCAGGCGCCAGTCTCATCTGTAGTCGTGCAACCACTTGAAAAGGATCAATGAATCATGGCAAGTAAATTGACGTTCGGTGTCATCGTCGGCAACCGAGGCTTCTTTCCTGACCACTTAGCCAAAGAGGGGCGCGAAGAAATCCTGCGTGTGCTCGAGGCCGCCGGCATCAAGGCCATCATCCTCACGCCCGAGGAATCGAAGTTCGGTGCTGTGGAAACTCCCGACGAAGCCCGTCGCTGTGCCGACCTCTTCCGCAGACACCGCGACGAGATTGACGGCATTCTCGTCACGCTGCCCAACTTTGGTGAAGAGCGCGGCATTGTCGATGCCATTCGCTACTCCACCTTGAAGGTGCCAGTCCTAGTACAGGCGACGCCCGATCGCCGCGATGACATGAAGATCTCGGATCGACGCGACAGCTTCTGCGGCAAGATGTCCGCCTGCAACAACCTGATGCAGTATGGCATTCCCTACTCGATCACGGCCCAGCACACGGTTTCGCCCAGCTCCGATGCCTTCAAGAAAGATCTCGCCTGGTTCTCAGCCATCTGCCGCGTCGTTCGAGGATTTACCAACCTGCGCATCGGCTCGATCGGCGCGCGGCCCGCGGCCTTCAATACCGTCCGCTATAGCGAGAAGCTGCTGGAGCGCGCTGGCATCTCCGTCGAACCCATCGATTTGTCCGAAATCCTTGGCCGCATCGATCGCTTGAAAGACTCGGACGACGCAGTTCAGGCTAAGCTCAGCGCCATCAAGAAGTACGTCACCACGAGCGGCATACCCGAGGCTGCGTTGATCAAAATGTCCAAGCTCGGTGCCGTGATCGAGACGTGGATGGCGCAGACCTACTGCACGGTGTCTGCCGTGCAGTGCTGGACTGCCATGGAAGAATACTTCGGCGTCGTCCCCTGTACGGTTATGAGCATGATGAGCGAGAACCTGCTGCCCAGTGCCTGCGAAGTCGACGTCGCCGGCACGCTGAGCATGCACGCACTCGCACTTGCTTCTGAAACTCCCAGCGCCTTACTCGACTGGAACAATAACTACGGCGACGATCCCGACAAGTGCGTTTGCTTCCATTGCTCCAACCTTCCGAAGCATTTCTTCAATGACGTGGTCATGGATTTTCAAGCCATCATCGCCGGAACCGTCGGCAAGGAAAATACCTTCGGCACCTGCGTCGGTCGTGTGAAAGCCGGCGCCATGAGCTATCTTCGCTTCTCGACCGACGATTACACCGGCACCATCCGCGGCTATGTCGGCGAAGGGGAATTTACCAACGATCCACTCGAAACTTTCGGAGGCGCTGGCGTCGCCCGTATTCCAAAACTGCAGAAGCTGCTGCGCATGATCTGCGAAAAAGGCTTTGAACATCATGTTGCTGCCAACTTCTCGCAAGTCGCAAGCCCGGTCTACGAAGCCGCCACCCGCTATCTCGGCTGGCACATGCATTACCACGAGAACCCTGCGGATATCTAGGACGTACCTGCCACCGGCGGCGCCTGCGCGGCGAGCAGTGTTTGCCGTATGAGCGAGTATCGCTGCCCGCGAAGGGCCCGCCGGTGGCACAGCGAACTAAGTACCTGGAGACATTTATGGCGATAGTGGCTGGTGTTGATTTTGGAACGTTGAGTGTCCGGGTGACGCTGATGGACAGCGAGCGCGGACGTCTCGGCACGGCATCGGCCGAATACCCGTTGAAGCGCAAGCGCGAAGATCCGGATTTTGCCACCCAGTCTCACCAGGATCAGATGGATGCGCTGGTAAAGGCCACACGCAAAGTTCTTGCCGATACGCATGTCGATGGAGACTCCGTGGTCGCGATCGCACTGGATACGACGGGCTCGAGCGTCGTACCGGTCAACAGCGATATGCAGCCGATCAACGACTACTATCTGTGGTGCGACCATCGTGCAAAGAACGAAGCGCAGCAGATTACTGCTCTTGCCCACCAGGAAAAACTGGAAGCCATCGAGTGGTGCGGCGGTGTGTACTCGCACGAGTGGGGTTTTGCCAAGCTGCTTCACTTCCTGCGCAATAATCCCGGCAAGCGCGGGCAGTTTGCCAGCGCCTTCGAACATTGCGACATGGTCGCGGCCACTCTTTGCGGCATTACTGATCCGAAGCAGGTAAAGCGAAGTGTTTGTGCCATGGGACACAAATGGCTGTGGAACGAGCAGCTCGGCGGACTGCCCCCGCAATCCTTTCTGTCAAAGCTCGATCCGCTTTTTGACGGCGTACGAGAAAAACTCGGCGGCGAATACCACACGTCCGATGCACTCGCCGGCCACCTCTCTGCGCAATGGGCGCAGGCTCTCGGACTCAAAGCCGGCATCCCCATACCTGTCGGCGCTTTCGATGCGCACTGGGATGCCATCGGAGCCGGCTGTAAGGAAGGCGATGTAGTGAACGTAGTCGGCACCTCGACCTGCATCATCGCCATGCAGCGCGACAATCGCCTGGTGCCGGGTGTGTGCGGTGTTGTGCCCGGCAGCGTGCATCCTGCATTCACGGGAGTCGAAGCCGGCCTCTCCGCGACCGGAGACATCTTTGAGGCCATTGCAACACGTGCCAATACCAAGGTCGCGGAGCTCAGCAGGGGACTCGATGCATATCGTGCGGGTCAGACCGGATTGCTGCGCCTGAGCTGGGATAATGGCGACCGCACAGTCCTCGTGAACGCCGAACTGGGCGGCATTACTCTCGGATGGAACCTGCTGCATACCGCACAGGATGAACTCTTTGCGGCCATCGAGGGGACTGCTTTTCATACGCGCATCATTCTGGATCGCATGGCAGAGAATGGTGTCCCGGTCGAACGTGTTATCAATGGAGGCGGCATTCCGCAGAACAACAAAACGCTCAACCAGGTTTACGCAAATGTTCTCGGCAAGCCGGTTCTGGTCCCGAGTGGAACGCCAACCAGTCTTGGCTCCGCCATCTTCGCGTTTGTGGCTGCCGGTGTCTTCCCAAGCATCGAAGCTGCACAGGCGAAGCTGTGTCTTTCCCATGTGACGTACGAGCCGGAGCCTCATGCAGTCGCGGTGTACGAGCGGCTCTACCAGCACTATCGCAATCTCTATTTCGCACTCGGCAGTCGCGGCGCAGCCGCGGTTCCATTGGGCGACGTGCTGCCCGACCTGCGCTTGATCGCTGCCGAAGTGCAAGAGAACGCAAACGACACCGTAGTACCAGGACAGGCATGAAGCTGTTGGGCATCGATGTCGGAACCGGAGGCACCCGCGCTCTCCTTGTTGACGAGCACGGTGCAGTTGTCGCGTCCGCT
>CAZZVA010000013.1:0-2556 GCA_964657345.1 uncultured Acetobacteraceae bacterium | reverse complement strand
CTCCAAAACCAGGCTGGGCTGAGCAGGATCCCGCCGACTGGTGGCATGCGGCGCAGCTCGCCATCCGCGCTGTCCTCGAAAAAAGCAACACGCCCGCAGATGAGATCGGCGCCATCGGTCTCGCAGGCCAGATGCACGGCGCCGTTCTGCTGGATGAGAACGACCAGGTGCTGCGGCCATCGCTCATCTGGTGCGATCAACGCACTGCGCCTGAGTGCGCATGGTTGAACAAGACGATCGGCGCCGAACGAATCGTGGAGCTCACTTCCAATCCCGCACTTACCAACTTCACCCTCACCAAGCTGCTTTGGGTGCGCACGCACGAGCCCGATCTATGGAAGCGGTTCCGCAGACTGCTGCTGCCCAAAGACTATGTACGTTTCTGCATGACCGGCGTGCATGCGATCGATGTCGCAGAAGCCTCCGGGACACTCCTGCTCGACGTCGTAAACCGTCGCTGGTCTGAAGAGATGCTTGCTGCCACCGGCATTCCTGCAAGCTGTCTCCCACCTGTTCACGAATCACAGCAGGTGGTTGGAGCCATCACCAAAGAGGCCGCACAGCTTACCGGTCTGCGAGCAGGAACACCCGTGGTCGCCGGAGCCGGGGACCAGGCAGCGGGCGCACTCGGCATGGGCATCGTACGGCCTGGCGATGTGAGCGCCACGATCGGCACCTCGGGCGTGGTCTTCGCCGCGACCGACAAGCCGTTCCTCGAACCGCATGGACGACTCCATACCTTCTGCCATGCCATCCCCGGACGCTGGCACGTGATGGGCGTAACCCAGGCGGCCGGCCTGTCCCTGCGATGGTTCCGCGATACATTCGGCGTGGATGCCGAAGCAGATGCAATGGAAGACCCATACGATCTGCTTGCGGCCGAGGCTGCTGCGATCGCGCCCGGATCGGAGGGTGTTCTCTGGACGCCTTACCTGCTAGGCGAGCGCGCACCGCACCTCGATCCCGAAGCACGCGCTACCCTCACCGGCCTGCAGGCACATCACCGTCGCGGTCACGTCATTCGGGCCATCCTGGAAGGCGTTGCCTTCAGTCTGAAAGACACGCTCACGCTGTTTGCCGAGCTTGACATACCAGTCAAGAACATCCGCCTCGGCGGCGGCGGCGCACGATCAAAACTGTGGCGCCAGGTGCAGGCTGACATCTACGCCCGTTCCGTGGAAATCGTGGAAGCGGAAGAAGGCGCGGCCTACGGTGCTGCATTGCTGGCCGGAGTGGGGTCCGGTTTGTGGCCGAGCGTCGATGAAGCTTGCCGAGAGATCGTCCGCGTGCGCGAAAGGATCGAGCCGGACGCAGCAGCCATCCCCGTCCTCGCCAGACAGTATCAGCGGTATCGAGCTGTCTACCCGGCGCTCGCCGCACTCTTCCACGAGAAAGACTAGGACCTCTCATGCAGGAAACACAGCAGCAGGAAATCGCAATCAAGGCAGAGCGCATCGTGGCGTGGCTGCGGGAAACCGGGTTCGACGCACTACTGATCCGCCGCAACGAAAACCTGGCATGGATCACTGCAGGCGTACTGGATCGCCGCGTTCTATTGCCTACGGACACGAATGTCTGCTCCATCCTTATCACCGGCAAGGGGGACCGCTACTACCTGTCCACCAACAACGAAGCCGCTCGCCTGGCGGACGAAGACTTCGCGGGCCTAGGCTTCGAAGCAGTCATTTCGCCATGGCACGAAGATGGACAGACCACTGCTATCGAACGCCTCGTGCCATCTGCGAACCTCGCGACAGATCAGGCCATGGCCGGAGCATCCGTGCAGGACCTTACTGCCTTGCGTACACCTCTGCTCGCTGCAGAACTGGCGCGCTACCGCGAGGCTGGGAAACGGGCTGGCGGCATCGTGACAAATGTACTCAAACAACTGGAACCCGGTATCTCCGAATTCGATATGAAGGCACTTGCTGCTCAGCAGCTGTGGTCTGCTGGCATGGAGCCGAGCGTCCTGCTCATGGCTGTGGACGACCGGATTTTGAAATACAAGCATGCAGTCGCTCAGGGAGATCGACTGAAGAAATTCGCGATGGTCAACCTCTGCGCGCGCAAACATGGTCTCTGTCTCTCCATCACCCGCTTCGTGCATTTCGGTACACCGCCCCAGCAGTTAATGGATGCATTCGCCGCTGCCCAGGACGTGAATGCCGCTTTGCTGGCAGCTTCCCGGGCCGGAGCCGCCGGTGCCGATCTATACGCAACAGCCGCTGATGCCTACACCAGAGCCGGCTACCCGGGAGAAGAAGCGCACCACCACCAGGGCGGCCCCTGCGGCTATATGGAGCGCGACTGGATTGCCACCCCGGACGGACGGCAGACACTTGTCGATGGCCAGGCACTGGCGTGGAATCCATCGATCCGCGGCGGTAAAGTGGAAGACACTCTCCTGCTTGTCGACGATCATCTCGAACGGATTACGGATACGCCGGATCTTCCTGCGGTTCGCACGACCTGCAATGGCGTGAGCTTCGCGTCGGCAGGTGTATTGGTTCGCTGACCGCGACCTCGCGAGCCTGCTCAATGCCTTGGTATACTGGG
>CAZZVA010000012.1:8678-27189 GCA_964657345.1 uncultured Acetobacteraceae bacterium | reverse complement strand
GAGTGAACAGCGATGTTCAGAGTCGCCATCTTAATGGCACATTTAGTAACAGGCCCTCGTGTATGCTACCCCCGAGGGCCTGTTTAATATGGACGCGTCGCTAGCGGCTCAGCTCATCTGGTTCGCATCCATAGCCGGTGAATTGATTCTGGTCCTCACCCTCCTTCTCAAGCGTCGGTATTCGTCTTTTCCTTTCTTTTTAAGCTGGCTCATTCTTGGCACTCTTTCCTCTGGTCTGCTCTTCTGGAATGCTCATCGAGACGCCAGCTATAACATCTATCAGCGTACATATGTCATGTCCTCGGCCGCCGATTACATGTTGCAACTGGGTGTCCTGCTGGAAATTGGCAATGCTGTTCTGCGTACATCTCAAAGAAGTTTCTCCCGTAAAACTCTCTTCATCCTGTTTAGCGCGGCTGCAATCGGCGTGTTTGGCACTGCGCATTGGGCCCTCTATGGTGTGTCCCATGATTCAAGTGCCAGCGCAATCGGTAACCGGCTGATATCGGCAAACTTCTTCTTTGCTTATCTGAGATTGGGCATGTTTGCGCTCATTGCAGCATTCTCCCAAATGCTCGGTATTACCTGGAAAAATCACGTAATGCGACTTGCTGGCGGGTTGGCCTTCTACAGTGCAGTTTCCGTTGTCGTCCAGCTGACCACTGCACACCTCAGCAGGTTCAATCCTGGCGCCTATAGAGCCGACTATTACCTGCTCAACCATGTAGAAAATGCATCATTTGTGGTGGCTTTGGCATTCTGGGCATGGTCTTTCGTGCAAAAAGATGCTCCGCGTAAAGAATTTACTCCCCAGATGCAGCATTTTCTGGTATCAATATCGGAGACCGCGAAACGGAACCGTTTGGGACTAACGCGTAGTCTGGGGCATAAATGATCACGTTACTTCTGCAAATTGCAGTAACTGCCGGACTTTTTGCCACTCTGCTCTTCTGGGTTCGATCTCAGAAGAAGCAGCGCCACGTCGATACCTGGGATGGAATCGTCAGCCAGCTTCGTACCAGTGACTGGGGATTCGAGCAGATCTCCGAACGGTACCTTTATAAGAGCGGCATCCACGCGACCTCCAGTGACATATGGCCCAAGATCAATGGTGCCAGCGGACTGTGGGCGATGTATCGCAACGCGCAGCTGCTGCTCAAACTGGCTGACTACGCCGCTGAGCACAGTGACAGCAGGGATGAAGCACTGCTCGAATCGCTCCGTGCCGATGCATTCCAGATCCGGCTGAGTGTTCTCACTGCCCTGGCCAAGTACGCCTTCTCGCGATCCACGGTGGGTGCCTCGGTCAATGCGCACCGGGCTGCCAACATGTACAGCGAGATGCTGGTTCGCATGACCCAGCTCTTCCAGGAACATTCCGCAATGCTGTTTCCGCGTTACCTCGACGCGATGTAAATTGCCTCCACTCCGTAATGAAAAAGGGTGCCCTCGTGGCACCCTTTTCACTGCTTGCGAGACAGCAGCCGTTCAGCCGAGTTTTTCTTCCACAAAGCGGTCAATCCGGGCAGACTCCTCCGCACTGAGCCGAAACCCGGCAGCTGGAAAGGTACCCTCGACCTGCCGACCATTCCGAGCGCCGACAATCGCAGCAGTCACCGCAGAATGACGCAGCGTCCAGGCGACCGCGACCACGCCCGGTTCCACGTCATGTTCAGCCGCAATCGTGCGAAGCAAGTCCACCAGCTCCAGGTTCCGCGATAATTTCGGCTCCAGGAAATTCGGACTCTTGCGTCGCCAGTCGTCCTGCGGCATGTTCCGGATTCTCTCCGCCGTCATCTTGCCCGTGAGAAGCCCGGAAGCCATCGGTGAGTAGTTGATCACGCCAATATGGTGCTGCTCACAGAATGGCAGAATCTCCTGTTCCACCTTGCGATTCAATAGGGAGTAGGGCGGCTGCAACGACGTGATCGGCGCAATCTTCTGCACCCGCTTCATCTGGTCGACATTGAAATTCGATACGCCTAGCCAGCGAATCAGACCCTCCTGCTGCAGCTTCGTCATCTCCTCCCAGCCTTCTTCAATTTCATCTTCAGGCTGCGGCCAATGGATCTGGTAAAGATCGATAGCGTCGATTTTCAGCCGCGTCAGGGAGTTCTCTACTTCCTCCCGGATGGACCCGGCCTTGAGACTGCGATAAATCTCCCGCTTGTCATCCCAGCGCATGGAACACTTCGTAAAGATGTACGGCTTTTTCCGCAGTCCCTGCAAGGCGCGGGCGACGACCTCTTCGGAATGACCGAGCCCATAAATCGCAGCAGTATCAATCCAGTTGAGACCAAGCTCGATGGCGCGTTCGATCGCCTGGATCGATTCGTCGTCCTCCTGGTGACCCCAGGCAAACTGCCAGTCGCCTCCTCCAATGGCCCAGGCACCGAAGCCGATGGCCGTCAGGTGCATGTCGCTGTTGCCGAGCCGGCGTGTCGCCAGGCTTGATGTCGATCCTGTCTTCAAAGATGTTGTTGCCATAATGTGTCTCCGTGTCCATTGGATGCAGAAGGTCCAGCCTTACGATCGATAGCACCGGGCCTGTCAGGGTTGAACCAGGAAAGTTCCATCCTTCATGATCTGTTCTTCCGTCGACATTGAGCCTTCGCCGTAGACAAGCGTGATGTCAAAGCCCAACCCCACCACGTCGATGTGAGTTGACGAATACCAGTCCGCGCCCGTGTGCTCGCCGTACGGATTGCCGAAAGCGATGTGGATACCGGGAAACTTCTCATCCTGCAAAATGTTGCCGATCACCCGCTCGATACCGATATTCGTACCGATGGCGAACTCCCCTACTCGATCCGAATTTTCATCCGTATGTGTGTAATCCCAGAATTCCTGCTCGAGCTGCTTGTTCGAAGACTCACAGGAAACAATGCGATTGCCTTTGATCACGATCGTCAGTGGCGAGGTGTCGATGAGGCCGTAGCGCGCACATAGGAAGTCGCCGACCACGCCATCCACGACAAAGGTGCCGTTCACCTCGCCAGGCGTCGTAAAGATTTCGCCGCCCGGCAGGTTCCCCCATTTGTCCGGGCTGATGATGCCGCTCGTCTTGAGCCATCGATAATGCGGATTCAGTGTTGCCAGAATGTCTGTGCCTGCCCTGGTCGTCGCGCGAATCGAAGAGGCACGTCGTACCTTCTCGATCACCTTCTGGCTCAGGCGATCGACCAGCGCGAAGTCCGCCCGCATACCCTCACACATAATCCGGGCAGTGATGTTGACCATGTGCGCGTGCCGCATTCTGCGGCGGTTGACGACCTCTGTCATCTGCATGCGGGAACGCAGTTCGTTCTGCTGCACCTGCACCGCAAAGATGCTTACCTGGCTGGTTTCCATATCCGCCAGTATTTCCGCCGGCATCGCGATGAGCGGCCGTGCGGCCAGGTCTTCCAGGCAGAAGGCGTTCCATCGCGCCCCCGCTTCTTCCAGTTCCGTCGCGAGCGAAGCTGCAATCGGGAGCGTAGCCTCGTCCGTAATCAGCGTCACCTTTTCTTCCGGCTGGATGCGTAGACACGTCTTGACAGCGCTCTGCGCTCCCTGGGTAAACTCGGCCGGAAAATTAGCGTGCAGCAGGGTCTGCGTCGTTGTAGTGACCTGGCTCATGAAGACTGACTCACAATGCTGGTTTGAGATGCTGGGACCCGGGGGCAGGTTCTATGGTCCCACAACCGGGAGACTCGATGAAATCAAGACGATACCCATGGGTTAAAGAGACACGACAAGAACGGCGCTTTCCTTCAGTTTATCCCTGAATGCTGCCTGCTACCCTGAGAGAGTCTGCGGGCGGCCGGCAATGCAAAAGGGCCCCTTCGGATCCGGAATCATTCAACACAACGAGCGGGGAATTATGGCTGTACTGATCGATGCAATCGACGTAAAACGCAAAATGACGTTCGAATATGAGAATGTGCCCTTCTATTGCCTGGAGTCGGACATCTCCACACCCACGGCACGCGGCGGCCAGACATTGGTGCGCCTGCGCATGCGCAATATGCTGACGCGTGCGGTTTTCGACAAGACCTTCAAGGCGAGCGACAAGTTCAAGGAGCCGGACCTTGAGACCATTCCCGCTTCCTACCTCTACAGCGACGGCGACGGCTCCTACTTCCTCGACCAGGTAAGTTTCGAGACTCTCACGCTCAGCAAGGCCATGGTCGGCGACGCACTCGATCTGCTGATCGAAGGTGGCCTGTTGCAGATCGATCGCTACAACGGCAATCCCATAGGACTGCAACTGCCCGCGCAAGTGGAACTGGAAGTGGCGTACACCGAGCCGGGCGTTCGCGGCGACACTGCAAGCGGCGCAGTCACCAAGCCGGCGCGTCTGGAAACAGGACTCGAGATCCGGGTTCCCTTCTTCATCAAGGAAGGCGAGAAAATCAAGGTGCAGACCGAAACCCGGGAGTTTGCCGGACGCGCCTAGCTAAGAATCCAGATGAACGCCGCCAGGCGCTCTCTGATGCCCGGGTAGACCATTAGGGCATCCCATACCGCAACAGTTTCAGTGTCAAATTCGATGTCAGCTCAATTCGCTGCAGTAGAGACAACAACACGGTAAATATTTCCGTTCGGAGTGAATCGAGAACGGTCGACTCCATCCGCTTTCACGGCGCGGAGGTCTGATTTACCAGGATCTGCGGAAGCGCGGGCGCATGTCACTTCACAGCAGCGCTTCGATTGCGCGCGCGGAGATGAATCGACTGACAGTTTGCTGCTGCAAAATTCCGTGTAAGAACAACCGGGAAGACAGACGTGATTTTCCCGGTTCGAGAATTTAATTTACGGGGCTGGCTGAAAGGTTGCCTGGTCGCCGAATTTTCTTGGATTTATTGTCTAGATTCGCATTTACAGCGCCGGCAATTCTTGTATTATCCGCCTAGAAACAACTTCCCCACTCTGCCTAACAACAACGGAATCCATCACTTGCAGGGTCCCACGGTACGTCGCATCATCGGCATGACCAATGGAAGACCCTAAAGCTAAAGTCCTGGATTTTTTACCCGATGCATAAAAAGAGGTCAGCCGAGTTCAGCAGCGCAATCCGCTTTGAACCCCGCAATCAACCCGATGACAGATGTTGCAAGAACGAACTTCCGCCAGTGGCCATGGCAGAAGCAAACCTGAGTTTTCAAGGCAGACGAATGAAGAATACTTTTCTCGGCTTAATTACATTTTTCTTATCCGTGCTACCTGCATTCGCAGGAGTCAGTGTCTCCGCTCCAAAGAGTGGTCAGTCGGTAACGTCACCAGCTAAATTCACAGCAAGTTCCACTACCTCCTGTAACAAGGGTGTCGCTTCCATGGGCATCTATGTCGACAACCAGCTTGCCTATACTGTTTCCGGCGATGTCCTGAACTGGAGCCTTCCCATGGCTGCAGGCACACACAACACCGTTGTCGAAGAATGGGATAAGTGCGGCGGGGCAAGTTACACAGCCGTAAATGGTCTTAAGGTCACCGCCTCGTCCTCGCAGGCAGCCCCTTCCGGCAATATTCCCAGCAATGCCGTCTCGTCAGGGAACCTAACCGGCTCCAGCCGCTGGGCCTGGAATCACGACTCAGGTACACCAGGCAGCTCCACCGGCTACTCCTCTTATGCTGTCAGTAAGCCCTCGGTCGATGGCGCAGCCCGTGAATTCTCTGTCTACTACGCGGGCCGCGGCGGCGAAATCTATCATATGTCGTTCGGCAACGACGAGAGTGCCACCCACTTTGTCTACGACACCTATATCTATTCCGTCTGGCCATCCGAGACCGCAAACATAGAGATGGATATGAACCAGGTAATGGCGAATGGCAAGACTGTCATCTTTGGCGTACAGTGCTCCAGCTATTCGGGAACGTGGGAGTTTGTCACGGTTTCCGGCAACAGCCCGCACTGGCATCCGTCGAACCTGGCCTGCAATCCGAAAAACTGGTCAGCCAATGCCTGGCACCATGTCCAGATCGCTTCCCATCGCGATTCGTACGGTGACGTGACTTACGACTGGGTAAGTCTTGATGGTAAGACTGGATACTTTGTCGGCGCGCATGGTGCTGCTGCCATGTCGCTCGGCTGGGCCCATGGCGACCTGCTGATCAACTTTCAACTGGACGGTGCTTCTTCCAGCAGCGCGCAGATGAAGGAATATATCGACAAACTTACTATCTATCGCTGGTAGTTCCTTGCAAAGGAAAAGGCCGCAAGCACAGCGGCCTTTCCTTGCTTCAAACGACACACGCTATTTCGTCAGCATTGCTCCATCGATCGCCATCGCGCGGCTCGGCAATGACAGGAGCTCCAAACGAAGCGCAGCCACGGCGCACAGCAAAGCCAGGAGCGCCACGGCTACACCTCCGAGCGAAAGCTGCCTGTAGCTGAAGCCTGCTGTAAGCAGCATGCCGCCCAGCGCAGCACCACTGGCATTGCCAAGATTGAAGGCTCCCTGGTTTAGCGTGGAAGCCAAATTCGGCGCTCCGCTTGCCTGCTCCACCACCCGCAATTGCAGCGGCGCCCCTGCAGCAAACTGGACGAAGCCCCACGTAAAGATCGCAAGGATCACCGGAGCGGGCAGAGCCTCCACAAAATACATCGCTGCATGAATTGCAATCAGCAGCAGTCCCCCCGCAATAACCACAGGAAGCTGCTTCCAGTCGGCAAGCCGTCCGCCAACCAGGTTGCCAAGCGTGATCCCCACGCCGAAAATCACCAGCACCCAGGTGACCGCATGCGGCGAAAGATGAGTGACCGTCTCGAGTATGGGCGCAACATAAGTGAAGACGCAGAACATGGAAGCCGACAACAGCGTGCTCATCGCCAGTACCAGCAGCACATGGCTGCGCATCACGGCACGAAATTCATGTCGGATATGCACATGAATGGATGGCAGCGATGGCAGGGCGCGCATCAACCCGATGGCAGCCACCAGGCCGATCGGCACCAGGACATAGAACGTCGAGCGCCAGCCAAATGCCTGTCCCAGTGCCGTACCCGCAGGCACGCCAAGAACATTTGCCAGCGTCAGTCCGCTGAACATGAGTGCAATCGCCTGCGCCCGCTCCGACTTGGGCACAATCTCCGCAGCCACCACGCTGCCGATCCCGAAGAAAGCGCCATGGCATAACGCCGTGAGGATCCTGGCCAGCAGCAGCATAAGGTAAGTAGGAGCCACCGCGCACATCAGGTTGCCCACCAGGAAAACACCCATCAGGATGAGCAGGGCGCGCTTGCGGTCGATCCGCGACAAGGCAAGCGCCAGCAGCGGCGATCCAAAGGTGACAGAGAGTGCGTAGGCCGATACCAGCATGCCGGCCTTGGGGATACTGACCGAGAAGCCGCGCGAAAGATCGGGCAGCAGGCCCATGATCACAAATTCAGTGGTGCCGATCGCGAAAGCAGAGACAGCCAGTGCCAGCAGGGGTTTACGCATCGTCCTCGGTGTGGGTCCTGAGTTGGAGATTCGCTTCCAGTCTAGCGGCTCTCTGCCCGTCATCCCAGGCGATGGATCTGCTTTCTGCAGCCGTGCGGAAGTCGTAAAATGTGAGGGCTATGCCGCTACCGATCAAGATATGTGCAGTGTGTTCTGAAGAGTTCGAACTCAGGCCGGACAAACCCGGTTTCGCCAATCGCTGTCCCGAATGCAGTGTCGAGGATGCAGCAGGAACAACCGCCGCGAAGAGCCGCATGGACGCCGACGAACGAAAGAGCCTTGCCGAGGCAAACGAAGCGCGACGGCAGGCCATGAAGAACCTGCTCTACCGCAAAGACAGCTAGCGGAGGCAGCTAGTTGTAGAGACCGTGCTTAGTCTCGTCAGCCATGTAGTCGACCACGGCCTTCAGGTCTTCCGTCTCCTCGAATTTGCGCAACTGCCGATCCGCGCCAGTGCCGTTATCGAGAATCCAGTGAATGTTCTCTATCTCGTGGCGACAATCCAGTTCGTCGACTGCCTCGCTGACAAACTCGAGGTACTCGCGGATCAGTTCGCGTTCATCCACCTCTGCTTCCTTTCCGAAATCGATCAGCTTGCCGTCGATGCCGTAGCGGACCGCCCGCCACTTGTTCTCCATCAGCAGTGCCCGTGAGTACTGGCGGAAGTCCTGGTTGCGCGCATGCAGGCGGTATAGTGTCGCAGCAGTCGCCTGGATCAGCGCCGCGATCGAAAGCGTCTCTTCTGCCCGCATCGGAATATCACAGATGCGCACTTCCACTGTCGCGAAGAACGGATGCGGCCGAATGTCCCACCAGATCTTCTTTGCATTATCGAGGCAGTTGGTCTTGATGAGCAGATTCACGTAAGCATCGAATTCGGCGCAGCTCGAAAAAGCATCCGGCATATTCGTGCGGGGAAACTTGTCGAATACTTTCGCGCGATAGCTTTTCAAGCCGCTCTTCATGCCCCGCCAGAAAGGTGAATTGGTCGAGAGCGCCAGGATATGCGGCAGGAAGTAGCGCATCGAATTCATCAACCGGATCGAGGCTTCGCGGTCCTCGACACCAACATGCACATGCAGGCCGAAGATCAGGTTCGCACGCGCCACCTGCTGCAGATCTTCAACAACGCGGGCATAGCGATCGTCCGGATAGATCTCCTGTGCCCGCCAGTCAGCAAATGGATGCGTACCGCCTGCCACCAGCATCAGGTCATTCTCAGTGGCCAGGCGGATCATCTCCCGCCGCAGATCGAACAGGTCGAGCCTGGCTTCTTTCACGGTCTTGCAGATGCGCGTGCCGACTTCGATGACAGACTGGTGCATCTCGGCCTTCACCCGCTCTTCCAGCCGCAGCTTGCCCTTGTCCAGCATCTCCGTGTGGATGTGGGAGCGCAGATCACGCGTAACCGGATCGACGGTCTGGTATTCCTCTTCAATGCCGATCGTGAACGAAGGCTGCTTCATGGGTGCTCCTCAAAGTTGAAGGTAGACCGCGCACGTGCATTGGAGGAAACAACGTTTCGCAAAAGCTACTCTGTCTTCTTTTTGCTTCCTGCTTTTTTTGCAGCAGCTTTGCTTTTCTTGGCCGGGGCCTCTGCTTCCGCTTTCTTCGCAAGCTTCTTACGGATCTTCGCCGGCTTTTTATTGCCTTGCAGGAATTCTCCCCAATGGTACTCGGCTGCCTTCGGAGCTTCCTGTGCGCGCGCCACGGCGAGTTCTGCCACAGCATTCACAATCCACTCGAAGTTCTCTTCGCCCACCGATTCGCGATCGGCATCCGGAGCAGGATTCATGAAATCGATGGCATACGGCACACCATCTTCCACAGCGAACTCGACTGTATTCAGGTCATAGCCAAGTGCCTGGCAAAGCGCCAGCGCATCGCTTTCCACCCGCTCCAGCAGCTTCTTGTCGAAGACGCGGCCCTGCGTGTGATAACGCTCATGATGCGGGCGCCGCGGATCGTACGGCATGATGTGTACCTTCTGCTGGCCGACGACGTAGCAGCGAAAGTATTCGTCGAAATTCACCGCGCGCTGGTACATCATGCAGAGATCGCGACTGTGATCGTAAGCGCGGAAAAACTCGTCCGGATTATGCACATGATGCACGTCGCGCCAGCCGCCGCCGTCCACCGGCTTCAGAAACGCGGGAAAACCGATGTAGTCAAAGATGCTGTGCCAGTCGAGCGGAAACTGCAGATTGCGCATGGAGCGTTCCGTGGTGCCCGGCGGAAAATGTTTGTGCGGGAGAATCACCGTGCGCGGCACAGCCACTCCAACTTTTTCCGCCAGCGCGCAGTTGAAGAATTTATCGTCTGCCGACCACCAGAATGGATTGTTGATAATCGCCGTCCCGTGAATCGCTGCATGTTTCAGGTAGGCACGGTAAAACGGAATGTCATGCGAGATGCGATCGACGATTACCGCATACGGCGCCGGCTTATCCAGATGAACGCCGCCCACGTGCACAGGCTCAGCCGTAATGCCGTCCACCTTCATGCCGCGGATGCGCTCTACCAGTGCTCCCGGAAATGAGTTCTCCATGCCGAACAGCACGCCGATCGTCTTCACGCCATCTCCCCCGCTCCCGTTGTTATTCCCATGTGATGCAAAGCTGCCTGGTCCCCACTATTCACACGATCTTGCAGCGAGGCTTGTCTGCATCGACTTACAAGAGTCAACATAGCCCACCCACGCACGCAGTGCAATCCTGGCTACAGGTGTTTCCGGATGGTGCTGTACTATCCACGTCATGCGTCTGCGCCTTCTCTCGCCTGCTTCGCTGATCTTCACCTCCATGCTGTTTTCCGGTCAGCCGGCCTCGCTCGCCCAGCAGACACTGGACGTCACTCCGTCCACCGTTGCATGGGGCTACTACTGGGCCAAAGCCAAGCCAGTGCTGACGGTCCACAGCGGCGATACTGTCAAAGTCCACACCCTCTCCACCTGCGGCTCGCCGGAGCGGCTTAAAGATGGTGGCGTTGCAGCGACCGACATTCCACAGGACGTAACAGATCTATTCGCCGCCAAGGACATCGACAAGGGACCCGGCGGCCACATCCTTACCGGGCCTGTCGCGATTGCCGAGGCGCAGCCGGGCGATGTGCTGGAGGTCCGTATCCGCAAGATCGACATCGATGTTCCATGGGCCTGCAATGGTTTCGGCGCCGGACGCGGCTTTCTTCCTGACGACTATCCCTACGGCAAAATGTCGATCATTCCCCTCGACCGCAGCCGCATGATCGCAAAGTTTTCACCCGGCGTCGAAATTCCGCTGCATCCTTTTTTCGGCTCGATGGGCGATGCGCCGCCCGAATCCGCCGGCCGCTACAACAGTGCCCCGCCCTGGATGCACGGCGGCAATATGGACAACAAGGACCTCGTCGCAGGAACAACGCTTTACCTGCCGGTGCATGCACCCGGTGCGTTGTTTGAAGTGGGCGATGGTCACGCCGGCCAGGGCAACGGTGAAGTCGACATCACCGCCCTCGAAACCATGCTGACCGGCACCTTCGAATTCATCGTGCATAAAACGAAGGCCGGTGAGCCGCCGCTGCTATGGCCGCGCGCCGAGACGCCGACCAGCTACATCAGCATGGGCTTCAGCGAAGACCTGGTGAAGGCGACCGAGATGGCGACGCGCAACATGATCAGCTTCCTGGTGACAGAGAAGCATCTCACGCGCGACCAGGCTTATCAGTTGACAAGCGTCGCCGTCGACCTCGACATCACCCAGCTGGTCGACGGCAAAGTCGGCGTGCATGCCATCTGCCCGAAGGGGATCTTTGTCGGAAAGTAGCGCGGCGCGGCGCATATCCTCAAGGCGAGGTATTGCCGTGGCAACGACCACCTCGGTCTCCATCGATGACTATCTGCGCGCCAGCTTTCAGCCGGACGTGGAGTACATCGACGGCGAGTGGAAAGAGCGGGCGAGGGTAGCTTTTGCTCACGGCTTGATCCGGTCTTTGCTCAGCGCCTGGTTTTTCTCGCACGAAGACGAGTGGAAAGTAAGAGCAGGCGTCGAGATTCCTACGCAGGTTTCTCCGACCAGGGTCCGGCTGCCCGATGGGATCGTTGACCGTGCGTATAAGTGGCCGCAGGTCCTGACTGAACCGCCCTTGATCGTCATCGAAGTACTCTCTCCGACGACTCCTACACGGAACCAGAAGCTGGCGACCGATTATCAGAACATGGGCGTGCCCAACATCTGGTCGATCGACCCGGAGACGAAGACCGGCCGAGTCTGTGAAGGACCCCTCTGGAAAGAAGTCAAACGCCTTGAGGTGGAAGTCCGTGAAGTTCACCTCGATCTCGAATGGCTGTTCTCCCGGTTGGCGCGTTACGACGCCGAGTAGTCGTCGAATGAACGCGACCAACGGGAGCATGGTTTTGCGCGAAGCGCTCTCGCCCGTACGGCCAGTACCTACAGAAACTGCTGCATCATCCGCTGCCAGGTCGGCCAGTCATGGCTGTTCCAGTCATCCCAGATCGCCAGGTTTACCGGAATCCCCTTCGCCTGCATGATCCCGGCAAGATGACGATTCTGTTGCAGACACTGATCGTCCCAGCCTGTTCCGAAGACATACTTGTTCTGCCGGTAGCGGTCCATCTGCCAACCCTCGCCCGCATTCGCCATGTATTGCGGCGGCATGTTGAAGTAGACATCCTGGTCGTGATAGCCGTGCAGAAAAAACGAGATATCGAAGGCGCCGCTCATCGACAGGCATCCCGTAATTCTGTCCGGATGCCGCAGGGCAAGGTTCACGGCATGGTAGCCGCCAAAACTGCATCCGAGGGTCACCAGCAGCGGATTCCAGTTCTTCTGCCGCACCAGCGGCACCACCTCGTTCATCACGTAGTCCTGGTATTGCAGCTGGCGGGCAATCTTCCACCGGGACGGAACGTGGCGGTTGTACCAGCTTTCGCTGTCTACTGAATCGACGCAGTACAACTGCACCTCGCCCGCATCGATCTTGCCCCCGATGCACGCCGCCATGCCGCGCTCTTCAAATTCAAAGAAGCGCCCCTGCGAGGAAGGAAACACGATGATCGGCAGACCGGTGTGGCCGAATATCAGCAACTCCATGTCGCGCCCCAGGCTGGGTGAAAACCATTTGTGATACTCGCGGTGCATGCGTCTCCTGCCGCATGGAAAAGCAGCGGCAAACTTTCGTCTTTATGGCGGACTGCCGAAGTGCGCGACAGTCCCGAATTGTTGCTACTGTAACAGGAGAAAGCAGCCTCCCAGGTCCACCGCATTCGTAGCAGCGGAGAAGGATTGTGCGGCTGCTAAAGGGAATCAACGGGGGAACCGCGGACGTGGAGACGAGGCTCACAGCAGACGACGCAACGCCGCCTGGCCACTCGAACGCTCTCCCCCTCGTGCCTGTTACGGACGACACCGCCACGCCCCATGAGCGTCTCAAGCTGCACCGGCATTTCCGCAGCGACTTCCTCCCCGACACACGCAACCTCATCGTCTACGTTCCGCCGCAGTATGCCAGTGAGCCAGAGCGGCATTTTCCTGTGCTTTACCTGCACGATGGACAGAACCTCTTTGACGGACAGACCTCCTACGTGCCCGGCCGCACCTGGCAGGCATTGGACGCGGCGGATCGTGGCATCGCAGCGGGCGAGGTCGAGCCGCTCATCATCGTCGGCATCTACAACACGGGCGCCCGCCGTATCGCGGAGTACACACCCACCCGCGATTGGAAAATGGGCGGAGGCGAAGCGCCGGCCTATGGAAAGCTCATCACTGAGGAATTGCTGCCATTTATCGGCCAGCATTACCGTGTCCAGCCTGGCCGCGACCATACCGGCATCGGCGGATCGTCGCTTGGCGCCCTGGTCTCGCTATTTCTCGGCATCGAGTACCCGCAGGTCTTCGGACGACTCGCCGTTCATTCGCCATCGGTCTGGTGGAATCATCGCAGTATCCTCAACCTGCTGCGGAACTCGAAACTACAGCCCAAGCCGCTCCTCTGGCTCGACTGTGGCGACGCAGAAGGTGCACGCACCCTCGAAGATACCAACAGCCTGCACCGCCAGCTCCTGCGCCAGGGCTGGCGGGAGAATATGGACATCCACTACGAAGTCATCGCTGGCGGGACGCACTGTGAAGAGGCTTGGGCGCAGCGCGTCTCCCCTATGCTGCGCTTTCTGTTTCCGCAGAAAAGCTGAAGCCCCCGGCCATACACCGCCAGTGACGTTTCGCGTTATCATGGCCCGGTTGTTGCAGGTGTCGCTCGCCGGACCCTTTTCTTCCATGAGGATGGAATGATGAAAGCCGCTTCTTGTCTTAGATGTACGGCCATGTCGCTGGCCCTCTCGTTCACGCTCGGAGCCGCCGGCACGCTTTCTGCCCAGGTCAACGCAGACGCTTTCCCGCGCGCCGTCTCGACCGCTCACACCGTCGCCATTATCGATGACACTCACCAGCCCGGCGTAGCCCAGGGAGCCGCCGACGCCATCAAGGCCTGGGGCCGCTTCACCGTCGTCGACGACCCGGACAATGCTGATCTCACCCTGCGCTTCGACAAGGAAAAAGATCACAACGGCCGTGACACTGAAACCAAGGACCCTAAAGACAACTCGTCATCCTACGGCTACAGCCTGTCCTTCAGCTCCTCCATCCACATGAAGGCCTATCTTAAAGACGGCGACTCGCCGTTCTACACCACCAAAAGTGACGACTCGAAAAAGAAGGCTGGCATGGCATGTGTCAGCGACTTCCGCAGCGCAGTCGCAAGCCACGCACATTAGCACCAGGCCATACCCGAGGACAGATGCCCATACCCACTCGCAGAGGATTCCTGAAAGCCGCCGGTCTCGTAGCCGGCGACACCCTGATCGCACCTCGCCTGCACCTGCTGAATGCTCAGCAGCCGGAAGAAGACGCCAAGCCTGTCGCCTCCAACGACCATCTGCAGATTGCGCTCATCGGCGCCGGCAACCAGGGTCAGGGCGACACTAAGGTCGCTTTGCGCGTACCGGGCATCAAACTCGTCGCGGTTGCAGACTGCTACCAGGGTCGTCTCGATCACAGCAAGGAAGTCTGGGGCAGCGACGTCTTCACCACCAGGGACTACCGCGAAATTCTCGCCCGCAAGGACATCGACGCCGTCATCATCGCGACCCCCGATCACTGGCACAAACAGGCTTCCATCGACGCCATGAAGGCGGGCAAGGACGTCTACTGCGAAAAGCCGATGATCCATCTCTACTCGGATGGACCAGAGATCATCGAGACCGCACGCTCCACCAAGCGCATCATGCAGATAGGCAGTCAGCGGGTCAGCTCTGCCGTATACGCCAAGGCCAAGGAACTGATCGCCGCCGGCGCCATCGGTCAGCTGAACATGGTCACAGCACGCTGGGACCGCAACTCTGCCATCGGCGCCTGGGACTATACCGTCCCGGTTGACGCCAGCCCCGAAACCTGTGACTGGCCGCGCTTCCTTGGAACCGCACCCAAGATTCCCTGGAATGCAGAACACTTCTTTCAATGGCGCAAATGGAAGGCCTACGGAACCGGGGTCGCTGGTGACCTCTTCGTCCACCTCTTCAGCGGCACCCACTTCATCACCAACACTATCGGCCCGACGAAAGCGATGGCTACCGGCGGTATCCGCTTCTGGAAAGACGGCCGCGATGCTCCCGATGTCCTCCTCGCCCTCTTCGACTATCCGGAAGGCTTCAACCTCAGCCTGCGCGTGAACTTCGTCGATGGCGGCGAAGAAAGCGAAGGCCTGGTCTTCACCGGCTCGGAAGGCACACTCGAGATTGCCGGCCGCAGCGTCATTGTCAGCCGCACCCCTCGCGAAAAGGAGCCCGGCTACACCGTCGGCACCTTCACCGAGGACATCCAGAAGCGCACCATCGAAGCCTATCGCCAGAAATATCCCGAAAGCACGACCCAGCAGCTGAACGAGACCAGTGTCGAACGCTACTCCGTACCCCAGGGCTACAGCGACAGCTATGACCATTTTCACAACTTCTTCAACGCCGTGCGAACCCGCAATGCCGTGGTAGAAGATCCGGTCTTCGGCTTCCGCGCCGCGGGTGCCGCGCTCCTGAGCAACCTGAGCCTGGAAAAGGACGCGATGGTCCATTGGAACCCGAAGGAGATGAAGCTGGTTTAGGGCCGCAAAAGCAGTGTTTTCGAGGGTAAAACCTTGCGGTTCCAGCCCATATCGGCGATACTTGGAGGCTGGAATGCGTTCCCGGCACGGCCGGTGCGTGCGCATCCATCGATTATCCAGGATCTGACCTGAGATCCGACCCAAATTGAGAGGTTTTTGCCTGTGTTGATGATTCGTCTGGCGCGCTTTGGTGCGCGTAAGCAGCCGCACTACCGCGTAGTCGTTATTGAAAAGGATCGCGCCCGCAATGGCCGCTCCATCGAAATTGTGGGAACCTACAATCCCCGCACCAACCCGGCAACCGTCAGTCTGAAGCAGGATCGCATCTCCTACTGGACCGGCAACGGCGCGCAGCTGTCCGACCGCGTGAAAAAGCTGGTAGACAAGTACGTGCCGGCTACACCCGCAGCAGCCTAGTCCCGTTTCGCCGGGAGCACCACCAGCGGCGAAGGCCCCGGGAAGTGCCGCTTTTCGTTTTTGCCTTGACTATGGTTGCCGGCAGGAGCGATTGTCTCCTTCGCGGGTTTGCATAGTGCATGGCCGACGGAGATGTTCATGGCAGGTGTTGAAAAGCTGGATGACATGCAGGAACTGGTCACTGAAATCGCACGCGCACTGGTCGATGAACCAGCCGCAGTGGTTGTCGACGCCGTCGAACGGGACGAGAATACTGTCCTGAGGCTGCGCGTCGCGCCGGCTGACGTCGGTAAAGTCATCGGCAAGCAGGGCCGCACAGCGCGATCGATGCGCACCATTCTCGGCGCCGTCAGCATGAAGCACCACCATCGCTACACCCTGGATATCCTGGAAGAGAATGACGAAAAGTCGGACCCCAAGTCGGACAACGACGGACGCCAGCTGCATCCGGTGTCCCCACCCCACTAACGTCCTGATCTCGTCGGCTGCAAGTCACTTTTCCTTGAAAACCGAGGTCAGTGCTCACCCCGGGTGCATCCACCATGCCTGAGGACACTTGGGTCCTGCTCGCCCGGCTTGTCCGTCCGCAGGGTCGCAAAGGCGAAATCATCGCCGACATCTTCACTGACTTCCCTGAACGCTTTGTCAGCCGGCCGCGCGTCTATCTAGCCGCGGCAGAAGGCTCGCCGGCCCGGCAGACACTGGCTCCCCGCGAAGCCATCATCGAACGCCACTGGCTCCACCAGGGCCGCATCGTCTTCAAGTTCCAGGGCATCGATTCCATCAATGACGCAGAACCTCTGCGCGGCCTCGAAGTGGTCATCCCGGCCAGCGAACGTGCGCCCCTCGAAGACGACGCCGTCTACATCGGCGACCTGATCGGCTGCTGCCTGATCGACCTCGGCGAGGATGATGACCATAGCGAAGAGCGAGTCATCGGCGAAATCACCGATGTCGAACGAGGCCTGCTCGGCGCACCCGACCTGCTTGTCATCCGGAGTTCTGCTGCGCCGACACACACAGAAGCACCCGACCCGGAAGCACCATCCACAGGCGACAGGCCGCGACGAGGCAAACGTGCCCGAAAGGCTGTTGAGATTCTCGTTCCCTTCGCAAAGAAGTATCTCGTCGCCGTGGATGTCCAGTCGAAACGCGTAACAATGCGGCTCCCGGATGGCCTCCTCGAACTCAACACTCCGGGTATTGCGCCAGACAAGGCGCAGGAAGACCCGCAGGACGAAGCCTGACCATGCGCTTCGAAATCCTCACCATCTTTCCCGATTTCTTCACCAGCATCTTCGATTACGGAGTGGTCAAGCGCGCACAGGCAAACGGACTCGTCACCATCGCCACCCATGACCTGCGCTCCTTCACTCACGACCGCCATCGGACGGTCGACGACCGGCCCTTCGGCGGCGGTGAAGGCATGGTGTTGAAACCCGAACCCATCGCCGAAGCACTCGCTTCGCTGTCCCTGCAGTCGAGAGCCGAACGCAGCCAGCCGGGCGCCCGCGAGTCGGTCATCCTCCTGTCAGCCCAGGGCGCACCCTTCCGCCAGGCAACCGCTCACCAACTTGTGCGGCTGGATCGCGTCATCCTCATCTGCGGTCGCTATGAAGGTGTGGATGAGCGCGTCAACGAGCTGTTCTGCGACCGCGAACTCTCCATCGGCGACTACGTTCTCTCCGGTGGCGAGCTCGGCGCAGCCGTCATCCTCGACGCCACCATGCGCCTGCTGCCCGGCGTGCTTGGCAACGAGGCGTCCTCGGCCTACGAGAGCTTTGGAGCCGCTGACGCAAACCTCCGTCCCGGCAATCCGGACCAGGAAAACATTCGTCCCCTGCCCAGCTCGGTCCACGGCTCCGGCGGACTTCTCGACTATCCCCACTACACCCGTCCCGCAGAATTCCAGGGTCTCACCGTGCCCGAAGTTCTCGCTGGCGGCAACCACGACCAGATCCGCAAGTGGCGTCGCCAGAAGGCTCTCGAGAAGACTCTCCGCAACCGTCCCGACCTTCTTGAAAAAGCCGACCTGTCGAAAGAAGATCGCGCATTTCTTGAAGAACTCACCAGCCGCGCGTAGAAAAACATGACGTACCGGCAGGTCAGGCCCGTCGGAAGACTCGGTTGGCGCACTCTTTCAAGCGAATCTTGTGTAAACTAGAGGTTCGTATCCAACTGTCAGGAACAACTATGTCTATTCATCCAGTCATGCAGCGCCTTGCCGACAAGCTCGCGCGCACCGATCTTCCAGCATTCGCACCCGGCGACACGGTTCGCGTGCAGGTCAAAATCAAAGAAGGCGACAAGGAACGCACCCAGGCCTTTGAAGGCATGGTCATCGCCTACAAGCGTGGCCCGCAGGGTAGCTTCACGGTTCGCAAGATGAGCTTCGGTCAGGGCGTGGAGCGTATCTTCCCGTTCAATTCCAAGGTAGTCGACAAGGTCGAGAAAGTGCGTTCTTTCCAGGTCCGCCGCGCCAAGCTCTTCTACCTTCGCGGACTGCGCGGCAAGGCTGCGCG
>CAZZVA010000012.1:0-8578 GCA_964657345.1 uncultured Acetobacteraceae bacterium | reverse complement strand
CCGCAACCCGCAAGCTGCAGATGCTGCGCACCCTCGTATGCGGCCATAAGTACGAGCGTTCTGCCCGCGCCTCGGGAGCGACCGTTATTGCCGGCGTCGACGAAGTAGGACGCGGCGCACTTTTCGGTCCAGTCGTCGCCGCAGCCGTCATCCTGCCACTCGATTGCCGCATCCGCGGCCTCCGCGACTCCAAGCAGCTCGAAGTTGAGGACCGCGAGCGGCTCGCAAAGATCGTCCGGCAGAAAGCACTCGGCTGCTCCATCGAGGAAGTGGATGCCGAGACCATCGACCGCATCAACATCTACCAGGCATCCCGCCTCGCCATGACCCAGGCCGTCCGCAAACTTGCGCCCGCTCCCGACCACCTGCTCATCGACGCCATGCGGCTCGACCATCCCTGCGCCCAGACCGCCATCATCTATGGCGACAGTCTCAGCCTTTCCATCGCCGCTGCTTCCGTCATTGCCAAGGTCTATCGCGATCGTCGCATGTGCGAGTACCACGAGCAGTATCCGCAATACGGGCTGGCTTCACACAAGGGCTACTCCACGCCTGAACACAAGCGCGCTCTCACCCGCCACGGCCCGACTCCCCTGCATCGCTTCACCTTCCGGCCCGTCGCCCAGCGGTCCCTGCCCTGGGACTACCCGCTGAACTTTCAGGAATCCGCCGCCCGTTCTCTGCAATGTGCGGACGCTTCCGACCCAATATTACTGACCGAGGAGAATGAGTTTGGCACTGCGGCTGCTCTGCATTACCGCCCATCCTGATGACGAAAGCGGCGGTTTCGCCGGGGCCTTGCTACAGGCTCACCAGGCCGGAGTCGAAACGCGGGTCATCTGTCTGACCGAAGGCCGAGCCGCCTCCAACCGCGGCGAAGCTACCTCCGATGAAGAACTGGCAGATCTGCGTCGCGCCGAATTTGCCAAAGCCTGCAGCCTGCTCAACGTCACCACCGGCGAAGTTATGGACTATCCGGACGGCGAGCTTCTCCATCTCAACTTCCACGTCATGGCGACCATGCTGGTCGAGCAGATTCGCCGCTACCGCCCTCACGTCGTGCTGACCTTCGGCGGCGATGGCGGCCCCAACATGCATCGCGACCACACCATGGTCGGCCTGATGGCCACGGCCGCCTTCCACTGGGCCGGCCGCAGCTTTTTCGCGCCGGAACAACTGCAGCCCGACGGCGACCTGACCATCTACGCTCCTCAGAAGCTGTACTACGCCTCCACCAGCTTCAATGTCTCCAGGTTCACCGAAGAGGCCGCAGTCGCACCCAAAACCCCGTCATCGTTGACCCTGCAAATGGGTGCACTGAAGCAGGTCAAGCAGCAGGCACTGGAGATCCACAATACCCAGGGCGTGATGAACCGGGCAGCCGAGGTCTTCGAGAAACACGGCCACGAAGAGAATTACCTGCTCGCCGCCGCCAGGCATCCCGAGCTGGCGAAAAGCGAAACTGGCATGTTCGATGGGATCGATCCGGACTAGACACCCGGGACGGGCGCCGGCACATGACGCCATTCTCCGGACCCATGCGTCTAAGCTGGAGTGGAGAATCGTCCGCTTACCATGTCTCAGACATCTCGGAATGCCATCCGTTCCCCGCTGATCGCACTGGCCTGTGTCATCGCCGGCAGCAGTATGGCCAGGGCTCAGGGCGGCAATGGCAGTCTCAGCGGACAGGTTTTCTGTTCGGATACGCAGAAGCCGGCACGATTTGCTACCGTCTCGCTGGTCCCCGACGTTACCGAGCCCGACAACTCCGGCGGTCAGAATCGCCGCGGCTTCGGCTCATCCATGAGCACAACTGCCGCCGACGGAACCTTCCAGATGAAAGACGTGCAGGCCGGCGTCTATGACGTGCAGGTCATGCTGCCCGGCTACATCCAGCCGATCCTCCAGCTCAACATTTATGCCGATAGCGCCCCGGCCATGCGGCAGACCTTCCTCAGCATGATCACCCGCGTCACCATCCAGGCCGGACAGGTCTCCACTACCAACGTCACGGCCTATCGCGGCGCCGACCTGCTCGGAGCCATCCTCTATGACGACGGCACACCGGCAGCCGGGATTACCGTCTCTGCCATGATCGCTCTTTCTCCATCGGGCGCCAGTGCCGACAGTGCTTCGATCTCAGCCAACGCATCCTTCAGATCCATCGGCAGCAACGCCCAGACCGACGACCGGGGCCGCTACCACCTGGCCGGACTCGCTGATGGCACCTACACCATCCAGGCGGTACCGCGCAGCGGCGGCCTCTTCCCTGTCTTTCTTGGCAACACCATCGATCGAGGCCGGGCCACCCTGGTCACCGTCAAGGCCGGAGAGGAGCGGGCCGGCCTGGATATGCTGATGAACCTCACTGATCTGCATCACGTTCGCGGCTTCCTGACCACCGCCAGCAACCATCCACTGCCCAACGCCAGTATTTCGCTCGCCTTGTCTGACAACGCCGGCTCGCAGCTCTCCGCAATCACCGCAGCCGACGGCAGCTTCAGCTTCGCCGCCGTGCCCGACGGCAAGTACTCCGTCTCCGCCGGAGGTGCCTTTGACCCGGATGCCCGCGTCTCCTATAAAAACGTCAGCACCCAGATCACTGTTGCCGGATCCGATATCACCGACGTCGTCATGACTCCGCCGCAGTGAGCCCTTTCCAACTATCCTCGTCTTCACCCTGTACCCAGGCATCCCATCATCAAGGAGTTACGACATGGCCACACCTTCCACTTCACTCGCCGCACCGGAACAGGGCGGCAGTATCGCAGACATCACACCGATGGATCGTGACCGTCTCCGCCAGGCCAGCGAACTCCTGCTGGAAGCCCGGCGAACCACGCAGCCGATCGAGTCGCTGCCGGATGGATTGCGCCCTCGAACTGTTGCCGAAGCCTACTTTCTCCAGGATGTACTCATCCGGGAGCTGGGCGCGATCGCCGGCTGGAAGGTCGGCACCCCAACCCCTGAAGCCACGCCGATGTTTGCGCCCATGTTCGACTTCGGCATCGCGCCGACTAATTCCCTCATTTCCATCAACATGCGTCGCATGCGCGGGGTCGAAGCCGAGATCGCCTACCTGCTCGGCAAGGATCTCCCGCCACGCGCGACCGCCTACTCGCGGGAAGAGGTCGTCGCCGCCATCGCCAGTGCTCATCCGGCCATTGAGCTTCTCGAAACCGCCTTCGTCGATCCCGACAAGGTCGACCGCCTCTCCATGATTGGCGACCTGCAGATGCACGGTGGCTTCATCTATGGTCCGGCCTTTCCAGCCTGGAGGGATTTCGACTTCTCTACGGAAAACGTCACAGTGTCGGTAGACGGGATCGTGCGCACCGATCATGGCGCCAACGGTGTCGGCACGGACATCCTGAGCCTGGTCGAGTGGCTAGCCAATCACGGGCAGTCACGCACCGGCGGCCTCCGCAAGGGCCAGTGGATCACCACCGGCAGCTGGATGGGCAAGACTCTCGCCGGCGCCGGCTCAGCCGTTCACGTCCATTTCACCCACTTCGGCGATGTGCGCGCAGAGTTTGAAGCAGAACAGCCGAAGCATCCACGCACTGAGCCGGTCGTCCATCACGGCGGCTAGCAGCTACGTCGTTCGCTCAAACGGCCACTCACCAGTCCTGCGGGCACGCACTCCATAGGCCACTGTACCCGTACCAAACACGGCGAGCGCCACCCAGATCTGGCGCTCTGCCTTCACCCGTGCCGTCAGCACGAAAATGGAGCCCGCCAGCGCCAGCAACGCAGGCAGCGGATAGACCCACATGCGAAATGGCCGGAACAATTCCGGCTTGCGGAATCGCAAAACCATCACACCCACCTGCTGCAATCCGAAGGTCAGAACAATACGAATCGCCACTAGCGCTTCGATCACCGTCGCCAGGTGGAAGAGGCAGCACACACAGGCCACCGCAGTCAGCGTCAGCAGGGAACGATCCGGAAATCCCCCCTTGGGATGCAGGTGGCCGAGCTTGCGAAAGTAGTTCCCATCGACCGCAGCCGCGTACGGCACCCGCGATGCCGCCAGCAGCAGCGCGAACAGCGATCCGAACGCTGTCCACATCACCAGCAGCGCAATCGCCCGCGCTGCGACGATTCCATAGGTCCGCTGCATGACCACCGCCACTACCGCAAACCGGGTATCGCCCGTCGTATCCCGCATCAACTCCTGCCACGGAATGACTCCGAGCACACTGATGTTCATCACCATGTAGATCAGTGCCACCGCAGCGATCGAGATCAGGATGGAGCGCGGAATCGTGCGCCCCGCGTCCTTCACCTCCCCGCCAACGAAACAGATACTGTAGTAGCCCCAGTAGTCGTAGTTCGCGATCAGCATCGCCGCAGCCAGCCCCGCCACGAAACTCCCTGAAAGATGAAAGGCGCCCGGAGGAAACGAAAACGCCTGCGCCGCATGGAAGTGCGTCACACCCGCAAAGATCACTGCCGCCAGTGTCACGATGATACCCACCCACAACACCGCAGCCATCTTCTGAATCGCCTTCAAGTCGCGATACAACAGCAGCGCCACCAGCAGGCACGCCGCGATCGCCAGCAGGTTGGTGTAATGCACGTCAGCAAGAAACGGAATCGACGGCAGCACTGGGCGCCGCAACGCCGGCACCAGGAACGACGCATACTGCGCCAGTCCGATCGCGCCCGACGCAAACACCAGCGGCCCGCTCAGCGTGAACTGCCAGACGTATAGGAACGAAATCCATCGTCCTGCAGAGCGCTCGCCGAAGATCTCGCGCAGGTACACATACGAGCCGCCGGCCTGCGGCATCGCCGCGCCAAGCTCTGCCCATACCAGCCCGTCGCACATGGCCACAATCGCACCCAGCACCCAGCCCAGGATCGCCTGTGGTCCCCCCATCGCCGACACGATCAGCGGCAGCGTGATAAACGGACCCACGCCGACCATCTCCAGCATGTTGATCGCAATCGAGCTTTTCAGATCGAGGGTGCGCGCCGGCAGGGGTCGCGCCGTCGCCATCTCTGCAGACCCGCTCCGAAGCCTGGTGAGTTCAGCCTTCTCCGGCCCTTCGCTGAGAGTCACGGGTTTTGGTCCTGAAATGGCGTCAGCAGCTTGCGTCCCCGGTGTCGCTGGATTGTACACTTTAGACTTGCGAGCCCCATCCCACCTGTCCAGACACGCGCTAGGCGTGCCGCTGCTGTTGTTATCGATCATAGCGGCAGGCCCGGCGCAGATGATCGCGCAGAACTCTCCTGCGGCCATCCCTGTCCCTCATGTCACTGCGCTGGGAACGCTCCCGTTCACCGGCCAGGCCATCCCACAGAATCGCGGCGCCGCTGCCCTGTTCCAGACCCTGAAGCAATTGCGCACCTGGGGCAGTCTGCTGACCATCGTCGCCCACCCTGACGACGAAGACGGCGGCATGCTCGCCTACGAGTCACGCGGACTGGGCGTGCGCACCGGCATCTTTACCCTCACCCGCGGCGAAGGCGGCCAGAATGCCATGTCCAGCGCTACCAATGATGCACTGGCCCTGATCCGCACCAACGAACTCCTCGACGCCGACTCCTACTACGCCGGCAGCGGCATCACGCAATACTTCGGCCGCGTCGCCGACTACGGCTTCTCCAAAACCAAGGAAGAAGCCCTCGCCCAATGGGGCCACGACCGCGTGCTCTACGATGCCGTGCGCGTCGTCCGCATGAACCGTCCCCTGGTCGTCACCTCGACATTCGTCGGCGGCATCACCGATGGACACGGCCATCACCAGGTCGCCGGGCTGCTGGCACAGGAAGTTTTCAAGGCCGCCGGCGATCCGAATGTCTTTCCCGACCAGATCGCCCAGGGACTCCACCCCTGGAGACCGTTGAAAGTCTTTGCCCGCACACCATTTTTCTCCATCACCTCGAAGGGCATGTTCGACTATGCCACCGGCAAATGGTCGCCGGTACTGTTTCATAACTACGTCGATGACACAGACACGCACGGCCCTCTCAGCGCCGATGTGAAAATTCCCGAAGGCACCCTTGATCCCGTCCTGGGCGAGAGCTACGCCCAGATCGCCCGCAACGGCCTCGGCCAGCAGCGCACCCAGCATGAAGGTCCCAGCATCCCGCTCGCCGGCGACGTGACAGTCGCCTATCACCGCTTCGGCTCCGTAGTTCCGACGGATACCGGCCCCGATGCCGGTCAGCAGGCTGACTTCTTTGCCGGCGTCGATACCTCGCTCGTCGGTCTCGCACAACTCGCCAACAGTGACGCTCCCTTCCTCAAACCGCAACTGCTCGCCCTGCAATCCAAAGTTGCCGAGGCATCCCTCAACTACATCCCCGCGCATCCGGAAAAACTGGCGCCGCTCCTGCACGACGGCTACCGGATAACAGAAAAACTTCTAGCCGAAGTCCAGGCAAGCTCGCTTTCCGAACAGGACAAGTACAACCTGACCTTTGAACTTGGCCTCAAGCAGAAGCAGTTCAACGATGCCCTCGCAGAGTCGCTCGGACTCTCGCTTGCGGCCTGCGTGCTGCCGCCGGACCCATCCAGCCTCGATCCAAAATCACCCGTCAAAGCCCTGCCGCTGACACCCGAACCGTCTTCACGCGTGGCCGTTGCCGGCAGCGAAGTCAGCGTTCGCGTCCATGTCGCCTCAACCTCCGGCATCAAGCTCACGCAGACTTCCGTGCGTACTCCTGACCTCACTCCCGGCAGCAGGCCATGGCAGATCACTCGTCTCGGCGCTCCCGGCCTGGATGACCCCGCCAGTACCAGCGGTGACGCCATCTTCCGCGTCAGTATTCCCATCGACGCCCAGCCGACCGCTCCATACTTCTCGCGACCCTCGATCGAGCAGGCGTTCTACGGCATCGAAGACGCTCGCTGGCTCAATCGCCCATTCGCTCCCTATCCTCTGATCGGTGCCGCCGACTTCTCCTACGACGGCGTCCCCATCCATCTCGAAAGCGTCGTCGAGACCACCCAGCTCGTCGACGGACTGGGCAGTATCTCGGAACCGCTACTGATCGCGCCGGGACTCTCGCTTACGATGGCCGGACACTCCGGCATCGTCCCTGTCAACGACGACGCGAAAGCCGGCAAGGATTTCCCCCTCACTGTCAGCCTGCACAGTAATGAGAGCGGCGAGACCACCGGCACCTTGCAGCTGAAGCTGCCCGAAGGCTGGACCGCCAGTCCACCCAAAGCCGATGTACGCATGGCCCAGGGCGAGACCCGCAGCTTCGACTTCCACCTCCATCCCGCTTCGCTCAGCACCCAGACCTATGTACTGCAGGCGATCGCGACCACCGGCAATGCAGAATACCGCAGTGGTTACACATCCGCGGGCTATCCGGGTTTGCGCCCCTATAACCTCTATCAGCCCGCAACCTATCGCGTCACCGGCGTCGACGTCCGCATCGCCCCCGGTCTCCGCATCGGCTACGTCATGGGGACCGGCGACGACATACCGTCTGCCCTCACCTCGCTGGGTGCTACGCCCAGAATGCTGACCGCGGCCGATCTGCTCACCGGCGACCTGCACGCGTATGACACTATCGTGATCGGCATCCGCGCCTATTCCAGCCGACCCGAGCTGGCCTCTGCCAAGTCCCGGCTGCTCGCTTATGTTCACGACGGCGGCAACCTGGTGGTGCAATACCAGGGTCCCGACTTCGATCATGATTACGGGCCTTATCCCTACACTCTCGGCAATGCGCCGGAGCGGGTCGTGGACGAGAAAGCTGCCGTGACCATCGAAGACTCCGGCAACCCTCTCCTGAACTTCCCTAATCGCATCACCAGCGCCGATTTCGACCACTGGGTAGAAGAACGCGGCCATTCCTTCATGGGCACGTGGAGTCCGAAATATTCCGCACCAACCGAAACTCACGATCCCGGCGAAGACCCCCAGCGCGGCGGCCTGCTCTTTACCCGCTACGGCGCAGGCACATATATCTACGCGGCGTACGCCATTTACCGGCAGACACCGGAAGCAGTTCCTGGGGCTTTTCGTATTCTTGCGAACATTGTCAGCGCAGGTAGAATCACCAGCCAACCCCAGCATTAACACGCGCTTATGAACTGCCGCACCAGTGCCTGGAAACGCATATTCATCATTTCTTAACACTTGCCGCCACAAATATTTACCTTGGTCTGCGAACCTTGACTTCAAATGAAGCCCACACTGTACTCGATCGCAACCGCCATCCTCGGAGCGGCTCTGCTCACACCCATACAGAGTTTGCATGCTCAGGCCAGCAGCGCTCCTTCTACCACATCCACCAAGACCCATGCTAAAACCCGCAGGGCCCGCCGCCCCGTCAAGCCGCGGCCGCCTACGGTCCAGCAGCAGATCCAGTCGCTGCGTGAAGACATGCAGCAGCAGATACAAACACTGCAGCAGCAGCTGACCACTTCGCAGAGCCAGCTGCAGCAGGCCCAGGCCGCCGCAGCCGCAGCGCAGCAGACTGCCCAGCAGGCGCAGCAGCAGTCCAGCCAGCAGGCTCAGACGCTTACCGAAAATGCAACCGCCGTCAGCGGTCTGCAGAGCGCCGTGACCGATTTGAAGACCAGCAGCTCCAGTATGCAGAACACCAT
>CAZZVA010000011.1:0-27539 GCA_964657345.1 uncultured Acetobacteraceae bacterium | reverse complement strand
CTGGAGAAGTACCTGAAGCTGCGGTACCGGATGCTGCCGTATATTTATTCGCTGGGCCACCAGACCTATGAAACCGGGGCACCGGTGATGCGGGCCCTGTTCATGGACTTTCCCGGGGATGCAGCGGTTGCAGATATTCGCGACGAATACATGCTGGGCCCGGCGCTGCTGGTGGCGCCGGTAACCGAGCAGGGAGCGACCAGCCGGAGCGTCTACCTGCCGGCAGGCGCCGAGTGGTTCAATTACTGGACCGACCAGCGCGTCCAGGGTGGCCAGACCATTACGGTCCAGGCACCGATCGACACACTTCCACTCTTCGTACGCGCCGGGTCCATTCTTCCGGAAGGCTCGCCGATCGAATCGACCGACCAGGCCCAGTCCATCACCAAGGTGAGGGTTTATCCCGGCGCCGATGCCGACTTCAGCCTGTATGACGATGACGGTCACAGCTACGAGTACGAGAAAAATGGCGGCAAACTGACCCGGATGCACTGGGATGATGCCGCAGGGAAGCTGAGCCACACGGGGGTAAACGCATGGACTGCACCAGACGATCAGGTCGTTCAGATCGTTGGTGTCATGAGGCAGTGAACAGAGTGGGATTTCGTTTGGAAGCAGACCCATCTCCGTCACCCAAGGGGTTCAAATCACGTGCGGCCTTGATGCCGCCGGGATAGAAGCGGTCAGAGAGGATTGAGTCCGGTCCGCAGCATACGGACCAAATTGACCTCTTTTGAAACGAATGAGGGCAGCAAGAGGACGATCAAGACGTTCGAAAGTAAGGTGTGAGAGCCTGCAAGCCAGACCTGCATCAGCTGATCGGTTCTGCCCCATGCTCCGGGATGCACCGAAGATTGACTCGAAACTCCAGAGAGTTGTGGATGAAAGAGCGTCATTCACGTTACTGTGAAGTGGAGCGTGACCGACTGTGACGCAAGCGATGGACCACCAGTATTCCGGCACGAGTGCACTTTTGGACGATCACTTCCAGGTGGTCGAGGACGATCTTCGGCGTTCCCTGGCACGCTTTGGCCGGTGGCTGTACAGGCTGGGCTACATGCCGGGTACATCAGGCAATCTGTCTGTACGGCTTGACGAAGACCGTCTGCTGGCTACCCCGACAGGCGTCAGCAAGTACATGCTGCGGCCGTCGGACATGGTGATCATCGACACCAAGGGCCGCCAGCTCTCCGGCTTGAAAAAAGTTACGAGCGAGATTGGTATGCATCTTGCCGTTTATCAGCGGCGGGATGATGTGCAGGCTGTGATCCATTCCCATCCTCCGATCGCCACTGCCTTTGCCTGTTCAGGGAAAGGCCTGGAGGAGGTTTTGTGCCAAGAGGCGGCGATGGCCCTCGGATGTGTCCCTCTGGCTCGCTACGCCACCACGGGCACTGACGAAGTTGCTGCCAGCCTGGCTCCGTTGATTGCAGGGCACGAAGCCATTTTGATGGCGAATCATGGCGCCGTTACTTTCGGGGACAGCCTGCTGTCTGCCTTCCTGCGGATGGAGACGGTCGAGCATGTTGCAAATATCCGCCTGGTCGCGCACCAGCTCGGCACGCCGCAGGTGCTGACCGAACAGCAGCTTGCACAACTGGTTGCCGCAAAGGCCAAGTATGTTCACAACGTCATCTAGGCAACGGCAATTTCTTGAGGATGAATAGCTCTCAGGATGCAGCATCCGGGGCGGAACTGGCGGCGCGCTTCGCCAGGCTTTGGCCGCACCGCGAGCACGAAGCCAGCAGCATCCTTGGATTCTTCTGTAGGGCCGGTGTGCATCGCTGGAAACGGCTGGACCTGGCTACGCTTTCGCCCGGCAGAGACATCGCTCATTGCTTCTGGTGCTCGAAGGTCAAGGTCGACGGCATCGTTCATAACGCCTGAGCTTGCGGCGGATTGATTTCGCCAGCCAAAACCCTGTCCCGATTCAAGTGAACAGCGGGCTGCACTTGCAAATCTTCATTCCGCCTTCTACCCTCGTCAGTCGGGGCGTTTATCGTTGCGTCCCCACTCGTATACCAACAAGCTGATAGGCAGCCCTTAGATGGCGCTGTCAGGAACTTGTCTGGAACGACTGCAAGGGAGCAGCCCAGGGAATGAAACGACGAGATTTTGTCAAAGCAATCGTAGCGGCCTCTGTAGCCGGCAGAAACCTGCTCGCGCAGCAGACTTCGCCAGTGCCTTCCGGTCAGTCGGCCACGCAGGCCACTCCTGGCGTGCCGCCGCCGGCGCCTCCGCAAGCACCCACGGCACCAGGCCCGGTGCCGTGGATGCGCGGCCTGGAGGAAGTCAAACCGCTGGCTATCGATTCGATTGTGCCCGACGCCGTGGCCCAGACCAACGCTCATTTTTTCAACGAGCCGCAGATGGCGACGCTGCGCCGTTTGAGCGAGCTTCTGCTGCCGCCGTGGAAGAAGTACCCCGGCGCGATTGAGGCGGGCACGCCCGAATTTCTGGACTTCTTGATCGGCATCTCGCCGGCCGATCGCCAGAAAATGTACCAGGATGGATTGAACCGCCTCGATGCCGAGGCGCGCAAACAGGGTGCGGCTTCGTTCGCTGCCGCGACCGAGCAGCAGGCAGACGCCGTGCTTCGTCCAAACCTGCGCGTGTGGATGAATGATCATCCGCCGAAAGAGAGCTTTGCCTTCTTCGTCAATACCGTACACGGTGACATTCGCACGGCGACCGTGAACTCACAGGCATGGTCGGAGGCTTCGGCTGCTGACGGGCAGGAGCCGGAAAAGGGACTGTACTGGTTCCCGGTCGATCCTGACGTGTATAGCGATGACGCTGCGGGGATGCGGCGCATCGCGGCGGGCCGGCGACATATTTAGTGCTGCCAGTGATCGCCGCGTCTACGAAAATATGAAAGCGCTGCAACGGGAAGAAAGGTAGTGCCAAGCCTTGGCTGAACAAAAAGTAGATGTGCTGATTATCGGGTCCGGTCACTCCGGTGGCATGGCGGCAAAGATCCTGACAGAGAACGGCATCTCCTGCCTGATGCTCAATGCCGGGCCGGTGGCGGACGTACACAAGGACGCAGAGTTGAAGCCCGCCTTTGCGCTTCCGTTCCGCGGCTTTAAACAGCCTGGCGCGCTGCCGCACGTTTTCCAGTCCAACGAGTTCAATGCCAATACCTGGGTGAACGAGCAGGAGAATCCTTACACCTACGATCCGGAAAATCCTTACAACTGGGTTCGCGTGC
The DNA here is from genome assembly GCA_964657345.1 of uncultured Acetobacteraceae bacterium. Classification (GTDB taxonomy): domain Bacteria; phylum Acidobacteriota; class Terriglobia; order Terriglobales; family Acidobacteriaceae. Next base: position 24,328 of record CAZZVA010000011.1, on the reverse strand, counting down.
GCCTCTTTGGCGGGCGGTCGCTGTTCTGGTCGCGGCAGTCGTTTCGACTGAGCGACTACGAGTTCAAGGGCAAATCGCACGACGGCTTCGGGGACGACTGGCCCATTTCTCTAGAAGACCTTGCTCCGTATTACGCGCGGGTGGAGGGCATCTTTCGCGTGCTGGGCGCGCCGGATAAGCTGCCGCAATATCCTGACGGCAATTTCGTGCTCGACGATTCGCCGTGGTCCCAATGCATGCAGCGTTTTGTCTCGGCAGGCAAGCAGAACAATGTGCCGGTGTGCAAGGCGCGCAGTGCGATGGGCGTGGACGGACTGGCAAGTTCCGTCAATTTGCTGCTGCCGGATGCCTTCGCAACCGGGAAGCTCAAGGCGATTCCGAATGTGGTAGTGCGCGAGCTTTCCGTCGATAAGAACACTGGACTCATTAATGAGGTTCACTTTGTCGATCGTCTCTCCCGTCGCGAAATGTCTGTGAAGGCGCGGGTTGTGGTGCTGGCAGCGGGCACGCTGGAAAGCACGCGCTTGTTGCTGAATTCGAAGATTGCCAACTCCAGTGGGGTGATGGGCCACTACCTGACTGACCAGGTCTACGGACCGGGCATTATCTGTTCCGTGCCCGAAGCGCGCGATGGCCGCAGCAATCCTGCGCTGATGGGTGGCGGCGCATTGATTCCCCGCTTCCGCAACATCGATACGAAGGAAAAGAACTTCATTCGCGGCTATGCCTTGAATGTTTACAGCAGTATGCATCCGATGGATCCGCGCAGCTTCGCGACTTATGGCGCCGACCTGCAGCGCAAGCTCGACAGCTACAATGGCAGCGGTTTCTCCTGCAGCATGATGGGCGAAGTGCTGCCGCGCTACGAGCACAAGGTGACGATAGACAAAAACGTGGTGGATGCCTGGGGCATTCCTGCACTGCACATCGATACGAAATACACCGACAACGAAATCAACATGGCGAAGGATGCCGTCGACACGGCGGCGATGCTGGCCGAGAAGGCGGGCTTCGAAGTCCTGGTAAAGAATTACGAGCCGAATCCGCCGGGCTACAGCATTCATGAACTGGGCACCTGCCGCATGGGCAATGATCCGAAGACCAGTGTGCTGAACAAGTGGAACCAGAGCCACGACATCAAGAACCTGTGGGTGGTCGACGCCAGCAGCTTCGTCAGCGGCGGCTGGCAGAACCCGACCATGACCATTCTCGCGCTGGCAATGCGTTCCTCGGAGCGCCTGGCTGAGCAGATGCGTGAAGGAAATGTCTAACTCGTCTAAGATAACGTTTGCACTTACTCACTAATTGTCTGAACAAGTATAGCTTTCGGCAGTATCTACATCGCCTCCTTTGTATTTCGGCCACGTTGGATAGGTACACAGCGGCCGCGTGCGGTGATGATTCTTCTTATTGTTGTCCACTACCTTTAAAGAAGTGGGAGCTATGCCTGTCTCTCTCCAGGTATCGAGAATGCCCAGCGCATCGAAGCCTGCGTCAAAAATTCCATGGCCATGACCATAACCAGGAATGAGATAGAAGCGCATAAAGCCGGCCATGGATTCCGGACCCATCTTCGCCTGGATCATTCGGTAGTAAAGCACAGTGGAGTCGGTCGGTATGGTTGCATCGGCAGTGCCGTGCAGCAGGATCAGTTTGCCGCCATGCTTGGCGAAGGGCGCCAGGTCGGCAATGCTCGCATCGGATGCCTTCGACTGGGGGAGAAGTTCGTTCGCATACTTGCCCCCCGTAGTAGTGTCGAAGCTCAGTGTGTCGAAGTGCGGATTCCCAGTAAGAAAAAAGCGCAGCACCTGGTCTCCGACCACGTAGTAGAAAGAATTTAGAAGAATGCGCGGTGGATGCTCTGCGTGCTGGAGCAGACCCATGGAGCCGGTAAGGTCCGCACCCTGGAGTACATTGAAGCCGGGCATGGTCTGCACATCATGCCACAACGGCTTCTCGGTGCGCTGCTCCGTGGCAAATGTCTGCAGGGTTTTTAATTGTTGCGGCGTAAGGCACTTATCGCTGGGGTCGGAGGGTTTGCAGAGCAATTGTGACGGCTCGTAATGACATGCGTCCACATTGGAGATGATGCCATCCCTTACCCCATCGAGCGAATCACAGGCGTTTAACACTGCTTGCGCAATCAGCTTCGTTTTCTTCTTTGGCAGGAAGCCGCCCCGGCTGTACATGGCTTCCGACACACGGATGAATTGCAGATCGAGTTCGGTCTGGTCCCATCCCGCGTAGGCGCCGAGCACACCGTCATAGTCGTCAGGCCAGCGCTGCACCACGAAGTACGCTTCGCGGCCGCCAGTGGAGCCGCCCAGAAAGAACATCCGTCGCGGTGCCTCACCATAATACTTTTGCATGATGGCGACAGCAGCGTCGTGGGTCTTCTTCAACCCGTCCTGTGCAAAGTTCCGCCGCTCTTCTTCATTGCGCGCGAAGGAGGCGTTCACCACGTTTAAGACATCCGGCAACAGCAGATAGTGTTTATGGTGTCCGGAGTCACTGCCGAAGGTTGCATATCCGCGCGCCAGCGGGACAGGTTCATCGGCCACGCTAACGGGGGTTCGCTTCAATCCATTGGTTGCGGCCAGCCATCCGTCAAATGATCCGCCTCCAAAATGCACAGCTTTCCTATTCCATTGTGTCGGCAGGTTGACTTCGAAGCGTATGGGCTGCGCGTTCGGATCGACCGAACGAATCTGACCAAGCACCTTACAATATTCCGTGCTGCCCTGGCGAGTGAACCTGGTTGTAGTTACGCTGGCGCCGTGCGTCGGCAATCCAATCGAGCTTGCGGGCAGGGTGAGCTTCCGGAGCGATCCGCAGGCCGCCCTGGCTTCAGCGCCGCCGGGAACTACAGGCTTCGAAGTCTGGCAGGATCCAAGCTCCAGTTGAGAGATGCCGAGCAGAAGATAGAAGCATGTCAGGATTTTTGAGTACGTCACGAGAGCTCAGATGCATGATTCCGCGCAGACTTTTGGAAGCTTACAGCTTTGGTCGAATTACCAGCTTCGGGAACTAAGGAGTCGCCTGCAACTTGTCGTCTGACTGAGGCGGGATGCTGGCATCGCGATCAGCCCGAAGCTGGCGGCGGCTCATTCGCTCCTGCAGGGCCTGCTTACCCTGCTGCTCCAGCGCGCGATATTGCGCCTCGGCTGCCTGCGCAGACGCAAGGTCATGCAGGCGTCGGTAGGCACGCGAAAGCTGAAAGTACGCCTGCCTGGTGGTGTCTTCATCCTTGTTTTCCTGAATTGATTTTTGAAAGTCAGTCACGGCGGCCTGGTTGTTACCCAGTTGTAATTCAGCGCGGCCGAGATAGTAATTCGTCATGATCAGGGCAGGGTCGGTGGCTGCCACTCTCTCGAGGAGAGCTTTCCCTCCTGCGGCGTCCGAGCGATCGATGCGAAGACAGCCAAGCTTATACAGCGTCAACGTATCGTTGGGATCCAGTTTTAATGCCTGTTCGTAGGCGTCCTGTGCTTCCTGATATTTTGCGATACGCCAGTAAGAGCTTCCCAGCGCCTCATACAAACCACTTTGCGGAGGCGCCGCAGCGATCGCCAGCTTGAATTGCTCCACCGCGTCTACATCGTTGCCCGATTCTACGTCCGCCTCGGCCACAACCTGGTAGACATGCCAGGATTTCGGATCAAGCTTGAACATCGCTTCATAACTCTGCCTGGAAAGCGCGAGCGCGGCTCGGCCCCGATGATAGAGAATGTCAACATTCGCAGGGTCGATCATGGATGCGTGATCCAGGTCTTCTACTGCCACAGCAAAATGCTCGAGGGCGAGGTCGATGATGCCCTGCCACATCCATGCCTGGGCATCTTTCGGTGAGCTACTCGTCTCCTTGCGCACATCGGTGGATGCCTGATCCAAGCGCGCAAGACGATACTCCGAGATAGCAAGGAAGAGGTGCGCGCCGCGCATGGAAGGCTTGATCCGAAGACCTTCCTTCAGTGTCTCTACTGCTTGCTGATCTCTTGACAGTTGGGAGAGGGCGAGTCCGAGATTAAGGTAAGCTTCGGCGAACCGTGGAGATTCATGAGTGACCTGCTGAAACTTTTCAGCGGCAGCGGCAGGCTGGCCCGCGCGGAGTGCTTCGGTTCCCTCCTGAAAGTCTGCAAGGGCCGCCGGAGAGGGGCTGGCAGTGCCGCGTGCAGGCTGGACGGCAAGACAGGTTGCCGATCGCAGGATGAGCAGTAGCGACAGGCCGCAGAGCGCCCTCTTCATGAATGACACCTCGAAACAATTATCAAGAATTTTCCTGGATCAGAAAAGAGAGGCGGCGCCATTGGACGCCGCCTCCCGATACTTCGAACTGAATTCTGCGCTAGAAGTTATATCGCAGTATGAATTGCCTGATCGTCGGTTGTCCGAAGTCTGTGGTGTAGGAGCCGAAATGCCCTTGGGGCGAATCGGCGGTCGGCAGGTCGGCCGGATTCGTGTTCGGTGGATTGAAATGAACCCGGTTGAAGGCATTGAAGATATCGACATGTAGCTGAAGACTTCCGTATTCACCAAAGTCCGCTATCTGCTTGGTGATGGAGAAGTCTTCGTTCTTATACAGGGGCGTTCTGTAAGCGCCAGTAGTGCGAGGCGAGGTTCCCAGGACAATCGCGCTCGACGAGCTTGGATCCGTAAATGCGGCCGGATTGAAGACCTGGCGCATAGTGGGGTCGCCCGAGTTAGCACCGGGGGTGTGATTTACGAAGTTTGGAGCAATGTTGTAACGAAGGCAGGCGAGGGACGCGCCGATAGAAGTCTGGGTGCAGGCGAACGACGTGGGAGTGCCGCTCACATATCTATCAATACCGCCGACCTGGTAACCACCGAGTACGGCATTCGCGACAGCATTGTGGCTGAGGAACCGCTTGCCCTTGCCGATCGGCAATTCATAGATATAGCTGACTACCAGGTTTTGCGGGACATCCTGGAAGCTGAGAGCTTTCTCGCTTTTGAGGTTGTAAGGATTCTGGACACTGCCCGCACCTCCATTGAAAGCCGAGAATGCAGGGAGGGCCGAGTCTGCATCGGTCAGCGTCTTGGACCAGGTATAAGACGCGAGGAGATTTAAACCATTGTGGAAGCGACGCTCGAGTTTTCCAGTAAGTGCGTGGTAGCTGGAGTGTCCAAGGTTCTCGGTACCACCGTCAGAGTAAATATCTTTGTACTGCGGGAACGGGCGAAGGGCCTGGGCCAGCGTACCGGTAAATCCCGCATAGGGTGCTGCAATTCCGGGAGTCGCAGCATAGGAATTGCCGAGGGCAGCGCCATAGCCGAAGTACTTAGGATTCAGATCATTTACCTGTAACAGATTTGAATGGAGATAGGTTCCAGTAGTTCCGATATAGCCGAGGGTGAAGATTAGATCGGTTGCTATTTCGTGCTGGAGTTCCAGTCCCCAGTTGTAGGAAGCCGCAGGTCGTCCCATGAAGGGTGCTTCGTACTCCGAATTCAGCTGGCTACCGAGTATCTGGCCGTTCGACTGGGTCGGATCGAGATTCGGCGGGGGAGTAAACGCAGGAAATGCCTGATCGAGGCCAGCTACGCCCACGCATGGATTCGTTGCCGATGCGACCGCTCCATTGCAGTACGCCTGCGTAAATTGATCGGGCGAACTATAGCTCGGAGTAGCAGTAAAGCCGATCTGGTTTGCACCACCAAAGTCGGCGTAGTCCAGCGGCCCGTAATAGATACCGAAGCCGCCGCGAATGGAAGTTCTGCCCGCGGCATTCGCTGGTGCATACGCGAAGCCTATACGTGGCGCGAAGTCCTTCTTGTATGTAGACGCAAATTCTCCTGAGCCGCCGATGCGACCCGGGCCGTTCCCCGCGAAGTAGAGTGCGCCGGGCAGTCCACCTGCGGCGGCATTCGGAAGGGTGGGGCTGAAATTGGAGAAGTTGCCGTGAGCTTCGTTGCGCGGCTTATCGATGTCGTAACGAAGTCCGATATTGATCAGCAGGCTTTGGCTGATTTTAAAGTTATCTTCTGCGAAGACTGCATAGTAGGCCTGGCCGATGCGGGGAGCTTTGCTCTGTACGGCTGCCGAAGCACTGAACACGTTGCCGAGAAGGAAGCTGGCGAAGGAATCGCCGCTCTTAACGTCATTTGCGGTAACTGCGGTCTGCAGTTGCGAGAAGCCGAAAGAACCTGACTCCGCACCCAGACTCTCGTTCGTAAACTGGTCCTTACGGAAGTCGGCGCCGACGTTGACCGTATGCCGCCCCTTGATGAACGTGTACGTATCAGCGACTTCGAAGTCATTCACTGGTTGAATGGCATCGTTGGCATAACCAATCCCGTTGTAGGTGAGGCCCGCGGCATTTTGAGCGAAACTAAAAGGAGGAATATTTGGTCCACTCAGCCCTTTGATTCCAAGCGCGGCATCCCAGTCAGGAACCACGCCGATAGAATTGCTGGTGTTGAGCTGGTAGAGCCGGGTGAAGCCGGTCACGAAATGATTGTTCTGGGTTGCGGAAACACTGTAGTCGTTGCCGATTCGGAGGTACTTCACGAAGGCGTGCTGGATCTGTACACCACCGCCGGGTCCGGGATAGGGCGGATGACCGTTGGTGATGTCGTTGTCGCGATCCGTGTAAGTCACGAAGATTTTCGACTTATCCGAAAGATTGTGATCGATGCGGGCGCTGTACACCGTGTTGAGAAGCGGGTAGGTCGTTGAGTAGGAATAGTTATTCGTTGTCTGCCCGGGAGTTCCGGTATTCGGAAGCGGGTAGTAGGAAAGAGCCTTTTGCGCGACAGTGCTGAAACGGCCAGCCGGAATCTTATTACCTGGGAAGGCATTGCGGCAGGGCACGGTCGCCTTCAACGCGGGATTGAAAATTGTTGAACTCGTTGCCGGATCGAAGATCTCGCCAACATAGGCTGGATTCCCGTTGCAATCGATATTGGAACCGTCAGGCGTGCTGGTCAGCCCTCCGGAGAAGTCGCCGCCATGGACGGCGGCAGTTGGAATCGTGCTAACAGAAACACCGCTCTCACTCTGCCGGAATTGCTCAAAGTTGAAGAAGCCGAAGGTGCGATCATGCCCGTTATAGATATGGGGAATGATGATCGGCCCACCGGCCGAACCGCCGTAGTCATTCTTCTTGTCCAATGTGCGCTGATTTGCCAGCCGCACTGCTTCATTGCCTGGATTTTGTGCGATACGCAGCTTATTGAAGTAATCGTTGGCGTTCAAATCTTCGTTCTGGAAAATTTCGAATATTCCGCCGTGATACTGGTTGGTTCCGCTCTTGGTGCTGAAATTGTTGACGCCACCTGTCGTCCGACCTTCTGTCGCAGGCAGGATAGATGTGGTTACCTTCAGTTCTGTCAGGGCTTCGACTCCGGGTGCGTGTTCATCGAAAGCCGAGTCGCTATCTTCGCGACGAACGTTGATGCCATCAAGCAATTCTTCAGTGGCAAAGTTCTGGCCGCCGGCGGTCTTCGCCTGGAAGGCACCGGAGCTTGACCCCGTGGATGCGGTGCCGGGACCTACTGTTCCTGGCGCGAGAAAGATGAAGCTCTCAACGGAACGCATGGCGCTCTGGCCACCGAGGCTGAGTGGCAGATCGACAACCTGTCGATTGGAGATCGTGCTGGACACTTCAGAATTCTCAGTCTCGACGACGGGAGAATCTTCATTCACAGTCACAGTCTGGCTAGCAGAGCCGGCGGTGAGATGGACTTCTGCGGGCGAAACACTGCCGGTCGTCACCAGAATTCCGGTTAGCTGCTGTGAATTGAAACCGGCGGCCGTGATGGTGAGGTTGTAGCGGCCCAGCTGCATCTGTGGGAAATGGAAGGTACCGGCAGAGGTAGTGACGGTGTTATAGACCGAACCCGTGTCCGCACCCGTCGCCTGAACTGTCGCGTTTGGGACTAATGCTCCGGAGGCGTCGCTGACTGTTCCGGCGATGGTACCGCCGGAGGTCTGGGCCTGAGTGGCTGACAGGGCCATTAATAAACAAAACAACGCGGCAACTACACGAAGACGACGATACATGGGCCTCTCCAAAAAAAGACTGCTGGTCCACTCTTGAATGACGAAGGGACTCTTGAAAGGAGCAAGGCCTTTAAGCGGACGATGAGGCTGACCTGGTTCTCCGCTCTGAATAAATACGATTAAAGGTTGGAGTGTCAACTCCAACTTCTGGTTGATATTGATACGGCGAAGTCCGAGTAACCCCTTGGAGTTGAAGCTGGATAGCAGTATTTAGTTGATTAGCTTGAGTGCGACGCGCTAAAGCCGACAAAGAATGGGGGACGTTGACAGTCTTGCAGCGCGACCTGATTAGGGACTGAGGAGGAAGGGTAGTTGCCAGTTGTTTCTGGAGTATGGTGGCGGTGAGTGGGATCGAACCACTGACCTACGGGTTATGAGTCCGTCGCTCTAACCATCTGAGCTACACCGCCAGGCTGCAGACTTTTCGAAGTAGAACGGCGAAAGCCGCCCGGCCGGGACCGGCCGCCTTGAGGCCATGGGCTGGCCATCTCTGATGATACGGAGGCAGTCCGGATGCGTCAATCCGACGCCCAGGGCTGTCACCGGTTTCCAGACACCACGCAACTTGCAGCGCTTGGGTCTTTCGATTCAACTTGGATGCGCCGGGCGCACCTAGATACCGGCAACAGGAGCAGGCAATATGGCCGTGGATATTCGAGGCATGACACCCTTGTTGCAGGTCTTCGACATGCCGGCATCGCTGCATTTCTACCGCGACCTGCTCGGTTTTGAAGTCGTGGATCACTCACCTGCCTGGAAGAACGTGCCGCAGCCGGCTTCAGACCACGTCGACTGGGTATGGCTGCGGCGCGATACAGTGGACCTGATGCTGAACACTGCCTACGAACGGGACGCCCGGCCGACCTCACCGGACAGCGCGCGAGTCGCTGCGCATGACGATACGGCGCTCTATCTCGGCTGCCCCGATCTGGATCAGGCCTTCTCCTATCTGCAAAGCTGCGGGCTGGATGTGCAGCCACCTGTGGTGCGCCACTACGGGATGAAGCAGCTGTCACTGCGCGATCCAGATGGCTACCACCTCTGCTTCCAGTGGAAGGCCTGATGGGGGAGACACGGCGGCAGATTTCCGGCCAGACATCCAAGCCGATTATGCACCCGGAAGCGACTGCTGTTACACGGCGCAGCCTCCTCCACGCAGGGTTAACAGCAGCCGGCATGGCAGGCCTGCCGGCCAGCGCAATCGCTTTACAGACTCCCCACAAGCGAGCAGAGTCCTCCTTCCTCCAGCTGCTGCGCATCCCTGACCGCGTGACCGCATTTGCCGATCTGCAACAGCCACTGCGTCTTGAATCGTCCGCCGGCGGCGAATCCTGGCGCGGCGGCGGTGTCGAGGTCGAGACCAGTGTCTCCGACCATTCCGTCGACATCGTCATTGCGGCACCGCGAATGGAATTGCGCTACGTTCACCTGCGCTGGCAGAGGAAAGTCTCTCCTGACTTCCTGGTGCTGGGCGATGCATGGGAGAGAAGCTATGGCGATCTCGGCTGGCGCAGTCTTGTTCCCGAGCGCGTGCTGCCGTGGTATTTCGCTACGCTCGATAGAAGTTCGACCGGTACCTTCCACTGCTACGGGGTGAAGACCGGCGCTGGCGCTCTCTGTTTCTGGCAGGTGGATGCCGAGGGAGTTTCGCTGTGGCTGAACACCAGCAATGGCGGCAGCGGCGTCCAGCTTGGCACACGCAGACTACAGGCGGCGACCATCGTCGTCCGCCAGAGCACTCGCGAAGAAACGCAGACGGATGCGCTGGCCGACTTCTGCAGGCAGATGTGCTCGCGTCCCTCGCGGCCGATGCTGCCCATGTATGGCACGAACGACTGGTACTACGCCTATGGAAAAAATTCGGCTGCGCAAACGATGCGAGATGCGGAATACGCAGCGTCTCTGGCTGGCAGCAACCGGGTCAGACCCTTTGTAGTCATCGATGATGGCTGGGCCGACGCTGCCACCGGGGACCGTTCGCCTTTGTTCCCGGACATGGCCGGGCTCGCCGCGGACCTCGGGAAACAAACTGTCCGGCCGGGCATCTGGATCCGTCCTCTCATCGCGCCGACCACGACCAACCCCGCATGGCTGCTACCCGGTTTACGATTCGGCAAACGGCAGGAGCGTGCTGGCGAAGTCGCAGTCGATCCGACGGTACCCGAAGGCCGCGCCCTGGCGGTAGCCAAGGTAAAGCAGGTGGCCGCATGGGGATACGAACTCATCAAACATGATTTTTCTACGTATGAACTGCTGGGCCAGTGGGGCTTTGAGATGGGGGCCGACCCTACGCTGCCGGGCTGGTCACTGCATGACCGGACGCGCACGAATGCTGAAGTGATCATTGATCTCTACAGCGGCATCCGGGAGGCTGCTGGTCCGGACAAACTGATCCTCGGCTGCAACACGATCGGGCACCTCGGCCAGGGTCTGTTCGATGCGAGCCGCACGGGTGACGACACCAGCGGCCGCGTATGGGAGCGGACCCGTCGCATGGGTGTCAACACGCTCGCGTTCCGCCTGCCGCAGCATGGCACCTTCTTCGTGCAGGATGCCGACTGCGTTGGCATCACAGCAGGCATCCCGTGGGAGAAGAATCGCCAGTGGATGGACGTACTCGCGAAAAGCGGCACGGCACTCTTCCTTTCGCCGGGGGAAGGCGCCCGGTCGCCTGAAGTCATGTCCGCCATTCGCGACGCATTCGAGGTTGCGGCCGCAAACGGGACAGGCCTGCGGCCGATGGATTGTCGAGCAAGCAGTACACCCTCGACCTGGACGTCCGTAGCGAGGCCTGGAAATGCGTCCGATGATCCTGCTCGCTACGATTGGTACCTGCCGGATGGGGCCGATCCATTCACTGTCTGAGCTCAGAGAAGATGAGGCCAACACTTTGCAGATCGTCGCAGTGATCCCGGCCCGGCTCGCGTCATCGCGGCTGCCGCGCAAAGTTCTGCTGCCACTTGCCGGGAGGCCCATGCTTGCCTGGGTCGTCGATGCTGCCCGCGCGTGCAAGCAGTTGCAGCGGGTGATCGTCGCGACTGATTCTGAAGAGGTGATGGCTGTGGGCCGCGCAGAAGGATGGGAGATGCAACTGACCTCACCGGATCTCGCCAGCGGCAGTGATCGCGTGCATGCTGTATCGCTAGTTGTGGATGCCGATATTTACGTCAACGTGCAGGGAGATGAGCCGCTCCTGCGACCTGAACATATCGACGGCCTGCTGCGACCTTTCGGCCAACATGGCACAGCGGTCGACTTTACCACGCTCTCCACCCGGTGCAGTCCTGCCGACGTCGCCAATCCGAATGCAGTGAAAGTCGTGTGCGGCAGGGATGGCCGCGCCCTCTACTTCTCCCGCGCCACGATTCCCTTCCATCGTGATAGCGCACCATCCGTCAGCTACCGCAAGCACCTCGGCCTTTATGCCTACCGGAAGGCCGCCCTGCAAACGTTCGCGTCGCTGCCGCCCGGCATGCTGGAACAGGCAGAACGCCTGGAGCAGCTGCGCATGCTCGAGAATGGCATGACCGTGTATGTGGAGCCGACGGAGTTCGAGACGGTGGGTGTGGACACGGAAGAGGATTTGCTGCGGGTCGAGTTGATGCTGAAGCGACATTAAATCCCGCACGGAATCCGAACGCCTGCCGTGTCTGCAAAACCCGTGTCGCGTGACCAGGATAGCGTCATGAACCCGTGCCGGTGCCAGCACCACGACGTCGGGCAGCTTGAGCTTTCGTCCCCGGCGAAGAATCGCAGCTTCCCCGGCAATTCCCGCATCCAGCTTGACATGCTCAAACGTTCGCAGGAATCTACGGAAAACGTCAGCATCAATGTCACTCGTTGCTCCCGCTATGACCTCTATCCAGGTCACAAAGCTGATGACGCCTTGAGCATATCGGTCAAGTTCTCTGGTGACTGCGGAAATCCCGTTTCATGAATCAATCATGCTGTTCGAGTTGAATACCGCTTTCACCGATCGCCCCATTCGGCTCTAATCTTCTTCTGGTATTCGGGACCATCGATGCCTCGGTCTCTCCTGATTTCGAAGGCAGCTTTGCGCGCCGCAATCTTCTCTTCGTGGCTGTTGGCATCGATAGACGCGTACACGGTTTCGCGCACCAGGGCCGCGCGCGAAACTTTGCGCTGCTTGCTAAGCAGGTTCAATGCTTTCAATTGCTAGCCCGGGATGTCGACGAGCGTTTGCATCTTTGTCCCTCTGCTTGCGCAACGGATGAACGCCAGTGATATCCGGGGAGGATATCCCTCAGGCGGGATGCGACTTCTCTTCGCCCACCGCCCGAAATCTGACACAATAAGGCCATGAGCGCCTCGACCATCACGCCCGCAGCCAGCCCCGCCTTGACCTCTCACACCGGCAAAGTCCTATCCGATCGCATCGGGCGGATCGAAGTGTCGGCCACCATGGCGGTGACGGCGGAAGCCGCCAAGCTGCGCGCGCAGGGTGTGAAGCTCGTGGATTTCGGCGCGGGCGAGCCGCACTTCGCCACGCCGCGCCACATCAAGGAAGCCGCCATTGCCGCGATCGAGGGCAACTTCTCGCGCTATACAGTCGTCTCGGGCATCCCCGAAGTGCGCAAGGCCATTGTCGATCGCCATGCGGCCGACTTCGGGTCCGACTACGCTGTAGATGAAGCGGTCTTCACGACCGGCGGCAAACTCGCACTCTTCAACGCGATCGAAGTCCTGGTCGACCATGGCGATGAAGTGATTCTGCCGGTCCCGTACTGGGTTTCGTTCAAGGACATTATCCAGTATGCGGGAGGCAAAATCGTTTTCCTGCACACGGAGGAAGCCGAGAACTTTCGCATCACTGCCGAGGCCATCGAGAAGGCCATCACGCCGAAGACGAAGGTCATTATTCTCAACTCGCCGTCTAACCCGGCGGGTTCGGTCGTGTCGCCGGCGGATCTCGAACGGATCGTAAAACTGGCACACGAGCGCAAGATTTTCCTTCTGCTCGATGAGTGCTACGTTTATCTGCAGTACAAAGGTGCGCCGATTTCGGGCGGCTCGTTTCTCGATGCCAAGGAGCACGTCATCGTGCTCGGCTCGCTCTCGAAGACCTATGCCATGACCGGCTGGCGCGCCGGCTTCGCACTTGGTCCGAAGCAGATCATCGCAGCCATGAGCAAGCTCCAGAGCCAGTCGACATCCTCCACCACGTCGCTGGTGCAGAAGGCCTCCATCGCAGCACTCACCGGATCGCAGGAATGCGTCTGCGACATGCGGGCGGACTACCTGAAGCTGCGTGATCGCATCCTGGGGCGGCTCTCCGAGATTCCGGGCATCACCTGCACTGTGCCCGAAGGTGCTTTTTATGTGTATCCGAATGTGTCAGCCTACTTCGGCAAGGGTGGCATCCAGACGGCGGCCCAGGTTGCCACGCGGCTGCTAAATGAAGCCCATGTTGTGGCTGTACCCGGCGAGGCATTCGGCACGAAGGAACATATCCGCCTTTCTTACGCTGTCTCGCATGACGATGTCGAAGAAGGGGCGAAGCGGATGAAGAAATTCTTCAGCAAGCTGACGTAAGGCATCGTGCACCAGTCGTTCTGGAACAATCACCGGAACGCACAATCACGCCAGTACTTTTGTGCGCACGCGATAACGTTATCGTCACTCTTTACAGATCTTCCCCTCCGGCTTGGACGGGAAAGCCGGTTAACATAGCAGGGATGGCGGACACACTCGTTGTAAAGCCGGCCCTGTTCGTTCCGGTGATCCTGGCCGGAGGCAGCGGTACACGCTTCTGGCCGCGCAGCCGCAAGGCCCGCGCAAAACAGGTGCTGGCGCTCGACGGCCAGCGCACCATGATCCAGAGCACTGTCGATCGGCTGGCGCCTCTTTGTCCGGCGGACCAGACCTGGGTTATCACCAACGACCTGCTGGCCGGGACCATCGGGAGCCAGCTGGCAGAAGTTCCCGCAGACCATATTCTTCGCGAGCCTGCGGCCCGCAACACGGCGCCGGCCGCCGGCCTTGCTGCGTTTCTGCTGGAAAAGATTTCTCCCTCTACAGTGATTGGTATCTTCCCTGCCGACCATGTCATCGGCGACGAGGCCGCCTTCCTTGCTGTTCTGCGGAAGGGAATCCAGATTGCCGCAGCAGGCGATCACATGGTGGTGCTTGGCATTCAGCCGACGCGCGCAGAGACCGGGTATGGCTATATCGAGACCGGCGCGGATGCGGACGCGGGCGTCAGGCTGGTTCGCAGGTTCACTGAAAAGCCGGACCGGGAGCGCGCGGAGCAATTCGTAGCCTCGGGGAATTTCTACTGGAACTCCGGTATCTTTCTTTGGAGCGCGACGACCCTCGCCAATGCCATCCGCGAATATCTGCCGAAGACTGCACAGCTGCTGCAGACAATCGCCGACGCTTTCGGCACCCCGGCCTTCGACCGGGTCTTCGCCGAGAAGTATGCCGAGTGCGAAAACATCAGTATCGACTATGCCGTGCTCGAACCACGCTCTGCTAAAGGGGAAGGCACTTCGCACCTTTATTGCATTCCGGCAGATTTCGGATGGAATGATCTCGGCTCATGGGCTGCACTTTTTGAACACAAGGCCGGCAGCAGCGATTCGAAGCAGAACATCACCGAAGCAGCCGACACGCTGGCCATTGAATCGACGGGCAACTATGTCTATTCGCCGGAAAAGACTGTAGCCCTGGTCGGAGTCGAAGGCCTGGTGGTAGTGGATACCGGCGACGCGCTGTTGATTACGACCCGCGAGCGTTCGCAGGATGTGGGAAAAATCGTGAAGGAGCTTGCAGCTGCAGGCAAGTCGTCGCTGATCTAGAAGGCGCAGAGAGGATTGCGAGAGGGAATGGAAAAGAACACACCTATCAAGTTCGGTACCGACGGCTGGCGCGGCCTGATTGCCGATGACTTTACGTACGAGAACGTGCGGATTGCCGCGCGTGCCATCGCAAGCTATGTACATGCGCAGGAAGATCGCGCCAAAGGTATCTGCATCGGTTACGATACTCGCTTCGGCTCTCGAGATTTCGCGAAAGTGGTCGCCGAGGTAGCTGCTGCTTCGGGCATACCGGTACGTCTCTCGGACCGCCTCACGCCTACTCCGGCCCTCTCCTATGCTGTACGCGAAAGCAGTGCGGCCGGCGGTGTCATGATTACTTCCAGCCACAATCCCTTTCAGTGGAACGGAGTGAAATACAAGGCCAGCTATGGCGGCTCGGGCAGTCCGGCTATCATCGCGAAAATTGAAACGTACCTCGGCGCGCCTCTTCCCGATGCCGCGGCCAAAGGCCCCATCACAGAAGTTGACTTCGTCACTCCCTACGTTGAAGCCATTTCGAAATTTGCTGATCTCGACCTGATTGCGAAGTCGGGCCTGAAGTTCGCCATCGACTGCATGTATGGTTCCGGCAGCGGCATCATCGCCGGCATCTTCGATCGCATCGGGGTCGACTACGTACAGATTCGCGCCGAACACAATCCTCTTTTTCCCGGCATCAATCCCGAGCCCATCGAGCCGCACATTCGCGCCCTTGAAGAAGCAGTTGTCGCCCACAAGTGTGCCGCCGGCCTTGCGACGGACGGCGATGCCGACCGCATCGGCGCAGTCGACGAGAATGGCAACTTTGTCGATCCGCACAAGATTTACTCCGTGCTGCTGCGCTGGTTGTTGGAGCGCAAAAAGTGGCCCGGCGATGTCACGCGTGCCTTCAACACGACTGGCATGCTCGATCGCATTGCCGCAAAGTATGGCCGCAAACTTTACGAGCACGGCATCGGCTTCAAGTATGTATGCGACCTGATGCTGGAGCAGGACATACTGATCGGCGGCGAAGAATCGGGCGGCATCGGCATCAAGAAGCATCTGCCCGAACGCGATGGTCTGCTCAATTCCTTGCTGCTTGCCAACGTCATGGCGGAAGAAGGCAAGACCCTCGGCCAGCTGGTGGCGGATCTGCAGGCCGAGTTCGGTGAGCACCAGTACGGCAGAATTGATCTGCACATCGAAAACAACATCAAGGATGCAGCCATCGCCAAAGCCCGCGCCGGTGTGAAGAGCTTTGCCGGCATGGATGTCACGCACGTCGATACTCTGGATGGCGTGAAGTTTTTTCTGCATGATCCATCGGCCGACGCAAAACCGAACGCCGCCAAGACGTGGCTGCTGCTGCGTGCCTCCGGTACTGAGCCGCTGCTGCGCATCTACTCCGAAGCTACGTCGAAAGAGTCGGTCCACGCACTGCTCGAAGCCGCGCGCACCTTCGCCCTCACCAGTCTCGGCTGAGCCATTTACGATAGACCAATGGCACTCGCAGTGAAGAAGGTAAGGGCATGAAGATTCGCACGCGCGGACTGCTGTTCGATATGGATGGCATCCTGATCAGTTCCATCAGTTCGGTGGAACGCAGCTGGGCCTTGTGGGCGAAGGCGCGCAACCTGGATGTCACCGAAGTGATCGCGTCGAACCACGGGCAGCGCGCGCTTGACATCGTCCGCAAGCTGGTACCGCCCGACGAAGTGGATGCCGAGTTCAAACGCATTGAGGATATCGAGGTCGCCGATCTCGACGGCCTGGAAGTACTGGAAGGCGTGAAGCCGATTCTTGAAGCCATTCCGCAGAAGTTCTGGACGGTCGTCACCTCGGCTACCGAACGGCTCGCACGTGTGCGTCTCAAGGCCGGCGGTATTCCCGTACCAGACAAGTTCATTACCTCTGACCACGTCACCAAGGGCAAGCCTGACCCTGAACCCTATCGCAGGGGGGCTGCCCTGCTTGGCCTTGATCCCATCGATTGCCTTGTTCTTGAAGATTCTGCTTCGGGCGCGCGCGCAGGGAAAGCAGCAGGGTGCCGCGTGATGGCTACTTTGTTTTCTCACAAGCAGCAGGACCTGGAGGCAGCCGACTACATTGTGCGCTCGCTCACGGATGTCACTGTTCGCGTGCTGCCTGGGGGCCATGAGCTCCAGCTTGAGTTCGAGCCGCTCAACGAGGTACCGCTGCCACCGAGACTTCCCATCCGTTAGGAAGCCAGCGTTCCGCGATCCGGTCTAGACTCACAGTCGTGAAACATCTGGCTCCAGTGCTCGCTTTCCTGATGGTCTTTGCACACACTGCTGTCGCGCAGACCCGGTCGCCGCACCGACAAGGCCCACACGGTCTTGAAGGCTGGACAGAATCCTACCCGGTTGAGGGACAGGGTGATCTGCCGGAGATCCTCGTCATAGCGCGTAACAAGAAAATCGTGCGCAGGATTTCCGAGGGCCCCTTTGTGTGGAAGTGGATATTCGTTGAGAACGGGAAGAGTGTCGCCTTCGAGACAGGTCCGCTCCACTTCTCGCTTACCTGCGAGTTGATGGACCTGTCGAGTGGCCAGGTGACGGCGGCTGTCGACTGCTTCCGCGGGCTACCCGCAGATGCTCCGAGGTGGGCGCAATTGCTGGAGGCAAGTAACGATTCGGACTCCTATTGAATGAGGAAAGCCGTCTACACTTCCCCTTCACACAGCAAGATTTCGGCGTGATCGTTCCCTGAGCCGCTCCACTACCATCGGCGGTACCAAGCCATCGATAGTGCCGCCCAGGCGAAATACTTCCTTGATCAGCCGCGAGCTCACATACGAATACTTTTCCGCCGGCATCATGAAGACTGTTTCGAGCTCGGGAGCCAGCCGGCGGTTCATCAGCGCCATCTGAAATTCGTATTCATAGTCCGTGATCGCACGAATACCGCGGACGACTGCCTGCGCCTGCTGCTGCCGCGCAAAATCGACCATCAGCCCATCGAAGGTTGCCACTGAGACGTTCTCGATCTTGGCCACGGCTTCGTTCAACATCTCGACCCGCTCAGGCACACTGAACAGCGCGCTCTTCTGCGAATTGTTCAAGACTGCAATCACCAGGTGATCGAAAATGCGCGCTCCCCGGGCTATTACGTCGAGATGGCCGTTGGTGGTGGGATCGAAGCTGCCGGGATAGATGGCTCTTACTTTTTGCAAATGCTGCCTCGCATGGGGATTGTATGCGGGGTGCCATGTGCGACGCAAAAGCTGCGCGCGGGATGCTGAGCCGGGATCGCATTCGGCACTTTCGTCATGTCTCTGCATCCCGCTTCCGTGGCAGCCGGTTTGACGAAGGTGGTCTGCCCTTCCGTGCCGCCTGGCACTACGCTCATTCTGCGATGAATAGACACCGGATGCTGCCGCTTTTCTTTACCTTGTCGTTTGTACTCCTGCTGCCGTTGCTGGCTATCTCGCCCGCCAAAGCGAAGACGACGCCAGTGCGCGCCAGATTTGCCACGATTCTTGCGAAAGCGGACCACGAGGCTTCGATGACGCGGGCGACCTGGCGGATCAAGACGGCACCATACGTGAAACTCGTAAGCTTCGACCAGCGTTAGTTTACCGATTCTGGAAAGTGGCGGGCGGCCCAGTCTCACGGGCCGCCAGCCATTGCATCATTGCGATTTTGGAAGCTGCAGCAGGATCCCCCCACCCTGCCCGCTGGTCTCCACCTGCGGCAGTTGCCCATTCCATCGCGCAATCAGATCGCGCTGATTTTCCAGCCGCCGCAGCTCCAGCAGCTGGGGTGTGATCGACGTCTGCCGTATCTTGTTGGCTTCTGCCTCACCCTGGGCGCGCGCTACGTTCGACTTCGCATCGCCATCTGCTTCGGCAATCTTCTTCGCTGCCTGCGCCTGTGTCTCCGCCAGTTCGTTGTTGGCGCGCTCGGCATTCTGGATCGCCTGCGCCTTGCCGGTGATGGCATTCGCAATCACTTCCGGCACCCGCGGCGCGCCGATAAAGCCGAACTGCTGCACCACGACACCGACGCCCGCAACTTTCTGCTGAATCAGTGCTTCCACCTGGTGGAGGAACTGCGTTTTCTGCTCGCCATAGATCTGCTCAACCGTGAACGTCGATGCCACTTCGTTCAGCGAATTGCGCACGATGTCGCGCAGGATGCCATGGGTGAAATTCTCAAGGTCGCTCACCCGGTACTTGAGATAGAAGTCCGGCACATTGCGCGGTTCGATCGCATACGAGAGCGAAGTATCCGCGTAGATCTCCATGCCCTCTTTCGAGTTGAAGCTCATCTCTTCATTCGACGGCCGGCCTTCGTCCAGGTTCTTGGTCCACTTCACGGTCTGCACATAGGTCGGAAATTCGATGATCTGGCTGCGCAGCGGACTGTAGAAGACCCAGCCCGTGCGGATCGGAATTTCCGATGCGCCGCGCTGACTGCCGGATAGAAGGATCTCAACGCCGGTATAGCCC
Source organism: uncultured Acetobacteraceae bacterium (assembly GCA_964657345.1). Classification (GTDB taxonomy): domain Bacteria; phylum Acidobacteriota; class Terriglobia; order Terriglobales; family Acidobacteriaceae. The sequence goes on along the minus strand of CAZZVA010000011.1, from coordinate 5,034 downwards.
GCGCCGATCCGCGTGACGGCAAACACGTAATTGAAAAAGATGAACAGGCCAATCAGGGCGGCGATGCCGAGACCCACCAACCGGAAAAGGTGTTTCGGCAGCTGCGGCATTTGCGGCAACACTACGCCGCGCAAGGGTTCATTTTGTTGATAGATGCTCATGATGGCCTCCTCCAGAGGCGCCAGAGTACGAAGGGCAAAATCAGAAACAACACCGTGAGACAGGCTGTCCCTTCGATCACGGCACGGTCGCTGGGCCGGTTCAGCAGGTGAAAGGCATACACCATCCACTCGAAGCCGAGCAGGAGAAGCGAAGTTGTGATCAGAAGTTTAAGGAGAAGGTTCACGGCACTAGAGGTAGAAACGCTCCACGGCCTCACTTTCAGGGCCAGCTACCGATTTCAGATATTACGCTTTGCGACTGCTCGCGCAGCAGGAATCGGTGCAGTGTTACCGGAATGCGATAAAGCTTCCATAAAGATTCACCCTGCGCGCTATGAAAGCCCGGTCGTCAGCAGGAGACATTCAACCGGCTGCCCGATTCGGGTCTTCCCTCTCGTATTGCAAGGATCGGGTTATTGCCGTGTGCTACCTTCACTGCTACATTTCAGGCAATCTCTCGGTTCCGTCGAGCCTACCAAAAAGTGGAGACCATCGAGCCACTAAGGATGTCTATGCATTCAGTAATGAATTTCCGCGCGTCTGCGCGGCTGCGAGAGTGCGGCTGTCGAAGAGGTCCGTACTCCTTTGCGGGAGCAGCTCTGGTGCTTTTGGTTCTCGCTTCTCCCCTGGCATTGCCGGCCCAGCAGTTCTCCAGCAGCAACGCCACTGTTACTTTGCCGGCGGTTCACCAAGCCCTGCTGGACCGGGCCGAATGGTCTCTCCTGGCCGCGGCGGCGGCCTCCCGGACGCTTGACTATTCCGGAACCTGGCGGGACCAGCACGCATCCTGCCACTGCCTGCATGAAGATAATCTTCCGGATCTGATCGCGAATCACAAGCCCATGCTGGCAGCATTCGAGGCGGGCGCCGTCGCAACCGACTTCCTGCTCGCCACCACCTTCCAGAAGCGCCATCACAGCCTGCTGGCTAAACTCGCTCTGGGCGCGGACGTGATCGTTGTCCTGCCGACCGCCATCAACAACTATCTTTTGCCGATCACCGTGAGAAAGAGAATGCCGGCTTGATCCTGGGAGCAGCCGAACGTCAGTTGCCTTCGATACAGTGATTCGATATGGAACATACGTCCGAGACTCTTCCAGGCAATTCCTCCGCGATCTTCGACCTGCAGGCGATCGCCGCGTCCCTGCCCGATGCAGCGTCCACCATGCTCGTCGATACGCGGCTGACGGATCTGCCGAACGCCAGTGCGCGCGTTTTCCGCGTCTACCGCGCCACGCCCGCCCATTATCACAAGACCTGTGACGAGTATCTGCTGGTCTTGTCAGGACGTGCCTTATTCTTCAGCAGCGATCAGGCGCCGGTCGAAGTCGGTCCTGGACAGCTGATTTTCTTCGAACGGAATACTGTGCATGGTATCCCGCAGATTCTTGAAGAGCCGCTGGTCTTCTTCTCCGTAGACACGCCGCGGCGCGATCCGAGTGATATCCATTTTGTGAATCCTGAAGACGGCACAGCGGAGACGTTCATTCAATCCGTAACGCCCTAAGCCAGCGGGCAATCTCTAGTGCATCGCTGCGCGGCCACCCTTCGCCTTCTTCATCAGGAACGCCAGCGGCACCATGCACAATGCGGCGATGCCAAAAAAACGCACGATGTCGAGGTAAGCCAGCATGTCCGACTGCAAGCCAAGCTGCCGGTACATCTGGGCCATCGCGCCATCATGCGCCGCAGACGCACTGTAGCCCGACGACATCAGGTGATTCTGCAGCCCTGCCATCTGCGTGCGAAAGACCTGCTCCGCGCCTGTGATATGCGCGCCGAGGTAGCCCTGGTGCCGCTGCGACTGGCGAGCCAGCAATGTTGCCACCAGCGCTGTCCCCACGGAGCCGCCTATGTTGCGCGCCAGGTTGGTCAGGCCGGACACGTCGTTGTTCTGTTCCGGCCTCACCCCTGTGTAGGAAAGTGTCTGGATGGGAATGAAAAGGAATCCAAGCCCGCAGGCCTGGATAAAGCGGAGCTGCGCCGCATATCCGGGACTCATCTGCAGGTCCATCGTGGTCATGTGGAAGAGCGCCAGCGCAGTGACCAGGAAGCCGAAGGACAGCAGGTAGCGCGCATCGACCTTGCCGATGAGGATGCCCACCACGGGCATGAAAATCAGTGTTGCGACGCCGCCCATGCTCAGGGTCTCTCCTGCCTTTGTCGCGGTATACCCCATCAGCGTCTGCAGCAGTTGCGGGATGAGCACGGTCGTTCCGTAGAGCGCAATGCCAAGGACGAACATCATGCCAAAGGACAGCGAAAAGGTCCGGCCTTTGAAGAGGCGCAGGTCGATAATCGGTTTGCGTTTGCGATGCACCTGCAGCAGCTCCCAGGTTATGAGAGCGATGAGCCCGGCAACGGCCAGGACTGTGAACAGGACGATGAAGTTGGAGCCGAACCAGTCGTCCTCCTGCCCCTTGTCGAGCACGACTTCCATACTGCCGAAGGTCAGCGCGGTCAGGAAGAAGCCGAGATAATCGATGCGGATCAACCCGGCGCGAGCCTTCTTCACCTGCTCAATCAGGAAGGGTGGATCCTCGACGACACGGTTCGTGAGATACAGCGAGATCAGTGCGACCGGGACGTTGATGAAGAAGATCCAGTGCCAGCTGTAGTTGTCAGTGATCCAGCCGCCGATGGTCGGCCCGATCGTTGGAGCCGTCACGACGGCGAGCCCGTACAAGGCAAAGGCCTGGCCGCGTTTCTTCGGCTCGAAGGTGTCGGCGAGGATCGCCTGCTCGGAGGTTGCAAGTCCTCCACCGCCGAGGCCCTGCAGAACACGGAAGAACAACAGCAGGGGCAGGTTCGGCGCCAGTCCGCATAGTAGTGAGCTGATGCCGAACATCGCTACGCACAACATGTAGAACCGCTTGCGCCCGATCAGGTTCGCCAGGTAGCCGCTAATCGGCAGGATGACGGCATTCGACACCAGGTACGACGAGATGACCCACGTCGCTTCCGACTGGCTGGCCGCCAGGGAGCCCGCAATGTGCGGCAGCGACACGTTCGCAATCGAGGTATCCAGCACCTCCATGAACGTTGCCAGCGTCACGGTCAACGCGATGACCCAGGGATTATGCTTCGGCTTCCAACCGTCCGACATCCAAGACCTTTCTCGCGCATCGAAACCGCGCTGCCACGGCAGCCGACCCGGAGAGATTTGAATCGATTGAGCTAGCGACGGTTATACACGGAAGTACCGGACAGTCTCCATACCAATATCGTCAGTATTTGTTTGATGGTGATAGACGCTCAAGTTGCGCTATCTGGTCGCAACCACTGCTTCGACGAGTGCTTGAAACACTACCCGTGACAATCCTGTCCCGCCAATGATAGGATTCAGGGTTTTCCTCGCGGTCAACCCGCAAAGGTCTTTACTCAATGGCATCCAGCACCCTCCCCGGCACCCACGAAGCATCCCGTCCACACTCCTTTTCTCTTACCGATGATCAGGAGCAGTTGCGCGACACCATCCGCAAATTCGCAGCCCGCGAGATTGCGCCTCACGTCATGGAATGGGATGAGGCCAGCGAGTTCCCCGCGGGCGTCGTGAAGCAGCTTGGCGAGCTTGGCCTCATGGGCATCATCGTGCCGGAAGAGTACGGCGGCACCGGCCTCGGCTATACCGACTACATGCTCGCGGTTGAAGAACTGTCGGCAGTCGATGGGTCTATCGGCATTATCGTCGCGTCGCACAATTCACTGTGTACCAACCATATTTTCGTCGCCGGCAATGAGCAGCAGCGACGCCGCTACATTCCGCGTCTCGCCAGCGGCCAGTGGCTGGGCGCCTGGGGTCTGACCGAGCCCGGTTCGGGATCGGATGCAGCCGGGGCGCGCACGACAGCCGTCCGCCAGGGCGATAACTGGGTCCTCAACGGGAACAAGATTTTCATCACCAACGGCCATTATGCCGATGTCGCCGTCGTCATCGCTGTTACGGATCGAGAGAAGGGGACGCACGGGCTTTCTGCATTCATCGTTGAAAAAGGTACGCCCGGGTTCCGTTCGGGCAAGAAAGAAAACAAGCTCGGCCTGCGCGCCAGTGACACTTCAGAACTCATCTTCGACGACTGCATCATCCCAGGCGAAAATCTGCTGGGCAAACTCGGCGAAGGCTTTGTCGATTCTCTCCGCATCCTCGATGGCGGCCGCATTTCCATTGCTGCTCTTGCTCTTGGCATTGCCCGCGGCGCTTACGATGCTGCGCGTAAATACGTGAAGGAGCGGCGCCAGTTCGGGAAGGCCATCTCTGACTTCCAGGGCATCCAGTGGAAGCTGGCTGACATGGCGACGCAGCTTGACGCGGCTCGTCTGCTGACCCTGCGTGCGGCTGCGATGAAGGATGCCGGCGAGAAGACGACGCTGGCTTCGGCCATGGCCAAGCTGCACGCCAGCGAGGTGGCTGTACGCATATGCGATGAAGCTGTGCAGTTGCACGGTGGCTATGGCTTCATCAAGGATTATCCGGTGGAGAAGTTTTACCGGGACGTGAAGCTTTGCACCATCGGCGAGGGCACGAGCGAGATACAGAGGCTGGTCATCGCACGCGAGTTGTTGAAGGACTAGGACGAACGCGCGTGGGCACCGAGCTCTCCGTCGTATTGTAGAGTTATGCCTGCGCCGGAGATCACGCAACTCGTCGAACAACTCCGCGCCGGCAACATCCGCGCACTCGCACGCGCCATTTCACTGGTTGAGGACGACGCCTCGGAAGCCCGCGACCTTCTCGCTGCCTGCTTCGAACTGCGCGATGGATGCTGCAGCCACGGCTTCAGCATCGGCGTCACCGGTTCGCCCGGTGCCGGCAAAAGTTCGCTCGTCGATCAGCTCTGCACCCTCTTCCGCAAACAACACCGCAGCGTCGGCG
>CAZZVA010000010.1:18104-27567 GCA_964657345.1 uncultured Acetobacteraceae bacterium | reverse complement strand
AACAGGGACGACCGGTACAACGACAAGCACCGGAACGGTCACAGAAGCCGGTCAGCAGAGCACGATCTGGTCGTTGCCGTTCGAGGCTTCGTGGGCACCTGACCTCTTCGGCAAGGTCCGCAGCCAGATTCGCTCGTCGCAGTTCGCCGCGCAGGTGAGTGCGGCTGACCTGGAGAATGAGCGGCTCACCGAGCAAGCCAGCCTGGCTGTGTACCTGTTCGAGGTGCGCGGGCAGGACGCGTCCATCGACGTCTACCGCAAGACCATAGAAGCCGATCGCAGGGCTGTCGACCTGACGCGTGCCCTGTATGAAACGGGCATTGACGATCAGGCAGCGGTGATCGAAGCGGAGAACACGCTGCAAAATGCCGAAGCAGCCGCAACGAACTTCGAAGTACTGCGCGCTCAGTATGAGCACGCCATTGCCGTGCTTATCGGCACCAATCCCTCGACCTTTTCGATCCCCGAGAAGCCGTTGGACACCGCTCCACCCGCGATCCCGATCGGCATGCCGTCGCAGCTGTTGGAGCGGCGTCCGGACGTTGCCGCGGCAGAACGCACTATGGCTTCTGCAAACGCGCAGATCGGCGTTGCGACTGCGGCATACTTTCCATCGCTCAGCCTGACTGCCGAGGGCGGCACGGAAACCTCTGCCATTTCTCAGCTGTTTGACTGGCCCAGCCGTTTCTGGTCCGTCGGCGCGTCGCTGCCGGAGACGATCTTCGATGCCGGCCTGCGCCGCGCCACGGTAAGCCAGTACATCGCAACATACAACGCTGACGTCGCGGCGTATCGCCAGACGGTGCTCACCGCCTTCCAGCAGGTGGAGGACAACATTGCGGCGCTGCGCATCCTCTCGCGGCAGTACCAGCAGCAACAGGCTGCGGCTACGTCTGCGCAAAAGGCCGTCGACCTGGAGACGGCTCGCTATGAGACGGGCGTGGATCCATACATCGACGTGGTCACGGCGCAGACCACACTCCTCACGGACCAGAGCGCGCTCGCGACCCTGCGAACCCAGCAGATGACAGCCTCCGTGCAGTTGATCCAGGCGCTGGGTGGCGGGTGGGACGTCTCCGATCTGCCGTCCGCGTCCCAAGTGTCAAGCCGCCTGACAAAGGCCGATCGCACAATACAGAAGTAGCGAGTCGATCAGCCGCTTTCTGAGAAAAGACTCACGTCTCGCGTTTCTGAGCCGAAGAGAGCGGTAGGGCATAGCGGGTAGGCTGCAACCCGAGCGTGTCCCTAGCGAGGCACAAGTGATCAAATGGACCTTCGGTTTGGCGCTCGGACTCTTCAGCCTGGCCTCTTCATCGCAGATCATTGCCACAGACAGTTATGCAACTGTCACCGTGGTCGTCAACGGCAAGACGTATAGCGGTTCACTCCCGGTGACATCAACCGTTTCGGCGCCCGTCACCAGCCAGGACGCCAGTTCGAGCGGATCTGCCGCGGCGCCCAGGCTTACGGCTACGCTGCCGATTGCGCCGCCGTCCACCGCTGCAACGCCCGCCGCGCCGCAACTGCCTCCGCAGATGATGACTGCAGGATGGTCGCTGAACCAGACTGCGCTGCAGTATCCGGACGAGAGCCGCAGTCTGAACTCAAGCTACGGCGACGGGCAGTTCACTCCAAAGCCAATTGCAGGCACATTCAAAGCGACCTTCGGGACGAACCATATCAACTTCGACACCACCATGCCATGGGTCGTCATCGATTCGAGCCAGACCCCGGATGTGTTCGCAAACGTCGCGATCAATCATCCGGAGTGGGGAAGTGATGACGGTGCAACGTGCAGCGCGATGGCAGCGCAGGCGACTGTATCGACGCACTGGCCGGTGAAGCCCGGCATGATCGAAGGCGCGAACAATCCTACCGGCGACCGGCACATGCTGGTGATGGACGTAGCCACGTCGCGGCTTTACGAGCTGTTCGGCACAAGCATTACGAATGCCGGTACAGCATCGGCGGCCTACAGCGCTGACGCTGCCCGTTGCTGGGATGTCTCCCGGCCGAGCCAGGGATCGCTGGGCCAGAACTCCGCCGACGCGGCCGGCCTTCCCATTCTGCCGCTGCTCCTGCGCTTCGACGAGGCGAACAGTGGCGCCATCAACCATGCCCTGCGCTTCACGGTAAACCTCACCCGTGCCAACTCGAATGGCGGTGTCTTCTCCGCGCCAGCATCGCACGCCGCCGGTAACAACTGGAGCTCGATGGCCTACATGGGCATGCGTCTGCGCCTGCGGCCCGACTTCGATGCGAGTCCCTACTCCGGAATCAATCAGACGATCGTACAGGCCATGAAGACCTATGGCATCGTCGTCGCCGACAACGGTTTGACGGGCCTGGTGACATCGGACAACGATGCCCGGTGGAACGGAGATGACCTGAACATGCTCAGTCAGTCCTTGACGTTAAACGACTTCATACCCGTCAACAGCGGACCGATCATTGACAGCACCGGCGCTGCGGCACAGTAGCTCCGAGCGCCCTATCTACCCGTCCTCGGCGTGGTTGCTGGAACCAGTTTGATCGTGCCGGCAGTTTCACGCGCGTGCAGGACCGCCATCAGGTCGGCCAGCGGCAGGGGCGTAAACTCACCTGACAAGAAATCGCGGATCTGCAGGGCGGTCTTATGTTGGCCCAGAAGGATCGTGAACTCGGCATTCATCTCCTGCGGGAGCTGCGGTCCGGTTGGTGGACCGCCACGTTGTCCGCCGCCACCACCCCCGCCGCGCTGCCCTCCAAGGCCTCCGGGGCCAGCGGGGCGGGGAACGGATTCAACGGTCAGGGCGGCCGCTTCCTTCTCCTGCGGTGTTATGGCAGGTTCGGTCGCCGGCACGCCACGCTGCATGGCCTGCAGTTGATAGGCTGCCTTCACCTCGTTCAACAGCACTGAGGCGCGCTGATCGATCAGCGGAGCAAAGGCAGATGTCTTACCTTTGCCGTTGGAAGTGTTCGTCCACAGCACGCTTGCGGAACTCACAACGCCCTTCTCGACCTCTGCCTGATGAAGGATTGCGACGCGCGCTTCTTTGTAAGCCAAGGTCAGTGATGCCGCGTCCGTTGCATCGGCGATGTAGCCGAGACCCTTCGTGTGCGACTCGCCCATGCGTGCCAGGCCGCGGCCGATATTTTCGTTCAGGATGCGCGCGGCCATTTCGTCTGTGCCGGAGGAAAGCGCCGCCAGCGCAGCCGTTCCGACAGCGGCTGCACGCTTGTATTGCGTAGGGTCCTGCTTGTCCGGCGTGTCCTGCGAGGAGTGGTACCACATGTCGGGCCACGTGATGAACATGACGGCGGGGATGCCGTGCTGCATGTACGTCACGTGGTCGCTGGAGCCGTAGTGTTTGTCGACCTTGATGTAGAACGCGTCGGTGCTGCCGTTGGGCGACTCAACCGGCTGCGATGCGCCATAGCCAGTGCCGCGGAAGCGAACACGCTCGCGTGAGACATCGGCGATGTATTCCATGGGGCTTTGGGCAATGTCATTGATGTACGACGGGAAGGTATCGGGCGTGCGCTGCAGTATCCAGAAGCTGCGGCTCTGACTCAGGCGCAGCGCTTCCATGTCAAAGTTCAGGTCGCCTATGATGACTTTCGCCTTGTCTGGGTGCGCCGTGAACCACGCATTTGTGCCGCTGATCTCCTGCACCCACTGGAAGTTGATCGTCCGCTTTGGTCGAGGCAGCTTGCCCTCGGCGATCAGCTTGAGATAAGCGCGCCCGATCTCAAGGGTCAAAGCGCATCCCGAACTGTCATCGTTGGCGCCCTGCTTGATGTACGACTCGAACAGGTGACCGCCGATTGCGACCTCCTGCGTAGTGCTGCCATCACCCGGGATTTCTGCATGAACGATTTCCTGTTTGTTCGGCACCTGCTCGCTCTTTGTAAGCGAGCGCATCGTCACCTTCTGACCGCGATTGAGTTGTGTCTCCAGCTCGCGCGCGACCTTTGGAGATACCGCCCACGCAGCGGTGTTCGGCTGTGCATTCACCGTCGTCCACACCACTTCGGTGGAGTAGTCTACCGCGCGGTCGCCGGCTCCGATCGCGCTGATACCCACGACGCCAATCGCGCCCGCGGCCGCCGCGCGAGTGTAGATGGCCGCAAGGCCGCTTGGCGCGAGTGACAGAACGAACTTGCCTTTGACGTCTTTGCCTTCGAAGTCCGCTGCCGTACCCTGTCCCACGCTGACCAGGTCGCCGCTGATGTCTCCGTTGGCGTTTGTGGAAGCGAGTGATTCAGGGATGTCGTGAATGTCATAAATCTTCACGCTCTTGGGCGAAGTCGTCCATAGTTCGCCGACGATCGGCTGATACGTCTGCCCCGTGGGATAGTCCTCGATGGCGACGTTACTGAAGCCGTAGTCCTTGGCCATCTTCGCCATCGCCTCTGCCTCGCGAAAATGGCCCTGGTATTCGGAGGTAGGACGTACAAACTGGTATGGCACAAGTTCGAGCACATGATGCATGGCGCGCTCGCCCGACACTTCGTTGATGATGGCCGTCATCTGCTGCTGCGTTAGCAGCGTCCGGTCTTCTTTCTCCTGTGCGCTCACCACAGTCGACGCGCCCGGCAGCAACAACAGGCCAGTTATAACCAACGTCTTCGTCTTCATTTCTCTCCCTTGTGAAACTCAGGCTACACCAGCAAACGGAGGACGCGACGCGCGTCCGCGCACCCTAAGTGGCAGCCGGGTGCAAATGGATCATTTGCGCTGAGACGAGTTTGGTAAAACCGACTACTGCCGAGGTGGCAGATCACGTGGCGCTGTCGGGCCGCGAGAGGCGCCTTGCTACGCGACTGAAAGATAAGCGCCAGTCGTGTTCGTGCTGGTGGAGCTCAGTGCGGTGCTGACGTTGGCGCAAACATGCCGTATCTGGCTGTCCGTCAGGGATTCGAACAGCGGCAGCGTAATTACACGGGACGCAATCTCGTTCGTGACGGGCAACGATACTAGACTTGCCAACTCTTTGAATTGACCTTGTTCGGCCACGTGTGGCGAGAAGTAGTTCGCAGTTTCGATGCCCAAACGCCGCAACTGCGCTTGCATCCGAGCGCGATGCGATGCCAGGTGTCGGGGCAGCAAAGCCGAGGTAAACTGGTGCGCCTGGCGGTGCTGCCTGACCGGCTGAAAGTCGAGCTCGGGCAGCAAGGAACGATACAGCGCGACCATCTGCGAGCGCCTCTGCATCACGTCCTCGAAGCTTTCCAGGCGCAGACACGCAAGGAGCGCTGCGATCTCGCTCATCTTTCCGTTCAAGCCCATCATCGTCGCATTTCGCGGCTCGCCAAAGCCGAAGTTGCTCATGGCGCGAAGCGTGGCGATCCGTCCCGTGTCGCCGCTGTAGATGATGCCGCCCTCGCCCGTGGCAAAGGACTTTGTGGCATGCATGGAGTAGATCACCGCTCCTGAGAAGCCGCTGCCGAATCCCTTGCCATTGGCCGAGATGGTGCCAAGAGACGCCGCTGCATCCACGACAACGGGAATGTCATATGACTTTTGAAGATTCTCGTACCAGGCAAGATCAATGTCATAACCAAAGGTGGCATACGGCACAATGACGGCGATCTGGTCCTTGAACTTCTCCAGCAACTCCAGTTCTGAGCTGGCCTCTGCCGACCAGTCCACCGAGTTGATGTCGCAGAACAGCGGTGTGAGCCCGTTCCATAGAGCTGCCTGTGCGGCTGCTGCAAAGGTGAACGAGGGCATTAGCGCATAGCGCCGCTTCGGATCCGGGCGGCTCGCGATGGCCTCCCGGATCGCGATCATAAGACCAGTCGTCGCATTGCAGACGGTGAGGCATCCGCCGGTTCCGCCGAACAGATCGCGTGTCATGCTTTCTTCGAACGTCGTGTTCACGGGCCCGAAGTTGCTGAACACGTTGCTGTCTTCGATGGCGCGCAGTGCCGCCAGCGCCTCGCTTAACTTTGGCGGGCGAGGCTGGGCCAGTGGAATGCGGCTCGCGCTCAAGCGATCCCCGCGATCGGCAGCTGCATCGTGCGACGGGAGGAAGCAGGCCGGCGAACCAACTGAGGTCCACTCACAACGGTGGAAGACGGCGGAGCGGCAAGCAGCGCTTTGGCGATTACCGAGCCGATGCCGTTCTGCCATAGCCAGAGTCCGTTTGCCTGCCCGGCGAAGCTCGGCTCACCGCCGAATTTGCCGCGCGGTCTGTACCCCGCCGCCAAGCCGATACCGTAGACGCCGGGAATAGGTTCACCGTCTGCCTTCAGCACGCGGCACTCGGTATCCACCAGGGGCGCGGCAGGACTCGTACTTGCAAAGAGCGGAAGCGGCTGGCGCTGGCTGTCGAACAGTGGCAGCGCGTTCGGCCGGTAGCCAAAAGCCGCGATCACCAGATCGGCCGCGTCGATGTGGGAGATCGCCTCAGGATCCTCCTGTTGCAATTGGTGCAGTGCGATGCGGGGCTCGGCGGGCCGGCCTCCGATGCCTCGAACTTGCATCAGGAGTTCGCGCGAATCGAGCCGCAAACCGGCAAAGCGAAACACCCGCTTTGTCACAGGGCAGAGATCGTCCGCGCCGAATTCACTATAGCCTTCAGCGATGGCTTCTTCCGCACTGGTGTAGTACACCCGCAGAGGCTTGCGATGGAACAGTGTGACGCCGCCTTGTTTAAACTCCACGTCTGGCAGGCGGTGTAGAAGCGCATGCGCAACTGCCATGGCGCTGGTGGAACCACCCAGGATCGCAACCTTCGGTGCTGGAATGTCACGCAGCATCTGGCTCACGCGTTCGAGCCCGCCCTTTGACAAGGCATCTCCTGACTGCAACAGGCGGTGTCCCCACCGTTCAGCGACCCGCTCACCAGCGACACGTTCCCCTGCAAGCCTGTTTCCGGGCTGGCTGGCTCCCGTCGCAAGCACCAGCCGCTGCGTATCGATCAGGCAGGAGTTACCCGATATGTCCTTCACCTTCACTCGCCAGCTGCCATCTGCGAGCGCTTCAGCCGAAATGGCGGTGCAGGAGGTGAGGACGGCGCTTTGCGGATGTTCCCCAACGATGCTGGCAATGGCACTTCCGATCAAGCCCATCAACTCGCCAACGTCCTGCAGCGGAACAGCGCCCTGAGACATCGACGCCATACGCCTCGCAACCGGACTGTCGAGAATCCGGCGAAGCTTTGGCTCATGAGCGGCTCGAAGAGGGTCGAGAAAGGTGGCGCCAGTGCTGTCGGAGTTGATGACGTAGTCACCAATCTGTCCAACGCCGAGCGCGGCGCTACGCTCCACGATCAGCAATCCCCGCCGTAATAGGTTTCTGAGGACGCCATCACGATGTGCGCTTAGCAGAACCGCAACGCCTGCCGGACCGCCCCCCACCAGAATGGAAGGGTACTTACTGGAATGTAATGTCACAACTACCTGCCTGGGAAGAAACAAAGGTAAAACACGTGCGCGTCAGGTGATGGGGTCCATCCCTGACTTATGCCAGTAACATAGCAGCGTCCAACCCGCCTTCCATAGGAAATCGGAGAGCAACCGGCAAGATGTTAGTGCCCTGTCCCAAAATGAGAAGTCGGTAACCCTAGAACGACGTATCTGGCTCCGCAAGGGCGGAACTATGACCGACCGCAGTCGCGAACAGCTAAGGCAAAGAAATCAAAAGACCTTTGCACATCGATGCAGTTCGTTGCGATACTACTGGCGATATCACCGCTGATATCTTAGGTTAGAAACGTGTCAGCCATTTCGCCATTACGCCGTACATTTCCACGTGAGCGACTGCTTTCACCTTACTTAAAACGTTGTCCATGAGATCCGGCGTGCGAAGTGCTTTGCGCGCGGCGGCCCGAGCTTGTGACAGCTTCGCCTGCTTCGCGAGCTGATACGCCATGGCTTCATGCCGCCGGCCTTCTGCCGCACGAATGGAGCGGTTCCATCTTTTAGGCAGCATTTGTCTCATCTCGCGATAGAACTCCAGGTCGATCGCATCCTGATAGAGCGGGCCTTTCGCCATGTAAGCGCTTCCAGGAGTCAAGACGTAGTCCGCCATAACGCTGTCCAGCAGAAGTATGTCTCCCGAAAGCGCAGATTGCAGAAGAATGGGCCAATCGACAAGACCGGTAAGGGCGAAGAATGAGTCAGGCAGAGCGCGGTGAATGCCGTTACGGAACATGATGCTCGGCGACGGAACGAAGTTCTGCGCGATGATGCTGGCGATGCCATACCGACCTGGAGCCATAATGGGGCAGCGTTCCTGAACCACGTCCCCTGCCGAGGTCACCTGACGAACGAAATGGCCGCACGCGCTGATTGATTGATCCGTCTCGAGCGCAGCCACCTGCAGGCTCAATTTGTTCGGATCTGTCCAAGAGTCATCAGCGTCGAGCCACGCGATGTATTTGCCTCGGCAGTGCTCAAAGGTATCGAAGTAGTTGCGTTGCATGCCGAGCTTCTCGTTGCGGTCCAGCACCCGGATGATTTGCGGGTTCTCCTTTTGTAGCGAACGCGACACTTCCAACGTATTGTCGGCGGAGTAATCGTCTCCGATGACGATCTCGAAAGGGAATGCCGTTTGCTGTTGCAGCGCACTGGCGACGGCTCGTGGCAGCCAGGCCGCTGAGTTATACGCAGTCACGCAGACACTGACGAGCGGAACGTCTACAGAGAGGTCATGGCTTCTGTTGGGGGTCGACATAAGCGTGTGCCCTACTGATTGAATTGAAAAGGTAGGTGCCTGAAAACCTGCGATGTTATGTCCGACATGAAACACGGCATTGGCCCCTTGAAAGTGGGCACATACGTCTAACATCGTCAGCTTTCGTTATCCTACGCCGCCGCGATTGCTCTGAAGACCTTTCGTTCTGCCATAACAGTTAAATTGCCTCGATCAGTCAGTCAGTTTGATATCAGTTGAGCAGATGCTGCCTTGCTTTACCGGTGCTGTCCTTCCATCGCGGCAGACGAAAGAGGATGACGGAGGTCCACTTCGCCGCACTGGCGTCACGGTCCCGCAGCCGCATAGGCTGAGAAAGCGTCTGTGAAAGCTCGCCGAAGTTGACGCGGCATTGACACGCAGCCGCGTTCTCTCTAGCATCTAGCCAATTCCCAAAATCCTGTTCTGGTCGCACTCAGACTGCTTCGTCGACGCAACGCAGTTCCACTGCCAGCTTCCTCAGCGCTCCGCAGCCTGAGCGAACCTGCTGCTACGCCGTCTCTTCCTGCGGGCTGCTGGCTAAGTCCTCCGGACCTGGCTCAGAGCTCAAGATGTTCAAGCATGCAGCAAACCAGTGTCTCGAAAGGGTTTTGAAGATGAAGATGCTTTTCCGGTTAGCCTCTCTTTTGCTTGCAGGCATGGTCTTTCTCTGCCCTTCGGTCTACGGCCAGCAGACTGGGGTGAGTGGTGTCGTCCGTGACGCGCAGGGAGCCGCGATTGCAGGCGCAAAGGTTGAGGCCAAACAGACCGGGGGATCCTCCTTCTTCTCTACGGCGAACG